>CAZBAO010000022.1:0-18831 GCA_964490085.1 uncultured Eubacteriales bacterium | reverse complement strand
TTGAACGCTTCTACCGTGTGGATAAGAGCCATTCCAAAGAAACCGGCGGCACAGGCCTTGGTCTTTCTATCGTCAAACACGCCGTAGCCTATCACGGAGGCACGATCAAACTCGATAGCAAGGTTGGAAAAGGTACGACGATCACGGTTGAATTTTAATCGGAAAGGCACCGTTAAAAAGCGGTGTCTTTTCTGATACTCAAACCCACCTATCTCATTCACCCTACCTTGACAAAAGTTTCCTTTGCATACACTATGCCTTCCGACTTTCCGAACAGGAAGGTATCCCTGCGATCGAAGTCCTCGCAGACCCCGCTGTGAAAACCGCATAAAAGTAATAACCGGAAGGTTTTTACACCTTCCGGTTACATACCCACCCACCAATTCTCCGTTAAGAATATCACGGAAATAGGCGGCATTCTTCGTTTTGTATTAATGACGCAGTAAGATGGCGTTGTGGATATTCTTGACAGTCAACGTTTCAGCACCCTGTGCATACTCGCCGTCCAACGACCACGGCAGCGGCTTTTTCATAGTAAACGTGACCTCGGACGCTTTAAAGAAATCAAAAAGCTCCGAATCAAAATCCGCCGTATTGATCGAGTTGAGTACACGCGCAAGTTCAGCGGGATTCATGGGACGGCGCACCAGTATCACCTCAAACAAGCCATCACTCATATCCACGATTCCGGCATTGAGTTTGACCAAACCGGCAACTGAGGTAGAGTTGCATACAGCGCCGAACAGATAATCACCCTCGTAGCGCTCATCAGCCGTTTGGGCAATGATCTGATGGCTCTGTACGGAAAACAGCTCTTTACTGCCTTCCAACAAATACGCAAAATGGCCCAGCGCGTTTTTAGTGGTTTGAGATGCGTTATAGGAGGCAGCCGTAAACATGCCGAAAGAAGCAATGTACGAGAAATGACGCGTATCGTTAAAAAAACCAACGTCCATGGCATCGTCACGGCCGTCAAGAATTTCACGCAACGCCGCCGCAGGCTGTGTTTTCAAATGCAGACTGTTGGCAAAATCGTTCGTGCTTCCCGCAGGTATATACCCAAGCGGTACCTGCTTGTCACATGCCAGCATTCCATCTATCACCTCATTCAGCGTGCCATCTCCGCCGCAACAGATCACCAGATCGTGATAGGAAGCCAATTTCTGAGCAACTCGCCGTGCATCCCCCCGCTCCCCGGTGATATGGACTGTTGGAATATACCCCTCGCGACACAGCGTTTCGGTGAGCGGAAACAGAGCAGAGCGACCCTTCGCTTTTCCCGCTACAGGATTAACGATCAGCAACACCTTTGTACCTACCGTCATTTTACCGACGACCCCCTTACCGACCTTTTGCTTTATTTTATTATAGCAAGCACTTCCCGAACACCCATGAAGAAACTATGAACTTTTCTTTCTTATTGACAGAACTCTGTGAAAATAGTACAATATCCTTTGTAAATAAGTAGCGTAACGGAGGGCACGAATAATGGGCTGGTTTTTTCGGAAACAGACCGTAAAGCAACCGCCGGTCATCGTCGCTTTGGACGGAAAACTCATTACCTATGCGGTGCGCCGCGGGCCGACCGGTGAGGTCGTGATCGGTAAAGACGGCCGTATTTGTGCCGCGACCGAGCAACTGGAGTTGCGCTTTTCGGACAGCTCCGTCCCGTTTGCCTGTCCACTCTCCACGATGGAATACGGTGAACTGATGAGCCGGAACGGCGTGCTCATAACCGGCGATGATTCCGTCACCGGCAGGCGTGTTACCGTGGTCGCTTATTACAAGTACTATCGTTAGAAAGGTAAGGTACTCTCCATGAGCTTACAACCTGTTCGTAATCTTATAGGCCTGCTCGCGTTGACAACGGTCATCTCGGTGATGCCTGTCTGGCCTGTGTCGGCTACCGAACCGGCAGAGGATGCCGACACGAACGAAATAGAATATATCCGCCTTGTTACGGAACCGGACGACGTGCCGGATGACGTTTATTACATGATGAATGGCAATAAGAGCGATGCCGCGTCTTTTACTTGGACGGAGAACGGCATTGCCGGAAAGGCTTTACAGCTGGACGGTAGCACCCAGCATATTCGGCTTGCAACCGCACGCGTCAAGGAGCTGTCCGCCTTTACCTTTTCCGCTTGGGTCAACTGGGCGGGAAATGACGGCGAAAAAGAGCAGCGCCTACTGTGTGTTTACAAAAATGAAAATCACAGTCTGATACTTTCGCCGCATAACACCGATGCGTCACAGGAACTAAACGGTATCCAGCTGACGATAGAAGATCCACAGATCGAACCCGTCTCGCTGTATCATGCGGTGGCGGAGAACGTTTCGTCCGCACTGCAGACAAACGAATGGCACCACATCGCGGTGACCTTATCGGATACGGAGGTCTCCTTGTATCTTGACGGAACGCTGTACGCTTCCCAGACACTTGAGGAATTTTCGGTCGATGCCATGGATCCGTATCGCCTGGTGATCGGCAGTGAATTTGAGGGCGACGCCCAATTCAACGGTCTTGTAGACAACGCGCTGTTATACACCACGGTACTGGATACGGATCAGATCGGACTGTTGGCGCAAAACAAAGAACCGACCGAGGGCGTCAAGCCCACCACTAAAAAGGAAGTACTGGCAACCAAGCCGTATGTTAGTGATACCTCAGCCACCGAGGAGGAACCCACCCGCATTTTAGGGCTTTCACCTATTCTGTTCGCAATATTGGGCGGATGTGTGGTGCTGGCGATCGTTCTGTCATTGGTACTAAGCTTATACCGTAAAAAGGGTCAGAAATGGCCAGAGGAGGATCACCCATGAAAAAAATTTTGATGCTTATGATGTGTGTGGTTTTCCTCGGCTTGATGGCAATGCCGGCAACAGCCGACAACAACACACAGCTTTACAATCTGGGTACGCTGGGCGATGATACACTGGCGTTCACCGCCGAGAACGCGCCCGCATTTTGGGAAAGACCGACCCTAAAGGCCGGCGAGTATACCACCACTGCCGGCACGTTGACCGTGCGTAACAGTACCACCACCGAGCAAAAGATCGGGTTGCGCACAGTTGAACTGCCGTACGATAACGAAGAGGCTCTCCGCTATTTGAATCACGTGTATGTCACTGTACGCGACGGCGACACCGTGCTGTACGAGGGCGCATACAGCGGTATTAACGATGACCGAGATTTCACCTTAAACACCTTGCTCCCCGCCAACGCACAGATTACTTATTCCATTGATCTGCGCTGTGATTACACCTATGCCGGCGAAGGACTGGCAGAAGACGACCTGATCGAGTGGGAATTCTATGCGGTAACGGAAACCGCAAACGAAACCGAGTCCACCCCCTTCTCCGATCAGGCACTTTTGGAAGTACTGTTAGCCTGTGGTATTGCCGCGGTATTGCTCGTCGGTGTTTTCCTATATGATCGCTTCGTAAAGAATCGCAGATAAACAAAGTAAAAAAATCGGATGCAGCAAATTCTTGCTGCATCCGATTTTTTCACTTATTCTTCTGTCGGCAGTAACGAAAGTCCAAGTTCACCAAGTTGTGCATCGTCTACTGAGGATGGGCACTGCGTCATAAGCTCTGTCATGTTCTGTACCTTCGGGTAGGCGACCACATCACGCAAAGTGGGAGCACCCAGCATCTGCATAACTAAGCGGTCAAGTCCGAGTGCCATGCCGCCGTGGGGCGGTGCGCCGTATTTGAACGCGTCAGTCAAATAGCCGAATTTCGCGTACGACACCTCGTCCGAGAGTCCCAACGCGCGGAACATTTGTTTTTGTAGTTCAGGATCGGTAATACGAATAGAACCGCTCGCCATCTCGATACCGTTGAGCACCAGATCATAGGCTTTCGCAAATACGCGAGCAGGATCGCTATCCAGATACGGAATACACTCATCAAGCGGTGACGTAAAGGGATGGTGCATCGCGACCCATGTGTTTTGCTCCTGATCCCACTCAAAGAACGGGAAGTTGATGATCCAAAGCAGATCAAAACCTTCGCGTTTGACGTTCAGCTTATCTGCCAATTCCAGACGCAAGGCACCAAGCACGGTAAGCACCAATTTGGACACGGTATCCGCAACGAGCAAAACCACGTCACCCTGTTCGGCATCTAGCTTTGCAAGCAGTGCTTGCATAGTATCCTCTGTTAGGAACTTGCCGAACGAGGAGGAAATGCCGTCCTCCGTCCAACGCACCCATGCAAGACCCTTGGCGCCGATTCCTTTGGCGTGTTCCGTAAGCTTATCAATATCCTTGCGGGAGATGTTCTTTACAGCGTTCTTAGCAACGATACCGCGAACCGAGCCGCCTCCCTCGATGGCAGAGGTGAACACACCAAATCCGCAATCCTTGACAATGTCGCTGACATCGCACAGCTCCATGCCGAAACGGGTATCCGGCTTATCCGAGCCGAAGCGATTCATTGCCTCGGTATAGGTCATGCGTGGCAACGGTAACGGGATATCGACGTCTAAGATCTCCTTGAACACGTGCTTCATAAAGCCTTCGCCGATCTCCAGAACGTCCTCAACATCGACGAACGACATTTCCAGATCGATCTGGGTAAATTCCGGCTGACGGTCAGCACGCAGATCCTCGTCACGGAAGCAACGGGCAAGTTGGAAATACCGGTCAAAACCGGCGACCATCGACAGTTGCTTGTACAACTGCGGAGATTGCGGCAGTGCGTAAAACTCACCCTTGTGTACGCGTGACGGCACCAAAAAGTCACGCGCGCCCTCCGGCGTGGAGCGCACCAGAATGGGGGTCTCCAGCTCTACAAAGCCCTGTGAATCAAAATAATCCCGCGTTGCCTTGGCGATCTTATGGCGCAACAGCAAATTGCGTTGCAGATCGGGACGGCGCAGATCCAAATATCGGTATTTCAAGCGCATGGCCTCCGCGGTATTGGAGTTCTCTACGATCTCAAACGGCGGCGTTTCCGCTTTGTTTAAGATGCGAAGCTCACTAACCGCGATCTCCACCTCGCCGGTGGGGATCTCGTTGTTGATAGACGAGCGAACCCGCACCGTTCCGGTGGCTGCTAACACATATTCACCGCGCACGGTAAACGCTTTATCAAAAACATCTCGCGCCGTATTATCATCAAATGCAAGTTGAACGATACCGGTACGATCACGCAGGTCGATAAAAATCAACTGACCGAGATCGCGCTGACGCTGTACCCAACCGAACACCGTTGCGGTTTCACCCGCGTGTTCTTTACGGAATTCGCCACAATAGCGGGTGCGTTTCATGCCCTTAATGGTTTCCATTTACATATCCCCTAACAGCTGTGCCACATCGGCAAACTGCCGATCCAGCGATTTGTTGTATAAAACCGTGTATAGACCGTCGTCAAGCTCTACGTCGGTAACCTCACCGGTCGTCATGTCCTTGAGTTTCGCCTTTCCCGTCTCCAGCTCGGTATCCCCTACTACGATGGTATACAGAGCATGCAGTTTATCGGCGTATTTCATTTGCGCCTTTAAACCTCTGCCAACGGTATCACATTCCACCGCTACACCGCCCTCACGCAACTGATTGGCGAGCGCAAAGCAACGCTTTGCCGCCGCCTCACCCATCGAGGCAAGATACAGATCACAGGTAGGCTCTTTCGGGATCGGCGCATCCTGTGCATGCAACACCATCAGCAGGCGTTCAAGGCCCATACCGAAGCCGAGCGACGGCAGATGCGGGCCACCAAGCTCCTCGCACAAGCCGTCATAACGACCTCCTCCGCACACGACCGCCTGCGTGCCGAGCGCATCGGACACAAACTCAAATACGGTGCGGGTGTAGTAATCCAATCCGCGTACAATATGCGGATCAAGCGAAAACTCGATGCCGGCGGCAGTCAGATAATCCTGCACCTTGTGGAAATGCTCGTTGCAATCATCACACAAATAGTCCACAATGACCGGTGCATCCGCGGCAATGGCAGAGCATACCGGTGATTTACAATCCAATATCCGCATGGGATTACGTCCCAAGCGATCACGGCAGGTTTCGCACAGATCGGCCTGACGCGCCTCAAAATACGATTTGAGCGCCTCATGGTAGGCTTTGCGGCAGGTTGGACAACCGATGGAATTGATGTGCAATGACACACCGGTGACAGACAGCGCTTTAAGCACGTTATGCGCCACGGCGATGACCTCGGCATCTGCCATCGGTGAGGCGGTGCCAAAGCATTCGATGCCGAACTGATGGAATTCGCGTAAGCGGCCCGCCTGTGGCTTTTCGTACCGATAGCAAGACGTCACATACGATGTTTTGATCGGCAATGCCTCGTTGTGAAGACCATGCTCTAAAAGCAGACGCATGGCGCCCGCCGTACCCTCCGGACGGAGAGTGATGGAACGGCCGCCTTTGTCCTCAAACGTATACATTTCCTTTTGTACCACGTCGGTAGTCTCACCCACCGAACGCTGAAACAGCTCAGTGTGCTCAAACACCGGCGTGCGGATCTCGCGGTAACCGTGGTCACGCGCGACCTGCAAAGCGGTGCGCTCCACGTACTGCCATTCGTGACTATCGGCGGGCAAAATATCCTGCGTGCCGCGAATCGCCTTGGTAATCAATGACATGATATCTCGTTCCTTTTATCTTAAACTTTGTGAGACGGATTGACGATATTACGCCAATCCAGATCGCCGCGTTCCAAGCCGTGGATCAACACCTCGGCGGAGGCAATGTTAGTCGCAACGGGAATATTGCGCATATCACACAGGCGGAACATATCGCTTTCGTTGGCTTCCTGCTCTTTAGACGTCATCGGATCACGGAAAAACAGGAGTAGGTCTATCTCATCGCAGGAAATGCGTGCCGATATCTGCTGCGCCCCACCCTGAGCACAACTCAGATAGCGGGTTATCTGTAAGCCGGTCGCCTCGGACACCATTTTGCCCGTTGTACCGGTAGCACACAGATTGTGACGGCTAAGAATGCCGCAATACGCGATACAAAACTGTACCATCAACTCTTTTTTTGCATCGTGTGCGATCAACGCAATGTTCATTAGTTCCTCTCTCCCTCTCAAATTACGTCTGCATGCGCCGGAAATCGGCGAGCAAGATATCCTCCCCCAAGTAACGACCCGCAATGTTTGCAAAGCAGGTTCCGGCATTGGACTCAACCGGCAACGGCTTGCCATATGCATTGGCAACCGCGACCTCCTCATCTTCCGGCAATACGCCGATCAGCTGCAGGCCAGCGGTATCGATAAGTTCATCGATGTCCGGCATCTTACCGCGCAGGATCGGATCAGGACGCAGACGGTTAATGATGAGTCTGGCCGGTATCCCCCGCTTACGCAACAACCGTGCGATGATCTGCGCGTCTCTGGCACACACCATGTCGGGTGTGGTAACGACAAAGGCGCGATCCGCACCGGCAACAGCGGTTTCAAAGCCGCGGCCGATACCGGCGGGACAGTCAATGATAACTTCGTCATAGTAACGAGAAAAGCCGCGGCAAAGCCGCGCCATGTCCTCAGGTGTCGCTAACTTTTCCAGATCAACCGGAGCCGGCAGCACGAATACGTCAGGGCAGATCGGCGAGGGATAGATCGCACCGGCCGGCTGACACGAGCCGGCAAGAACATCCGCTATATCGTACACCGCGGTGCCGGCGATCCCCAGCATGACATCCAAGCTGCGCAATCCGGCATCACCGTCCACAAGCAGAACGCGGCGGCCACGCCGTGCCAACGCACAGCCCAGACCTGCCGAGACGGTCGATTTTCCCGCACCGCCTTTGCCGGATGTAACAACTGATATCATACTTTCACCCCCATTTTGAGTTAGTATATCACAAATTTGCCTTCGTGTAAACAATTTGTCCTTGCTTTTTTTAAAAAAACTGGTATAATATCCTTATTAAATAAACGCATAGACGGAGAAAGTACGCAGACCATCCGGCACAGCAGAGAGGGTCGTCGCAGGCTGAAAACGACCTGTATCGGCATCTGCGGAAGTTCACTCCTGAGCGGCGGTGCTGATTCCCTTCGTGGGCGGTAGGTGCCGACGGTTGTCCCCGTTACCGGTCTTTTGAGTGTCCGTCTTTATGGAAAGTCGGAAATGTGGGTGGTACCGCGGAGATCGTCTTCGTCCCTGATCTCGGGACGAAGTTTTTTTATTTTGGGAGGTTTGTATGAAAGAAAAACTGGAAGCCCTGCGTGAAAAAGCGCTCGGCGAACTGGAAACACTGGAAACGCCCAAGGAGCTTGAGGAGTTTCGCGTGCGATTACTGGGTAAAAAGGGTGAAGTGACCGAGCTGTTGCGCGGCATGGGGACATTGCCTGCCGAGGAACGTCCGAAAATGGGACAGCTCATCAATCAACTGCGCGGCGAACTCGAAACGGCGCTTTCGGAGCGTGAACAGAACATCACGGCTCTTCTGAAAGAAAAACGCCTTAGGGAAGAAACACTGGATGTGACCCTGCCGGGCACCAAGGTGAAGGAAGGCGGTCTGCACCCGCTCAATATCGTCCTCAATGACCTGATCGACATTTTTCAGTCGATGGGCTTTGATGTGGTGGACGGTCCCGAAGTGGAGACCGAGCACTATTGCTTTGAAGCGCTGAACGTGCCCAAAGATCATCCGGCTCGCGATATGCAGGATACCTTCTATCTGGCCGAAAATCTGTTGCTTCGCACGCAGACCTCCGCGGCGCAGGCCCGCACGATGGAGCAGCGTAAGCCGCCCATCCGTATGATCTGCCCCGGCCGCGTATTCCGTGCTGACGAGGTAGATGCGACCCACTCCCCTGTGTTTCATCAAGTGGAGGGCTTGGTCGTGGACAAGGGCATCACACTGTGTGACCTAAAGGGCGTTTTGGAACAGTTTGCGCACGAGATCTACGGACCAGAAACGCAAGTGAAATTCCGTCCGTCCTTCTTCCCCTTCACTGAGCCGAGCGTTGAAGTGGACGTGACCTGCTCCGAGTGCGGCGGTAAGGGTTGCCGTGTGTGCAAGGGCACCGGCTGGATCGAAATTCTCGGTGCCGGCATGGTGCACCCGCGCGTGCTCGCCGGCTGTGGTATCGACCCCGAAGAATATACCGGCTTTGCGTTCGGTATCGGTTTAGATCGTTTGACCACCACTCGCTATAAGATCAGCGATATCCGTCTGCTGTTCGAAAACGATCAGCGGTTCTTGGAACAGTTTTAAGGAGGGAACCGAACTATGAAAATTTCACTGAACTGGCTTAAACGCTATGTGGATATCCCGGTTTCCGTCGAGGAGCTGCGCGACAACATGATCCTCAGCGGCTTTGAAGTCGAAAGCATTGAGGATCTGTCCGCGACGATGTCCAACGTTGTTGCGGCGCGTATTTTGAAGCTGGAAAAGCATCCCGACGCTGACAAGCTGCAGATCTGTCAGATGGATGTGGGAGGCGCTGAGCCGATCCAGATCATTACGGGCGCGCAAAACGTCTTTGAGGGTGCGCTCGTCCCCGCCGCACTGCACGATTCGCATTTGCCGAACGGCATGCACATCAAGCGCGGTAAGCTGCGCGGGTTACCCTCCGACGGCATGCTGTGCTCCGGTGAGGAATTGTGCTTAAAGGAAGCCGATTATCCCGGTGCTGAAGTCTACGGCATTTTAATACTTAACGAAGACGTGCCTGCCGGCACGGATATGCGCGAGATTCTGCATCTCAACGATGTCGTCATTGACTTTAAGATCACCGCTAACCGCCCCGATTGCCAAAGCGTACTCGGTGTTGCGCGTGAGATCGCGGTGGCATTAAAACAAGAATTCCGTGCGCCCAAGCCGACATACACGACCGTTGGCGGCAATATCAACGACTATATCAACATCACGGTCAAGGATTACGACCTGTGCCCGCGGTATATGGGTCGTATCGTACGCAATCTGCGCATCAAGCCTTCTCCCGATTGGATGAAGGATTGCCTGCGCACGGCAGGTATGCGCCCCATTAACAACATTGTGGATATTACCAACTTCGTTATGTTGGAAACCGGTCAGCCGATGCACGCGTTTGATCTGCGCGATATTCGCGGCAACGAGATCATCGTACGCTGTGCGACCGAGGGTGAGTCGATCACCACGTTGGACGGCAAGCCGCATACACTGACCCCCGATATGCTGGTCATCGCGGACGGCGAAGCGCCTTCCTGCGTTGCCGGTATCATGGGTGGTCTCAACAGCGAGATCAAAGACGATACCACCGCTCTGTTGTTTGAATGTGCGAAATTCCGCCGCGACAGCGTGCGCCGCACCGCACGTACTTTAGGTATGCGTACCGAGTCCTCTGCCCGTTTTGAAAAAGGCGTGGATATCGTCAGTGTTGGCTACGCGATGGACCGCGCGTTGCAGCTCATTCAAGAACTGGATGCCGGCGATATTGTTGACGGTGTGCTTGACCGTCACGAAGAGCTTCCCGCTCCCCGCCTATTGAAGGTCACCGCCGCGAGCATCAACGCCTTGCTCGGTGTGGACGTGCCGAAAGCGGCTATGGTGGAAATTCTCAACCGTTTAGAGATCCCGACTACACTGGAAAACGGTGTGCTGACTTGTACGGTACCGTCGTTCCGTGACGATATTGAAGGACGCGCCGATCTCGCGGAAGAGGTCATGCGTGTGTACGGCTACGATCACATCGTTTCCACCCCCATGACCGGTTCTATCGTGCGTGGTAAGATCCTGCCGGAGCGCCGTAACACAAACCTCGTGAAAGAAGTGCTGATCGCGCAGAGCATGCAGGAGATCTCGACCTATTCGTTTATCAGCGGCAAGGCGTTAGATACGCTTTCGCTTCCTGAGGACGATGTGCGACGCCGGGCCGTCACCTTGCTCAATCCCTTGGGCGAGGAATACTCGGTGATGCGTTCCCAGCTTATCACCAGTATGCTGACGGTGCTTGCCACCAACTACAACCGCAAAAATGCAGCGGTGCGCTTCTTTGAGGTCAGCAAGCTGTTCCGCCCCCTCTCTCTCCCGCTGACCGAGCAACCGGAGGAAATTCCCGCATTGTCACTTGGTCTTTACGGAAAAGACGAGGACTTCTTCACACTCAAAGGCATTGTGGAAACCCTGCTTGCGAATTTCGGTGTGGATGCCGAGTATGCGCGCAGTAACGAGCCGTATCTGCATCCGGGTCGTCAAGCGGCGGTAACCGTCGGTGATACCGTCATCGGCACGTTCGGCGAGGTACACCCCGATACGGCCGCCAAATACGATCTTGACACCCGCGCGTACGTCGCGGAGCTGCGCCTGCAGCCGTTGTTTGAGGCGATCGAAAAAGTGCGCGTTCTATACAAACCTCTGCCCCGCTTCCCCGCTGTCGAGCGCGATCTTGCGCTGTTATGCGACGAGGCGTTACCGGTCGCCGAGATCCAGAAGACCATCGCCAAAGCAGGCGGCAAGTTGCTCGAAACCGTCACGCTGTTTGACGTATATCAAGGTGCACAGATCGCCGCCGGTAAAAAGAGCGTGGCGTTCAGCCTGTATTTCCGTTCTGCCGAAGGAACATTGTCAGATGCAGATATTGATCCTGTTCTCAAGAAGATTTTTGCCCGGTTAGAGGAAAAAGGTTGCACACTTCGTTCATAACACTTGCAATTTCACAAATAATAGCGTATACTGATAGGTAGTTACTTAGGATGGGAGGAATCCGAATGTTAGATAAAACCATGACCTTCTCGGTGAACGAGGATAAAGATCAGCAAATGAAGCAGGTTCTCACTGCTGTTTATGACGCGTTGCGCGAGAAAGGATATAATCCTATCAATCAGATCGTCGGATACATTCTGTCCGAGGATCCGACCTATATCACCACGCACAACAATGCTCGTAGTCTGATTCGTAAGGTTGACCGTGACGAGTTATTGCGTGCGATGGTACGCTCCTACTTGAACGACTAAGAAACGAGGATAAAACATCATGGCTGAAAAGCAAGAAAAATTGCTCACATACAAGGGCAAGCCGTTGGTGCGCAGCGGTAATGTCTTGTATTATGGAGATATGGCAGAGAAATGCGTCGTCGTACTGCAGATCCTCTCCACCAAAACCGTTGGTGAGATGACGGTGGCGGATAAGATTCAGGTTCAGCTGTTGCTGACGGATCCGGAAGTCCGCTTAAAAGATCGCATCTTAAAGAAAAGCGAGAAAAACGGTCTGTACAATGCGATGGATATCGGCAGTATCTGGCTGGAACGCGCACTCGCGGAAAATTAAAAATATAAAACGCTCTTGCAAAAAACAAAAATGCAAGAGCGTTTTTTCTTATGCTTTTCTCAGGCGTGCCGCTAACGCTTTATCGGGAGTGACATACACGGTACGGTTGGTTTCATAGATCACCATACCTGGCTTAGCTCCCGCCGGTTTTTTAACATATTTGATCTGCGTATAATCCACCGGAACCTGTGCGGAGTCAGCGGCTTTGGAATGAGTAGCCGCCAAGATCGCCGCTTGCATCAGTGTTTCATCCGGCGGGGTAACACCGTCTGTGAGGATCACCGTATGCGAACCGGCAATATTTTTGGTATGGAACCACCAGTCACTTCCCTTAGCGATGCGGGTGGTGAGCTTATCGTTCTGTACGTTATTGCGTCCCACCAAAATGGTAAAGCCGTCATCCGACACAAATTCCAACGGTTTGGTCGGCGGTGGCGGTTTTTGTTTGCCGCTCTGCCGTCGCAGATACCCGGTACTGACAAGCTCCGCACGCAATTCATCCAGTTCCCGCACCGTAGTCGCACGGGACAAGGCGTCAAACACGGAATCCAAATACACAAGATCCTGTTCGCCGAGTGCGATCTGTTGACCGAGTATTTCCTCAGCCGTTTTGGCTTTGCGATACTCTTTATAATATTTTTGCGCATTCTGTGTGGCGGACAGCGCCGGATCCAGCGGAACACTGACGGTGGGACACGCCTCGTCGTAATAGTTGACAAGCTCCGCTTTTTCGGCACCTTTTGGAATCGCGTGAAGATTGGCATTGATCAGATCGGCATACAGCCGTTTTTCATCGCGTTTGCCGGAATCGGCAAGCTCGCGGCGCTGGTTATTCAGTTTGCGGGAAATGCGGTCCACCGTTGTATTCAGCACGCGCCAGATGTCCTGCGAACGCTGACGCATCCGTTCTGCCGCGTCTTTTTCGGCGTAAAATTCGTCCAGCAAGCGAGAGAAGCCCTCCACTTCACGTCCGATCGCAGACAGACCGTACTGCGTGATGGGCAGAAAACTGAAATCGAGCGGCGTATGATCGGTGCGGTACAGGATGTACGGCGTACGTTTATCGGGTAAAAGCAACGCCTGACGGATACGGTACAGCGCCCGCTCCAAACGGTGCTGCTGTGTCTCAGTGAGCGTGCCGGTATCCTCTTCCCCATGCAGCGTTTGCGCCGCAATTTCGCGGCACACAAGCGGCGAGAGTCCTTGCGTGCAGGAACGGATCGCGCGGTCAAGCGGCGCAGCGCCTTCCATAATGCGAGCGGCAACCTCCTCGACGGTGTTGCCAAGGAGATCAACACGCACCGAGTCTACCAGCGGGACAACGTAACCGATGCCGGGTAAGATCGGGCGCATCGGGGACATCGTCAGATCCACACGTTTGATTGCATCCACAACGCGGTCGTCGCCGTCAATGAGAATGATGTTACTGTACCGCCCCATCACCTCAACCGCAAGCGTCAGACGCACCATGTCACCAAGCTCGTTGACGGCATCGAAATCAAAATAGAGTACCCGCTCCAGTCCGATCTGACGAACAGCTACCAAGCGTGCTCCGGTCAACCGCTTACGCAAAAGCATACAGAACATCGGCGGTGACGGCGGGTTTTCGAGAGCAATCTCGGTAAAGTGAACGCGCGGCGAATTCACGCGCGCGGAGAGGTACAGTTTGAAGGTGCCGGAAAGCGAGCGCAACGCAAGCACCAGCTCCTCCTTGGAGGGCTGGTGTATTTTATCCACACGCGCGCCTTGCAGCCGCGTTTCCATTTCCTGCCGCAAACAGTGCAGGTATGCGCCGTCGATCGCCATATAGATTACTCCTTCATGGTCTTATAGGGTGCTTCGCCCTTGTAAAGTATGATATTCAAATTCGGGAAGGCATCGTGAAGCCACTCGCAAAAGCGGTCGGTGATCACGATCTCGGTGGCGTAATGACCGCCGTCCACTAACGTTTTGGCTAATGGAACGGACAACCACTCATGGTGCTTCACCTCGCCTGTGAGAGCGGCATCCGCCGTATCCAACAATGACAACACCAGATCGGCTCCGCCGCCGCCGCACAGTGCCACCGTACGGATCATATCGGCGCCTGCTTTCACGCGCACCGCGGTATCCAGGCACTGTGCCACATAGGTTGCAAACACGTCCGCCGTCATAGAGGCGGGCAGTTTGCCGATGCGGCTCATGCCGTCGGGAGCAATTTCAATATCGGACAACCCCAGTTTTTCACAAAGGCAGTCGTTGACACCGCCCTCGGCTTTATCGGCATTGGTGTGCATTGAGATAACGGATACACCCGCACTCGCCAAGCGATACACAAGGCTATCTGCCGTCACGTTCTTGAGGGCATCAAAGATCACGGGATGGTGAGTAACGATCAGTTCGGCGTGAGCTTCTGTTGCGCGACCGATCACTGCGTTTGTCACATCCAGTGCCACCACGACCGTTTTCACTTCTGTCTTGCCGTCACCGACCAAAAGGCCGGCGTTATCCCATTCCTCAGCGAGTGCAAGTGGGGCTTTTTGCTGTAACAGTTCAAAAATATCCTGTACGGTCATACGGTACCTCCGTTTTGTTCATACTCATCAATCTGTCGCAATAGTTCTGCCGCGGTTGGATCGCCTTTTTGCTGCTTGTGCAGACGGTTTTTAACGGTTTGCAGGTAGCCCGCGCCCTCCGGCAGCGGAATCCTGCCGACGTGGCATAAAAGCTCGTCCGGTACAAAGGCGTTGCCGGAAAACACCGTGTGAATGACGGTGTACCAATGTTTGCCGTCTTGCACGACCGCCTCGGTGACAATATCAAATCCGTTTTCCCACAAATAGCGGCGTAGTTTCTCGACACGGGTCATCGGCTGTAGAACAAGCCGATAGTGGCCATCCCGTACCCACCGCGCGGCAGCGAGGATCATGGCGATGGTCTCTCCGCCCATACCGGCGATCACGATATCATCCACCTCATCCGGTTCGACGGTTTCAAGCCCGCTTCCCAAACGAATATTGATTTTATCAGCAAGCCCCGCCTCTGCGACAGTACGGGTAGCGGCGGCTACCGGTCCTTTTTTAATATCCGACGCGATTGCGTACGTACATACCCCTTGCCGCACAAGTTCTGCCGGCAAAAGAGCGTGATCAGTACCGATATCGGCAAGACGGCTGCCCTTACGGACAAATGCCGCAACCTGCGTTAAACGAGCATCTAACATGCTTTCTCCTTGTGAAAAAGGCAGTTCGTACGAACTGCCTTTGGTGATTTTATTTTTCTAAATGTGCGTTGATCTTCGCAACCAATTCGTCGGCATCCACGCCGTGCACGGCACACGCCTGCGCCAGCGTTTCGCCTCGAGCGGACGGGCAACCAAGGCAATGCATACCCATTTCCAAGAAATAGGGAGCTGTCGTACGGTCCATATCCAAAATCTCACCAATAACCGTATCTTTTGTTACTTTCATGATTATCATCCTTTCTGTTATCTCTATTGTATCATAATTTTCCCGATTTGCAATCATAAATTCATATTGCCGGTCAACTGCATAATAACCGACAGTGCTACGAGCGGCGCGGTCTCACAGCGCAGGATACGTTTACCGAGCGTGGCAATGTGTGCACTGTTTTCACGTAATTTTTCAATCTCATCCAACGAAAAACCGCCCTCGGGGCCGATCACGATGGACACCTCACGGGTATCTTCCCCGACTAATGCTGAAAGCGATGTGCCGCCGCCCTCGTAAAAGGTGACGGCATACTCGTTTCGGAGAGCTGTCAACATAGCATCAAAGGTGATGGGAACGGCCACTTCGGGAATGATCCCTCTGCCGCTTTGCTCCGCGGCGCCCGCGGCGATCTTCTGCCAGCGAGTCTGCTTTTTCTCGCCGTCCGCACCGTTTAATTTCACCACGCAACGGGACATCGCTACCGGAACAATACGGGTAATACCGATCTCCACGCATTTCTGGATGATCCATTCCATTTTTTCACTTTTGGGGAGTCCCTGGTACAGCGTGACCGAGGTGGTCGGCTCAGTAGCCGACGGCGCACGGTCACGCACGTGAAGCGATACCTCGCCGTCACTCACGGCTGTGATCTCACAGGCGTAATCCGTCCCCTTGGCATCGCACAGCGTCAACTCATCGCCGACCTGCATACGCAATACCCGCGCGATATGGTGGGCATCCTGTCCGCTGATAACGGCCGTATCTCCGTCAAACGGAGCAACGAAAAAGCGCGACATAGCGTTAATCCTTTCTACATACAAAGCACAGCCAACCGCCGTGCCCGTGACGTTCGACAACAACAAAGCCGCAGTCTGTAAGGCAAGACTGCACCTCGTCACCGCGTTCGGCGATGATGCCGGACACGATATAGATACCGTTCGGCTTCAAGAACGCCGGAATAGCAGGTGACAACAGCTTGATCGCATCCGCAACAATGTTCGCCAGCACGACATCGTATTCGCCGCTGATCTTGTCGACCAGGTCGCCCTCCGAAATGGTATAGCGCGGTGCGCACATACCGTTGAGTTCACCGTTTTCGATGGCGGTCTTGACAGCCAGTGCGTCGATATCGACACCGGTTGCCGTCTTGGCGCCGAGCAACAGCGAGGCGATCGACAGAATACCGCTTCCGCAGCCGACATCCAGCACCGCACTGTCAGGTGTTAAGTGCGGCTGCATCGCTTCCAACACCATACGAGTGGTGTCGTGGCCACCCGTACCAAACGCCATACCGGGATCAATGGACAACACCAATCGTCCGTCCGGATTGTCCGTTTCCTCCCAAGTGGGACAGATCAACAAACGGTCACCGACCGGCAGGGGCTTGAAATACTGCTTCCACTGGTTCGCCCAATCCTGCTCGCTGACAGTGTCGGCGGCAACCTCGGACGTAATGCCGACCGCTGCATACCGTTCGCGCAAAAAGGCGATCGCTTCGGTGGGGTTCTCCTGCGGATCAATGTAAATGTGAATACAGGTAACGGTGCGATCGCGTTTTAACAGTTCCTCATCGATCAGATCGATGTGCGCGATCTCTCTGGCGCCCTGCTCCAAATCGCTGTAATCCTCAATGTAGATACCGTACGGCACGATCATATTCGCGATCGCAGCAGCTTCATCGGTATCGGCCGTGGGAACACGGATCTGTATTTCCGTCCATTCCATATTTATTTCCTCCGCAGTTTGGTTTGCTTTTCAATAAAGGGCGCAAGCTGTGATAAAATGACCTCGCACCCGCCGGCGGTATCGCTCTCAACGTTCAGCGGCATCACCGGATCGTGGACGCTCAGTCGCAATAAGAACCAGCCGTCCCCCTTGTCTTTCGGGAACGACACACGCACACCTTCGCGGCTGTCGTCCGCAACCTGCCAGCCTTGCTCGGCGGCATACGCTTCCAGATCACGGAGCACGCATTCACCGTACGCCTTAAAATCCGGTTCGGTGATGGTATACCGCACTTCACAGCCTTCAACAGGCTCAGGCAGGGCGGCGATCAGGTCATCCAACGTCTTGCCCTCTTTGCCCAGTTGTACCGCCTTTATGATGATTCTGGTGCTCAGATACGCACCGTCATCCAAGAAGTAGTTGTCACGCAATGCGGCGTGACCGGAGGTTTCGATGGCAAGGGGTGCGTTGACACCCTCGACATTGAGGCGCAATGCCTCGTTGATCACGTTTTTATAGCCTCGTTTAAAACGGCAGTGTACACCGCCGAGCGTTTGCTCAATAAACGTTTTCAGTCCCGTAGAAGTGATGGAATCAGTGACAATGGTGCCGCCGTCATTTCCCGCCAAAGCGATAGCCGCAGCGAGTGCTACTAACCGGTTGCGGTTGATCTCGCGACCGTCCGCACCGACGCAACCGGCACGATCTACATCAGTGTCAAAGATAACGCCCAGGTCGGCGTTTGCGGCTTTGACCGCCTTACAGACCGACGCCATTGCCTCTGGGTTTTCGGGATTCGGAATATGGTTCGGGAACGAGCCGTCCGGTTCCAAGAACTGGCTGCCGGACACATCAGCACCGAGAGGCTCCAGTACCTCGGTAGCGTAAAAGCCACCGGCACCGTTACCGGCGTCCACGACAATATGCAGACCGGCAAGCGGTCGATCGCCGTTATCCGACTCACTCACGATCAGGTCACGCAAGCGTGCCGCGTACTGTGTCGTGTACGGGACGGCTTCCACCGTACCGGCGGCGGGAGCAGGCTTTTCCCCTGCCTCGGCTTTTTCTAAGATAGCCGTCACATCACTGCCCTCAATGCCGCCGCTCGGCAGAAAGAACTTGAGGCCGTTACGGTGCCAAGGATGATGGCTGGCAGTGATCTGAACAGCACCGTCGCACTGAAGATCGACAGTGGTCATAAACATGGCGGGAGTCGATGACAGACCGCAATCCAGCACGCGAACACCGGCAGTGCTTAAGGTGCGAGTGACGGCATCACGGATACGAGGACCGGACAAGCGGCTGTCACGGCCGACCGAAACGGTCAAAGCCGTACAGGGCTTGCCCGCCTTTTCCGACAACCAACAGGCAAAGCCGCCGATGATGCGCTCCACGACCTCGTCGGTGAGCTCGCAGGGTTCCCCCTCTACCCCATCCATGGCAACGGC
>CAZBAO010000021.1:0-19177 GCA_964490085.1 uncultured Eubacteriales bacterium | reverse complement strand
GAGGTCCACAACGTGGATATAATCGCGCACGCCCGTGCCGTCGGGCGTGTCGTAATCGTTACCGAACACGGAAAGCTTTTCCCGTTTGCCGACCGCGACCTGTGTGACGTACGGCATCAGATTGTTCGGGATGCCGCTCGGATCCTCGCCGATGCGGCCGCTCTTGTGCGCGCCGATGGGATTGAAATACCGAAGCAGGACGACCGACCATTCGGGATCGGATACGCAGAGATCCTGCAGGATACATTCGATCATAAATTTGGTGCGGCCGTACGGATTGGTGACCGCGCCGACCGGCATCGTTTCATTCAGCGGGGAGGGGTTATTCATACCGTACACGGTGGCGGAGGAGCTGAACACCATTCGCTTGCAACCGAATTCGCGCATGACGCTGCACAGCACCAGCGTGCCGTTGACGTTGTTATCAAAATACTCCAGCGGCTTTTCGACCGATTCGCCCACCGCTTTGAGTCCCGCAAAATGAATGACGACGTCGATCTTATGGGCACTGAAAATGCGGCGAAGTCCCTCGGCATCGCGGATATCGCACTCGTAGAACGGAAACTCCTTGCCGGTCAGCTCTTTGACGCGGTTCAGCGCCTCGATATCCGAGTTGTAGAAGTTATCCAGCACCACGATATCGTGGCCGGACTCCAACAGCTCGATGCAGGTGTGGCTGCCGATATAGCCGCAGCCGCCGGTAATCAATATTGACATTTTTGGTTCCTCCCAGTATAGTAGTAGATAGACAGTTACCTCTCTCTTCCCCATTATAGCGCATTCCGGTGCAGTTTTCAATGGGGAGATATCGCAGCGGCGAAAAATACACCATTTTTGCCAAAACCGCTATTGAACAGCGGCAGCGGGTGAGGTAGGATAAGAATGTAATATAAGGAAAAGAGGAAAATCGCATATGAAACCAACTCTCGTGATCATGGCTGCCGGTATGGGTAGCCGCTTTGGCGGACTCAAACAGTTAACACCGGTTGGCCCGAACGGTCAGCTGCTCATCGATTATTCGGTGTACGATGCGATCCAAGCCGGATTCGGCAAGATCGTGTTTGTCATCAAGCACGCGATCGAACAGGAATTTAAGGAGCTGTTGGGTGATCGCATTGCCGAGAAGATCCCGGTGGAATACGTGTATCAGGAGTTGGATCGGTTGCCGGAGGGCTACGCCGTTCCGGAAGGCCGCACCAAGCCGTGGGGCACCGCGCACGCGATCCTGTGCTGCCGCGGTGTCGTGAAAGAGCCGTTTATGGTCATCAATGCGGACGATTTTTACGGCCGTGAGAGCTATCAGATCTTAGCGGAGTTCTTGTCCAAGCCGCAGGCGGAAAAACTGATGTCGTTTGCGATGTCGGCGTACATTCTGGAAAACACGCTGACCGAAAACGGCTACGTGTCTCGCGGTATCTGCTCGGTCGATGAGAACGGCAAGCTGTGCGGTCTGGTAGAGCGTACCCACATTGAGACGGTGGATGGCAAGGCGCAGTTCAGCGAGGATGACGGCAAGACGTGGGAAGTGCTCCCCGCCGGCTGTCCCGTTTCGATGAACGCGTGGGCGTTCCCCGCTGAGATGCTGGATCATCTGGACGAACGGTTCAAAGCCTTTTTGGATACGACGGCAAAAGCGAACCCTGCCAAAGCTGAATTCTTCCTGCCCTTTGCGGTCAACGATATGATGGCGGACGGCGAGGCGGAGACGACCGTGCTGCGCACCCCCGACCGCTGGTACGGCATGACCTATGCGGAAGATAAGATCGATGTTCAGAACGCCATTGCAGATATGACCGAAAAAGGCGTTTATCCCGCCGACATGTAAGGAGAAAAAGGATATGAATATGGTAGAGATCGCAAAACAGTTTGCATTGGACCGCGAACCGCTGACGGCAGAGCCGTACGGCTGCGGCCATATCAACGACACCTACTGCGTGCAGGCCGCCGACAAGCGGTATATTCTGCAACGCATCAATCACAACGTGTTCCCCAACGTGGAAGGACTCATGAGCAACATTCAGCGCGTGACCGAGACGATCCGTGAAAAGGTGGTTGCCGCCGGCGGCGATCCGGAGCGCGAGTGCCTGCAGATCATCCCCACCAAGGACGGGAAAGCGTATTTAGAGCATGAGGGCAACTATTACCGCATGTACGTGTTCGTGGAGAATACGCTGTCGTTGCAGACGGTGGAAAATCCGATCCATTTTTACTATTCCGCAGTGGCGTTCGGTCAGTTCCAGCGCCGTCTTGCCGATTTCCCTGCCGAAACGCTCAGCGAGGCGATCCCGAATTTCCACAACACCGTGAATCGCTATAAAAACCTTGAAGCGGCGGTGGCGGCGGATAAGATGGGTCGTGCCGCATCGCTTAAAGAGGAAATCGAATTCGTTCGTGCGCGCAAGGCGGATACCGAAAAGGTCGTTTCGTTATTGGCAAGCGGGGAGTTGCCGCTGCGCGTGACGCACAACGATACGAAGCTCAACAACGTGCTTTTGGACGATCAGACCGGCAAGCCGATGGCGGTCATTGATCTGGACACCGTGATGCCGGGCTCGTCGCTGTACGATTTCGGCGACAGCATCCGTTTCGGCACCAATCCGGCGGCCGAGGACGAGACCGATCTGTCGAAGGTGTATTGCGACGTTTCCCTGTTTGAGGAGTACACCAAGGGCTTCTTGGAGGCGTGCGGCGAGAGCCTGACGGCAAAAGAGAAAGAGCTGTTGCCGTTCTCGGGTTATCTGATGACGCTTGAATGCGGTATCCGTTTCCTCACCGACTACTTGGAGGGCGATACCTATTTCAAGATCCATTATCCCGAACAGAACCTCCACCGTTGCCATACGCAGTTTAAGCTGGCGGCGGATATTCAGGAGAAGATGGACGAGCTGTGCGCGATCGTAAAAAAGCACGATAAGTAATATCGGCATCAGGGCTCCCTTACACAAGGGAGCCTTTTCATTTGGCATAAGTTGACATCACAAAAAATGTATGGTATAGTCGAAACAGAAGGTTTTGAAGAGTGTAGGAGGGAAGTATTTATGAGAAGAACCAGAAGACCCCGTTGGCTGACGGTCTCGATCGTGTGTTTGCTCGTGTTTTTGTTCACGACGCTTGCGCTGACGGTATCCGCAGACGGCGAACCTGCAACGGATGTTGCACCGTCGTCCGACGTGGTGTTCACCTTGGACGGTGTGGATTACGATCTGTCGGACGGTGAGTCCGCGCAGAGCTACGTTGACGGCTATGCCGACAACCTGAATGCGGATCCCGAGTTCAAGACGCATTTGGATATTGCACTGGCGAAGGTGCGCGAATCGGTTGGTCAATATGCTACGATCTGGGCACTGCTGCCGCCGGTGATCGCCATTGTGTTGGCGCTTATCACTAAGGAAGTGTATTCCTCGCTGTTCGTCGGTATTTTGGCGGGCGGTCTGATCTATTCCGGCTTTAGTTTCGAAGGCACGGTCGTGCACGTGATCAGCGACGGTTTCGTTGCCAGCTTGGCGGACAGCTACAACGTCGGTATCCTGTTGTTCCTCGTCATGCTGGGCGCTTTGGTCGCGATGATGAACAAGGCGGGTGGTTCGGCGGCGTTCGGTCGTTGGGCGACCAAGCACATCAAGAGCCGCATCGGCGCACAGCTGGCGACCATTGCTCTCGGTGTCTTGATTTTCGTGGATGACTATTTCAACTGCTTGACCGTGGGTTCTGTCATGCGTCCCGTGACGGACGCGCAGAAGATCTCCCGCGCGAAGCTGTCGTACCTCATTGACGCGACGGCGGCTCCCGTTTGCATTATCGCCCCGATCTCTTCGTGGGCGGCGGCGGTGTCCGGATTTGCGGCGGGCAGCGGTGCGGAGAACGGTATGGCGCTGTTTATCAGTGCGATCCCCTACAACTTCTATGCGCTGCTCACCATCGCGATGATGATCTTCTTAGCGGTAACGCAGATCGATTTCGGCCCGATGAAGAAGCATGAGGACAATGCGAAAAACGGCGACATCTTCACCGTTGAGGTCGAGGAAGCCGTTGAGAATATGCAGGGAAACCCGAAAGGCCGCGTATGGGATCTGGTCGTGCCGATTCTCTTCTTAGTCGTGTCCTGCATTGTCGGTATGATCTATTCCGGCGGCTTCTTTACCGCTGATTCGGATGGCTATATGAATTTCATTACGGCGTTCTCGGATTGCGACGCGTCGGTCGGCTTGGCGTACGGTTCGGTGGTAGCGTTGCTGTTTGCGGTGATCTACTTCTCCCTGCGCCGCGTGATCAGCTTCAAGGGTTGCATGGAGTGCGTGCCGGAAGGCTTTAAGCTGATGGTGCCCGCCATTATGATTTTGACCTGTGCGTGGACGCTGAAGGCGATGACCGACAGTTTGGGCGCCAAGATCTTCATTTCGCAGATCGTGGAAAGCTCTGCCGGTTCGTTTGCGCTGTTCCTGCCCGCAATCATCTTCCTGATCGCGGTGGGTTTGTCCTTTGCGACGGGTACCTCGTGGGGTACGTTCGGTATCCTTATTCCGATCGTGCTCAGCGTATTCGGTGCCGAGTCCGGCGCGATCACGGTGATCGCGATCTCGGCGTGTATGGCCGGTGCGGTATGCGGTGACCATTGCTCGCCCATTTCCGATACCACCATTATGGCGTCTGCCGGTGCACAGTGCAATCACATCGCGCACGTGTCGACGCAGTTACCGTATGCGATGCTCGTTGCGGCGGTATCCTTCGTGGGCTACGTGCTGTGCGGTTTCGTACAGAGCGCGTGGGTGGTACTGCCCATCTGCTTAGTGCTGTTGTTCGCTGCGATCCTTGCGATCCGTGCGATGCAAAAACGCAAGGCCGCGTAAATCATGAAGTGCCCGTCTCAAAAGAGGCGGGCACTTTTTTGTGAATTATTACAACAAAACAGCCACCGAACGGACTCGTTGGAAAATCACGAAAAGTCTCTTATTTTGTTATGACAAAGGTGACCGCAAGAAAGGTGAATGGGCGTACACGGTAAAGAACGTCATTGTTTTCGGGAGGACCTTCTTTATCAAGGATGCTGCTAAAATAAAAGAGATCACAACGAAGCTGAGCTATAAATTCACAACAGACAAGCAATATATTGAAAGGGAGATCGCGGCCAATCTTGACAGAACGTTGCTTCCGGAATCGAAGCCCGAGCATATTTCGGGGAAGCTCGTGATCGAGGCGTGACAAATTCTTAGAGTACCGCCGTTCAAGCTGCGGCAAAACGCCCTCTCGGTGTTAGCGGAGTATACGCTAACACCGAGAGGGCGTTATTTTGTCAAAACCCGTTATTTTACAAGGGCCATAAACTCTCTCATAAAGCAGGGGAGATCTTGCGGTCTTCTTGAAGTGACCAGATTGCCGCAAACCACCACGGGCTGATCCTTGTAACGGGCACCGGCGTTGACGAGATCGTCCTTAATGCCGGGATAGCAGGTGGCGTCGATGTCGCGGAGCACTCCCGCGGAGATCAGGATCTGTTGTCCGTGACAGATGGAAGCAATCGGCTTTTTCTGCTCGAACATCTCCCGAACAACGCGGATCACATCCGCATTCTGCCGGAGCTTTTCGGGAGCAGAGCCACCGGGGAGGATCAAGCCGTCGTAGTCGGCGCTGTTGACGTCGGCGATCGCGAGATTCGCCTCGCACTCAAAGTGGTATTTGCAGACAACCGTGCTTGCGGTGAACGAAGCGACGTCGATTTCGCATCCCGCTTCCAACACGCGATAGTACGGATACAACAGCTCTGAATCGTCACACTTATCGGCTGTTATGATGAGTACTTTTTTCATATAGCAACACCTCTCATTGATTGTTTACTGCAAACCCATACAACCCATACAGCGCACAGGCGGCAGTGTCTTGTACTAAGGAAAACGGCAGCGTGGTGGCGCTTTCAAAGCCGTCTTTCATCAAATCGAACGATTTGGAGATCTGACCGCCGATGACCACTTCATCAAAGCGGTCATCGGTGCGTTTTTGTTCCAGACAGAGCCCCAAATACCGGCCGAAATCGTAAAACACGCCCGCGAGCTTGCGGTTGCCGCGTCGAGCCTCGTCCGCCATATCCTTGATGTTGGTAAACGCAAAGCCGTGCCCGCCTGCCGCATTCAACAGAGCGCGTGTGGATACGTAATCCTCCGCGATCCCGTCCAGAAAAGGCATATTCCACATCGGGCTTGCCGGCGTTTGGCTGTCGTTTAGTTGGATGACACCACATCGCACATTGGCATACCCCAAACCGGTGCCGAGCATCACACACGCGACGTCGCGGGCTTTCAGTTCCGGCTTTTCTTCCAGAACACCCAGCGCAAAGGCGGTGGCATCGTTCATGAAGCATACCTGCATCTGCGGGAATCTTTGCGCGAGCAGATCTTTAAGGCAGACACCGAAAAGTGTGTGCAGTTTGTGTTTCATCAAACTGGTGCCGGTGGTATAGTCGAACGGGCCGGGGGTGGAAACGGCGAGGAAATCCGGTTCGATCTCGCCACAAAAGTCTAACAGACTCGAAGCGATGCCCTCCTTGCCGTCCTCGTCTTTGACAGCAAATTGACCGAGGTGTTCCTCACCGCTATGGAACACGCCGTATTTCACGGCGGTCCCGCCGATGTCTAATGCCAAGATTTTCATGCGATCATCTCTTTAACTGAGTTTTGTGAACGGTGACAACACCCACACCGAGGTTGCGGAGGCGGTACTTGCCGAAGTTTGCGGGAACGACCGCGATATCCAGCGAATTCATATCGTAATAGAGCTCGGGATGATCGATGGATTCCACGCGTACTTTTTCACCGTCGACCAGCGCGAGCACGTGGAACAGACCGTCGGTGTTATCGTCGATCTCGTCCTCGAAAATGAGGTTGCGGAGCGAGAAGTACAGCAGGTCGTGCTCGCCGACGATGATCTCTTTCGCCGTGCCGTTCTCGCGCACAACGCCGCCGTGGTTGACGAGGTTTTCGGTGACCCACTTGGCGTCGCGCTCTTTACGGATGACGTCCTTACCCATCTTCATATGGATCGGGCGGGGCAGACCGGTCTGCGGGTCGGTGCGCTGATAGTCGTACAGCTTGTAGGTGTACGAACCGACGGTCAGACTGCCGATCTCCAGAATGACCTGGTTGCGGCCGGATGCGTGAATGGTGCCCGCGGGGATCATCACCTGCGTACCGGGGACGGATTCCACCGCGTGGATATATTTCTGATAGTCGATGAGTTCGTGCGTGGTTTGGGCGCGATCCGCCAGCTCCATAAATTCGTCGCCGCTGTTCTCATCGGCAAAGCCGAGGTAGGTTTTTGCCTGATGACCGGCACGAACGACGTAATAGCTTTCGTCCTGACGGCCGAACTCGCCGTGATTGCTGATGACGTAGTCGGCATGGGGGTGGCACTGGATCGACATATTACCCGACGAATGGAACGTATCGTCGTAGTTGAAACGGACGGGGAAGTAACCGCCGAATTCGGTGTAGGCTTTGTGACCGAGCAGTTTCTCGCCCATTGCCTGCACGAAAGTGAAGAACGGTACTTCAAACTCACCTGCTTCGTCCAGCATAGCGACCAGCGATACCTCCAGCGGGATCATATCGAAGATCCACGCGCAGTTGCGCATTTCCTTCGGCAGGTTTCTGAGCTTGTGGATATAGAATCCGCCCCAAACGCCTTCGAGGTACACAGGACGGCAACGGAACGGACGTCTGTTCAGTTCCTCGAACAGTTCCATCACACTGCCGAACGGCAACATTTTCATCTGCGTCGGTTCGTCCGCGGTGATATAGTAATCGAGCTTCTGAGTTCTCATCAGTCCCCAGCGTTGCTCCATCGCGGTTTCGAAATCCACGTAGTAGTTGCGGCGCATCATCAGCCCGTAGGGAAGCTCCTCGGTCAGACCGATGTTGCGGTTTTTACCGTTTTTGCAGTTGAGCACGGAGGTTCTGGGTGTGACGTCGATCCAGATACGCAGATCGTATTCGTCCTGCAGCTCCTCCGACAGCGAGCCTTTGCCGTACACGAGCACTTTGCCGCCGTTTTTGATGCGGGCTTTCAGTTGCTCGACCTTTTCGGCATCCTGCAGACCTTTATAGCCTTCACGGTAGCGTCTGCCGTACAGCAAAACGGGGTCAACGTCGCGGTCCTCGGGCAGGAACGGCTCGACCTTTTTGGTGATGACCTCGCTCGGTAACATGACCGATGCGGCGTCGATAAACTCAATGCCGGTGCGGGCAAGTTGCTGTTTGAGCACGTTGATGAGCATCTCGTATTCGGCGCCGGGATAGGCATCAATACCGATGCTGTTTGCGTTTTCAAAGAACTTCGCGATCTTTTTGCCGACGTTCAGAATGCCGCAGACCAGATTGTCTTTCACCGATGCGGGGATTTCCACGGTGTTGACCGCGTTCGGATCCGCATAGGGGAAGGGGTGGAACATAAAACTCATACCACTTATACTCCTTTGTATATAATCTCTAACCACATTATATTTGTAAAAAAAGCATTCGTAAAGGGAATATATTGACAAATAATAGGACTATTTTGACATTTCGGTGTTTTTCTTGTATAATACGCGTGAGGTGGGATTATGGACTTTCATATTTTGGAGTGTAAACAGTTTGTAGCGCCGTCTGCCACGTCCGTTATCAAGCGTACCGTATACAACCACGAGCTGGATTATTACGTTACGGGTGAACGTACGATCTTTATAGACGGCAAGCAGCACACCGTCAAGGACGGTACCGTGTGTTTTCGACGTCCGGGGCAGGAGGTATACAGCTTCGGTGAGTACAACTGCTACGTGCTTACGCTGGATTTTTCCCAAAAAACAGATGTGGTGAACTACAGCCGAAACAAAGCGACGTTTATTGAACCGGTCTGCACGCACAGTATGATCGCCTCGATCCCTACCGTGTTTGCCGTGCGTCGATCAAAGGAACTGCTAAAACTGATCTCCTTGCTTGCCGAACAGACCGACAAGAACACCGAAGCATCCCATATGCTGCTCCGTGAGATCTTGCATCTGCTCAATGCCGATATTTGTCATCGGTATTATGAAGAACACAACGCCCCGACCGCGTTGGATCGGGTGTTTCAGTATATCAACACGCATTACACCGAACGGATAACATTGGACGAGCTTGCCGCGGTATCGTATCTGGATAAGAGCTACCTGTGCCGATTGTTCAAACAGTATTTCGGGCAAACGCCGATGGAGGCGGTCATCTCGCAACGCCTCGGCCACGCGCGGGATCTGTTGTTTAACACCGATATGAGCGTCAAAGAGATCGCGACCTCCTGCGGCTATAACGACACCTCGTTTTTTATCGCCCAGTATAAAAAAGCGTTTCAAAACACGCCGAGGGTGGATCGCAACGCGATCGACAAAGAGTCGTAGTGTGACAGGGTCTGAGTCCTGTCACACTATGGTCGTTTGATTTTTTGGACGGAACGTAACGCGAATCGGAACGCAAACGATGCGATTAACATCAGCGCAACGAACACGATCAATACCGGTTTGTAGGAGCCAAACCAGTCAAAGCACACGTTGACGATCGGCGCACCGAGTGCATAGCCGATATAGTTAAACGCCGCGAAAAGTCCCAGTATTTTATCATAGGATCGCGCACCGAAAAAGTCGTTGACAAGTAGGGGGACCAGCAGCGTTTCCAGAGGCAGAGCGATCGCATACAGCACGGCGAACGCTACGGCCAATACCACACCGAAAGAGCCGGTGCACACGAAGGCCAGACACAAGAAGGTACCGATGGCGGCGATCTGACACATCGTCATCACGAAACCGAGCCCAAAACGGTCATACAACCAACCGGCAAGGATCTTGCTGGCGGTTAAGGCTAATGAAGATAGGCTGACGATCGCGGTGACAAAGCCCGGCTCAAACCCTACGTCCTGCAAATGAGCGGCGTACGCGCCCGCAACTCCTTGCAGCGATAATCCGGAGAGCAGAATAACACCGGCGGCTATGTAGAAAAACGGTTTGCGCCGCGCCTCGGAAAACTCAAGTCCCACCCAGTTAACGGATCGCTTTTTCGTATTCACATTACCGTTACCGGCAGAAACAGGGGGCTGTGCCGGCGGTTTTTTGAGCAATATGACGCTCAAGATACCGGTGACGGCGAGTATCGCGGCGACCACCAGATACGAGTTGCGATAACCGAAGGGGTTGCCGGGCTCGTTGATCAGCGGTGTTGCGATCATCGATGCAACCGTTGCACCGAGGCCGTTTGCGGCAAACACAATGCCGGTATACTTGCCGATATCCTTGTCAAACCAGCGGCGCATAATGCTGCTTGCCATATTGGTGGAGGTGAACGCAAAGCCGATGCCGCAAAACACGCCGCCGATACAGAAGGTAACGATATCCTGTGCATATGCAAACAGCAGGGTGGAGACGATCATGGTGGCGAACCCCACCGCTACCATTTTTCGATAACCAAAGCGCTGAAGCAGAATGCCGAAAAAGAGATTGATCACAGCGGAGGCGATATAGCGGCAGGTATCGTTAATGGAGAAAAGTCCGCGCGGGATGTTTAGCGCTTCGGTGATCGCTGTCAGGTAAATGCCTTTGTTTGTGCTGCAAAACCCCAAACACACAAAGATCATAAAAAAGCAGACACCGAGAATGACCCATTTGTAGCGCTGTTCTTTTGTCGCGACCATATTAAACACCCCCGCATTTTGTCGGCTTGATTATATCACGCAGATTACCCAAAAACAACTTCCGAAAACTTAACACTTGCATAACTTTCACATTATGCAAAAACTGCCGACAAGAATTTGTCGGCAGTGGTGTTATCGTTTTTGATAATAGCGCTCCACGAAGTCGTGAAATAACGCCTCATCCTTGTTGAAGCTGTGATTCTTCCTCCAGTACAATCGACAGGACCACGGCTGCGCGTTACGGATGGGTACATAGCATAAGCTTTGTGAAGCGGATAAGTTGGTATGGGAGGTTGCAAACGCGACACCCAGACCCTCGGCGACCATCTGTTGCGTTGCCAAATGGGAATAGGCGTTGCCGGCGGGGAAGGGAATGTTGTTATCGCGGAACAGTCGCACCAAATGGTCGTGCAGGGGATAGTCCTGCAACGGAAGAAACACGGTTTCCGTGAGCAGCTCGGACAGATCCACCGCTTGCTTTTTGGCAAGTGGGTGATCGCGATGTACCATAACCACCGGATGATCTTCGAACAGGGAACAGCTGTCGAGCTTATCCGCATACGCCTCCGGAAGGTCATCCTCGGCGGCGAGCAAAAAGGTATACTGAGCTGACAGGCCGCCGTTCACCAGCTCAGGTCGGTTCAAGCTGGTACACAGCAGGGTAAAATGCGGGTGCTCCTGCGAAAACGCGGTGATCAGATCCACCCATTGCGTGGAGGCGATGCTCGCCACCGATGTGTGCCGTCCCTGCAGCATCACGCTTTGGCGTAGCTCGGTCTTGGCGCAGTCAAGCAAGGAAAAAATCTGGGTGGCATACCTCAGCAGCAGCTTCCCTTGCCGGTTGATGGCAATGCGGTTGTTGGTTCTGTCAAACAGTTTTACGCCGAGTTCCTTTTCAAGACGGGAGACAGAGGTGCTCAGTGCGGGCGCCGAAATAAAAAGGGCTTGTGCTGCGTCCGAAATGCTGCCCATTTCCGCAACGGTTTTGAAATATTTTAACTGTTGCAGGTTCATTGCCATCGCTCCTGTTACGCGTTTGTACCATAATACCAAACTTAATGCCCCTTGTCAATGCGGGAGACATTGACGGGGGCATCGAAATATGCTATGATGCGTTTTATTATGTGGGGAACCGTTTGGTTGTTGTGAAGGGGGATCGTATGAAGAAAAGAGTTTTTTACACGGAGCTTTCGTATGTACTGGCGCTTATCATTATGGCGTTTGCCGCCGCCTTTACCGAAAAAGCGGATTTCGGAATGTCGATGGTGGTCGCCCCCGCGTACATCCTGCACTTGAAGCTGTCCGAGCTTTTGCCGTGGTTCAGCTTCGGGGTGGCGGAAGATGCGTTTCAAGGCGTGCTGGTATTGGCAACGGCTATTCTGATGCGAAAATTCAAGCTTTCGTATCTGTTCTCGTTCGTGACCGCCGTCATCTACGGCACCCTGCTTGACGGAGCGATGGCGGTGCTTGCCGGCTTGCCCGACAATACTTTTGCGATCCGCGCCGTGTGGTACGGGCTCGGCACGGTGCTATGCTCGTTTTCCGTGTCGCTGTTTTTCCACACCTACCTGTCCCCCGAGGCCTACGAGCTGATCGTCAAAGAGATCGCGAGCAAGTGGGGCGTTGATATTAACAAGGTTAAGACCGCCTACGATTGCTTCAGCACGGTGCTGGGCGTGGTGCTGTCCTTTTGCTTTTTCGGATTCGGTGTGTTCGAGGGCGTCAAGCTCGGCACGGTCCTGTGTGCCTTGATAAACGGCTTTTTGATCGGCCGCTTCACAAAACTTCTGGAGCACAACTTTGAGTTTTGCAACAAACTGCACATTGAACGTTTTTTTCGGTAACGCCGGAGCGGTTTTAATATGTTATTTCGTTGCCGATCCTTTTGCCTGATTGACGGCTAACTGATACAGCCGCTCGGTGGCAAAGCCGAGCTTGGTCACCACGTTTTCCTTGGTGGGATAGCAATAAAACGAATCGTTTTCGGTGGAGATATCTATGCAATCAAACGGCTTGATATAGCAGTAATCGTATTCAATGTGCAGGCTGTTGGTCATCACCGGCGTACGTTGAATACGGTACGCTTCTCCGTTGTAGTGACCGGTCAGCACGAAGCCGTTTTCGGGATCGTGAGTGAGCTTTGCTTTGCCGAGCGGCATAAACCGCCAGCAGCGGGGCAGGGAATAGACCTCCACCTCGTCCTCAAACGTATATTCGCCGCTCGCGATCTGGCGGTGTACCTGCTCGCGCTCCCAATCAAACCAATCCGGCACATGGGAGAATTCGGTCTCGCCGTCAAGCGCCGACAGCGTGCCGTCCTCGTTTAAACTCCAGCGCTTACCGCATTCGGTGCAAAAGATCTCGGTGCCTTGCGATGCCATTTTAGACTCGGTCATGCAGTGTGGGCATTGATACAACACCTTGTGCAACCCTTCCGCACGGAATGGCTCGGTGATACGGATGCCGTTGTCCTTTTGATATCGGTAATCGTCATACGCCAGTGCCTCACGCACCACAGCGTTGATCTCCTCCGCTGACAGGGATTTGACCTGCTCGGCGGTGAGGATCTGCGTCATCGTGGTATGCAGCGGCACCTTGCGCTTTTTGCGGAAATTCCAGAATGGTGAATGCAGATGGTTGCCGTGGTGTACCACCGCGACCACCGGCACTTTATTCATACGGATCAGCTTGCCGAGCGATTCCGGCATATACGACAGCGTGCCGCAGGGAGAATACCGCGCTTCCGGATACATCGATAGGATATCGCCTCGCTTGAGCACGCGATTGATGGATTTGATTAGATGAAGATCCATCGTGAATTTACGGGTACAGATCGCGCCGATAAGCTCCAGCAAAAACGGCCGACGGTAGTAGCCGTCAATGCTGACGACGTTGCTGACGCGGTGTGGAAACGTTCCCATTGCCGCAAGTTCAAAATCAATGAAATACATATGGTTGCTCAGCATCATATACGGCGGCTTTAAGCCCTCCATATTGATCTTTTCCACTTTATATTTTTTGCCGATGAGAATGAATTTGCACAGCAGCCAGATCAGATAGGTGATAAACAGCGGCTGACGAATCGGATATTTTGCGGTATTATACCGCTTTTTGTTTTTATAATTGACATCGATATTCATAAAACCCTCCCTAACTCCTCGTTCGAATTTTACCGTATACGACAATAAAAAGCAAGAAAATTCGATCGTCGATTCTTGAATTGCAGGAGTGAGGGTGCTACAATGAGAACGAATGGAGAGGATACCATGGTGCTTGTGTGGATCGCGCTTGGCGCAGCCGTTGCGGTATTGCTGATCTCGTTTGCGTGCTTTTATATGGCGTTTTTCGTTCCGAAGCGGGAAGACTCCGACGAGGAATACCCCATTCCGCCGGGACGGGTATATGAGCCGTATCGGGAGACCATGGTCGCGTGGATGAAAGAGGTGCGGGCACTTCCCTTTGAGGCGGTCAGCATTACCTCGTTTGACGGTCTGAAATTATGCGGCAAATATTACGAATACGCACCCGGTGCGCCGATTGAATTGATGTTTCACGGCTACCGCGGCGCGGCGGAACGTGATCTGTGCGGCGGGGTACAGCGCAGCTTCGCGCTCGGCCGCAGTGCGCTGATCGTGGATCAGCGGGCGAGCGGAAACAGCGAGGGACGCGTGATCACCTTTGGCGTGTACGAGAGCCGCGATTGCGTGTCGTGGGTGGAATTTATGCTCCGTCGGTTTGGCAAGGACGTTCGGATCGTGTTGACCGGTATTTCCATGGGTGCCGCCACCGTGATGATGGCAGCGGGTAAGCCGCTGCCGCCGAACGTGAAGGGGGTGCTGGCGGATTGCGGCTATACCTCGGCGCAGGATATCATCAAAAAGGTCATTCGCGACATGAAATTGCCGGCAGACTTGCTGTATCCGTTCGTGCGACTCGGCGGCAAGCTTTACGGCGGGTTCGACGTGGAGGAAACACCGCCCATTGAGGCCATGAAGACCTGCTCACTTCCCGTTATTTTCTTCCACGGTGACGACGATGCGTACGTTCCTTGCGAGATGAGCCGTTTAAATTACGAGGTTTGCACGGCGGAAAAACGGCTGGTGATCGTTCCCGGCGCGGGACACGGGCTGAGTTATATGCTGGACGGAGAAGGATATATACAAGCACTGCGTGAGTTTGCGTTCGGATTATAGGGAAACGCCGCTGAGCAAAAGCTCAGCGGCGTTTCCCTTTTTACTGTTTGAACGCAACGAACCCGTAACTGTCCAGGATCTGAAAGAATTTGGCGAGTCGTTCATATAGCGGATGTGCGGCTTCACCAAAATGCTCGTCAACGGCCTTGCCGAGACCGATGATGTTGGTTTCTCCGTCGATCAACGGCCACACAAAGCTGCCGTTTTCGTCCAAATGAATGTAGGTAATTTTTGGCTTTTTCAGCAGCTTTTGCGCCACCCGATTGAACACGCCGTTGTTTTGGATCTCCAATGTGACAATCCCCGCGGCATCCGTTGTCCAAGCGATATTCGGGTTGCGTATCGGCACCTTTTCCAGATAATTTTCGCGGATCACTTGCTTTTTCATGCTTTACGGTCTCGCTTCTTCCACACCGAGAATTTGAGCAGCGTCAAAATGATGATCGCAAACAGAACCAATCCGCCGATGTCCGACACCCAAGACGGGATACCGAGCAGTGAGGACAGATCGAAAATCTTGTCCACGCCGAAAACGGCGAGAAGAGCGAGCAGGATGCCGACCAACCCTTCGCCGGCAATCATACCTGAGCAGAACAGCACGCCGTCGTTGACAATGACATTCTTTTGCGCCTCGTCCTTGCCCTTCATCTTATCCAGTGCCAAGCGGATGAGGCCGCCCACCATGATACAGGCGTTGAGCTGTACCGGCAGATAAATACCGATCGCAAAGGGGAGAACGGGTAGCCCCACGATCTCGACGACGACCGCGATAAAGACACCGGTGAACACCAGGCCCCACGGCAGGTTGCCGTCCATAACGCCCTCAATGATGAGCTTCATCAAGGTCGCCTGCGGCGCGGCTAATTGATCGGTGCCGAAGCCCCACGCGCTGTCCAGCAGGTACAGCGTACCGCCGATAGCGAGTGCCGCGGCGACGACGCCGAGGATCTCGCCGATCTGTTGCTTCTTCGGCGTTGCGCCCAGCAGATAGCCCGTTTTGAGGTCTTGTGACGTATCGCCTGCAATAGCGGATACGATGCAGATGACCGAACCGATCGCGATAGCACTGCACATACCCGCGATACCGGTGCTGCCGGTCATTTTCAGAACCAGCGTGGCGATGAGAAGGGTCGCAATCGCCATGCCGGAAACGGGGTTGTTGCTGCTGCCGACTAACCCGACCATACGGGACGACACGGTAGCAAAGAAGAAGCCGAATACAACGATAATGATCGCGCCGATGAGCGATACCGGAATCGCCGGAACCAGCCACACGAGCAGTGTCAAGATAACGATGGCGATCAGCACGACCTTGAGATTGATATCCTTCTCGGTGCGCTTATCGGACGAGGCGGCCGCGCCGGACATGCTTTTCAGTGCACCGCCGAAGGTCTTGACGATGAGCGGCAGAGATTTTATCAAGCTGATAATACCGCCCGCCGCCAGTGCACCCGCGCCGATGTAGCGGATGTACGAGCTCCAGATCGCGGAAGCGCCGCCGTCAGCAAAGAGCGCGCTGATAGGCTCGGTACCGGGATACAGTGTCGCGTCAGCGCCGAACAGAACGATCAGCGGAATGAGCACCAACCAGCTGAGCACACCGCCCGCGAACATGTACGAGGAGATGCGCGCACCGCAGATATAACCGACACTCATAACTGCGGGATAGATCTGCGTACCGATCTCGCCCGCATAGCCCTTGATGCGCAGCGATACCTCGCCGGACACGACCTTTAATCCGTCGATAATAAATTTGAACAGTGCCGCAAAACCCATACCGGCAAAAACGGTGGAGGCGTTTGCTCCCCCTTTTTCGCCGGCGAGTAGGACTTCAGCGCACGCCGTGCCTTCCGGATAAGGGAGCGTGCCGTGCTCCTTCACGATGAGAGCATTGCGCAACGGCACCATAAAGAACACGCCGAGCAGTCCGCCAATGAGCGCGATCAACGTAATCTCAATCAGACCGGGCTTATCCGTTTTCCCCTCCGCTGCCCACAGGAACAGAGCGGGCAAGGTGAAGATCGCACCTGCCGCCAGCGATTCACCGGCGGAGCCGATGGTCTGAACGATGTTGCTTTCCAAAATAGAGTTTTTACGCATGAGGATGCGAATGACACCCATGGCGATAACGGCAGCGGGAATAGATGCCGATACCGTCATGCCGACGCGCAGCCCCAAATAGGCGTTTGCCGCACCGAATATGACCGCCAGCAGAATACCCATCACGATCGAGGTTACCGTTAACTCCGGTGTCACCTTTTCTGCGGGGATATACGGCTTGAACTCGGTTTGTTTATCCATATTTCCTCCGTTCTGTCGCACCGTTTTGACGGCACGGCATTGAAATCTTGCCTATTATACCATAACACTACTACAAAATGCAACTGTCCTCTTGTCGAAAAACAAGAGGACAGTTTTGGAAATTATGCCGATTTTCGTTTCCGTTGTAACGTATGCAGATAATCCTTGCCGTATACGAGACCCTCCGCGAGCAAGCCGACCGGCAACGCGGCGGCGATATCCACGACCGAATGTTGCTTGATAAACGCGGTGGACAAGCAGATGAGGATCACCGCGATCACCACAAAGGCTTTCCACCAACGCGAAACGCCCTTTTCCTTGACCCAGACCGAGGCGATGCCCAGTGAGTACGCGACGTGCAGCGACGGACACACACCGGTGTTGGTGTCAAAAGCGTACAGCATGCCGACGACCTGTGTCAGCAGGTTATCCCGCGGGAATTCCGTCGGCCGCAGGTCTTGGCGAGTGGGAAACAGAATGTATGCCGCCATAGCGACGATCTGGGTGATGATGATAAATGTCTGCAGGCGCTTGAAGCTGTCTACGTTATACAGCAAAAAATAACCGAGAGAGATCACGATCAGGGCGTACCAAAACACGTACGGGATCAAGAACCATTCGCAAAAGGGGATCAGATCGTCAAGCGGTGAGTGTACGGGTGTGCAGTTCTCGGCGGGTATGAGATTCTCGGTCAAAAAATACAGAATAAAATATCCCACCCAACCCAGCAATAATAAAAGGTGAGAAAATTGCGGATCCTTTAATTTGGAAAACCGAAACTGTCGGTAATCAACGATCGGCTTCTTCACGGTCAGTCACTCCTCGTAGCAGATTGCAGGGATACATTCTCTTGGGGATGTTGCGATAAGGCACTACGGTATGCGGCGGCAGATCGCAGGCAATCGCGGTGATCTCGTTCATCAGATATTCGCAGATGCGGTGCCGTTCTTCTTCTATGGGCGTTTCGCTGCAGAACCGGATTGGTTTCCCAAAATACGCCGTTTTCAGGCGCGGTGCGATGTACAGCGGCACGAAGGACAGTTCCTTTCCGGTCTTTTTGTAATACAGCTTGGCAACATCAATGAACCGCTCTTGAAAGGCGTTGATAACGTGATTGCGGGGCTCGTCGTGCTCCGGAAAGACTACGACGTGCGCACCCTCCTGCAATCGCGCGACGGTTTGCTTAAAGGTGGACACGACCCGAGCATCGTGGTACACACCGATGGTGTTGGCGTTGTTAAACACGCATACCGAGAGCGGCGCGATGAGATACGACAGCAGCTTGTAGAACCAACGGCTGTACGCCGGCTTTTGAGACCAGAAATCCCGATAAGCGTACGTGGGCACGCTTTTAAGATGCATCATTTCACCCGCGCACCAGGTATAGCGCTCAAAGGGCATGTATAATTCACACACGATCGGACCGTTCATCTGGGCGTGATTTCCTACAATGATAGCCGGCTCCTCGGGTAGGTTTTCCATGCCGACAACGGTGGTGTTGGAGTAAAACACCCGTACGCACCATTTGAGGAACTTATAAAGCTGTGATGGTTTTTTCGCCTTCATGCGGGGCCTTCCTTTCCGCGGGATGCCACACTATTCTACAACGCGAATGTTAGGAAAGTGTGAACGGGAGAAAGATTTTTGGAAGAAAAGTGGTGGACCCAAAGGATTTTTGTACAGCGCAGGTGTAGGGACAGGCGTTTTCGACTGTCCGTCACGGGTGGTGGAATCATCGACACCCTTCGGGCTCCTTCGGAGTGGACCCGAAGGGTTTTTGTACAGTGCGGTAGTTTGATCTCGTTTATGAGTTTCGGTACAGCGAAGGAGGGCGGTGCAACGCGTCGGGCTAAAAATATGCCACCGGCATATTTTTTAACGCCCGTTCGATCCCCTTCGGGAAATCAAGGATAAAAAGCAGGACACCCTATCAAGGGTGTCCTGCTTTTTATGGTGGACCCGAAGGGGATCGAACCCTCGAACCTCACGGATGCGAACCGTGC
>CAZBAO010000020.1:0-19190 GCA_964490085.1 uncultured Eubacteriales bacterium | reverse complement strand
GCCGGTCAACTGGTACAACGGCGGCATGGAGCACACCACGCTGCATCTGCTGTACAGCCGCTTCTGGCACAAGTTCTTATACGATATCGGCGTTGTTCCCACTGCCGAGCCGTACGCTAAGCGGACCAGCCACGGCATGATCCTCGGTGAAAACGGCGAGAAGATGTCAAAGTCCCGCGGAAACGTGGTCAATCCCGACGATATCGTTGCTGAATTCGGCGCGGACACGTTGCGTATGTATGAGATGTTTATCGGTGACTTTGAAAAGGCGGCACCGTGGTCAAGCGCGAGTATTCGAGGTGTACAGCGGTTCTTGGAGAGAGTGTGGGCGTTGTCGGATACCCTGCTCGACGGCGACAGTGTCCGTCCGGAGCTGGAGATTGCTGTCAACCGTACCATCCGTAAGGTTGGCGAGGATATTGAAAACCTGAAATTCAACACGGCGATCGCCGCTATGATGGCGCTTATCAACGATATGAGTGCCGCCGGCGGCGCCAACCGCGCGGAATATGCCGTTTTAGTGCAGCTTCTCAATCCCTTTGCACCGCATATGACGGAAGAGCTGTGGGAGCTGCTCGGTCATACCGAGGAGCTTGCCTATACGCCGTGGCCGACTTACGATCCGAACAAGTGTACCGCCGACACGGTGGAGATCGCTGTACAGATTAACGGTAAGATCCGTACCCGTATCACCGTCGGCATGCAGGACGACGCCCCGACGGTGTTGGCACAGGCGAAAGCAAACGAGCGTATCGCACCGGAATTGGAAGGGAAGCAGATCGTCAAAGAACTGTACGTGCCGCAGAAGTTGGTCAATATCGTTGTCAAGCCGCTGTAAAATTTTTTAAAAAAGCACTTGACGATAGTGGGTTTCTGTTGTATACTACATTCAGTGTCACTATGGGTCACTATGAGAATTACCCCTGCTATATAAGCGGAGGGAGGGAATAAGAATGTCAGAAGTCAAAGTCAAAGAGAATGAATCCCTGGACAGCGCTCTGCGTAGATGGAAGAAGTCTTGCGCACGCTCCGGTGTGCTTGCGGAGGTCCGGAAGAGAGAACATTATGAAAAGCCTTCCGTTCGTCGTAAGAAGAAGTCCGAGGCCGCTCGTAAGAGAAAGTTCAAATGATTCAAAAAAACGGGCAATCGTATTGCCCGTTTTTTCTTTACTCTGAACACGATGAAAGGATAAACAGCAATGCCGTTACTGTATCCTACTATTTATAAAGATCGCATTACCGATATCACACTGCAGGAGCTGGAAACGCTCGGCGTTCGCGGCCTGTTGCTGGACGTGGACAACACGCTGACGACCCACGGCAGTCAGGTGCTGTCTGATGAGGTGCGCGAGTGGCTGCAGCAGATGCAGGACGCCGGTATTCGTATGACGGTGGTGTCCAATTCTTGGGAATGGCGTGTGGCGCCGTTCGCTGAGAAGATCGGGCTGCGGCATACCTCGCTGTCCTGCAAGCCGTCGCCGATCGGGTTTTGGCGCGGCGTGCGGCGGTTAGGGTTGCCGAAGGCGCAGTGCGCGGCGATCGGCGACCAGGTGTTTACCGATATCATCGGGGCGAACCTGTACGGTATTACCTGTATTCAGGTGATGCCGATCGAGATGGAAACCGGCAAGCCGTTTTTGGCGCTTAAACGGAAATGGGAACGCAAGATCTACGAAAAACGAAAGGAGCGGGATATATGATCGCTCGGTTCGGGCCTGCGGGAAACAGCGAATCGTTTTACGCTGCCGGCCACAAGGCAACGGTGGAGGCACCCGCGTGGTTGCACACGTTAGGGCTTACCGCGTATGAATACCAATGCGGCCGTGGGGTGCGGGTGTCGGCGGATACGGCCGAGACGATGGGCGCGCTTGCCGCGCGGTACGGCGTTCAGATGTCGCTTCACGCGCCGTATTTTATTTCGCTTGCGTCCGCAGAGACGGAAAAACGCGATAATTCCATTCGCTATATTTTGGAAAGCGCACGGGCGGTCGCCGCAATGGGCGGAGAGCGTATCGTGGTGCACCCCGGCGGCCTCGGCGGTCTGTCCCGCGCGGATGCGACCGCGCTTGCTTCGCAGACATTGTGCCGCGCACAGCAGGCGCTGGACGAGGAAGGGCTATCCGGTGTGCGCATCTGCCCCGAAACGATGGGCAAGATCAATCAGTTGGGTGATCTGGACGAGGTGCTGGAATTCTGCAAGGTGGACGAACGGTTTTTGCCCTGTGTTGATTTCGGGCATCTCAATTCCCGCACGCTGGGCGGACTCAACTCGCGCGAGGCGTTTGAAGCGGTGCTTGACCGTTTGGAAAACGCACTCGGCGCAGAGCGCGCCGCACAGTTCCACGCGCATTTTTCCAAGATCGAATATACAAAGGGCGGCGAAAAACGCCATCTGACCTTTGAAGACGCCGTGTACGGGCCGGAGCCCGCGCCGCTGATGCAGTTGATACGGGAGCGGGGGTTGACACCCACCTTTATCTGCGAGTCGGACGGCACGCAGGCGGAGGATGCCCGCACGCTGCTGCGGTTGTACGAGGGCAAATGATATGAACACACGATTGGAACGGCTCAGCCGTTTTCTGCCCGCTGATGATACGGCGGCGCTCATCACGGCGAAGCATCACATTCAGTATCTCACCGGCTTCCCATCGGGTGATAGTTATTTGCTTGTGACACGCGAAAAAAGCTATTTTATGACGGATTTTCGGTATATCGAAACGGCAAAGCAAACGGTCAAGGGCACCGAGTGCCGTATGATCTCCCGGCTTTCGGAGACGATCCGAGAGATCGCGGAGCATCACGGTCTGCGGCAGATCTTGTTGGAAGCAGCGGACACAACGTTGGGGTTTGCGGAGCGATTACGCACGCAGGTTGTCGGTATTGACTTTGACGGCTCCGGTGAGTTAGACGGTTGGCTTTCCGAGATGCGCGCGATCAAAGACGAGCGTGAGGTTGGCAAGATCCTTGAGGCGCAGGCGTTGACCGAAGAAGGCTTTGACTATATCGTTCAGCACATCCGCGAGGGGATGACCGAGCGGGAAATTGCGCTGGAGCTGGAATTTTACATCCGTAAACGCGGGGCCGAGCGGGTGGCGTTTGATTTTATCGTGGTGTCGGGTGCCAACACCTCGTTGCCGCACGGCATCCCGACGGACAAGCCGATTGGGCGCGGTGATTTTATTACGATGGATTTCGGCGCGGTGGTGGACGGCTACCATTCCGACATGACACGCACCGTCGCGGTCGGCGTGGTGAGTGAGGAGCAACAGTTGGTGTATGATACCGTGCTGAACGCGCAGCTTGCGGCACTTGGAGTGCTGAAAGATGGGCTTCTCTGTACCGAAGGGGATGCGGCGGCGCGTCGCGTTATTGAGAACGCCGGTTATGCGGAGTGCTTCGGTCACGCGACCGGACACGGCGTGGGCGTGCAGATCCACGAAGAGCCGCGGCTGTCGGCTGCGGCGGGCGAGCAGCGGTTGAAAGCCGGCAACGTCGTAACGGTCGAGCCGGGTATTTATATCGAGGGGCGTTTCGGTGTCCGCATTGAGGATATGGTGCTCATTGAGCCGAACGGCTGTCGTAATCTGACGAAAAGTCCGAAGCGACTCCTTCTCATAAAGTAACGAACAACGGAATAGACATATATTACCATTACTGTATAGAGGATGTGGATCGTATGTTTGTCTTTTCCGTAAAAACCAGTTATAAGCAGATCCTGTCGGCTCTGGGGTGCGTCGCGGTCGTGGCGGTTGCTGTCGTCATGGCTGCCGTGCTGCCGGAGCAGGCTACCGTCGTGTCCGCGACGCGGGTGACGAGCGGTGAGGAGCGGGTGGCGTATCTGCGCTCGCTTGGGCTTGAGATCGCTGAGGACAGCGAGGAAGTGCGCGAGGTGCGCATCCCTGACGAGCCGGATGAGGTGCTTTTACAGTACAACACCCTGCAAGAGCAGGCGGGGCGGTCGTTGGAGGCGTATTACGGCAAGCGGGTGCGGCTGTACAGCTACGAGGTCGAAAACGGCGGAGTGGCGCATCTGTACGTGTACCGTAACCGTATTGTCGCGGGCGACATCGAGCATGACGGGGAGATGCAGCCGATTCAATAGAAAGGAAGTATGGCGGTGCAGCGTTTGGATAAGCTGATCGCTTCGCAGGGAACGCGCAGTCGCAGTGAGACCGTGCGACTGATCCGGTCGGGTCAGGTAACGGTGAACGGTGCGGTCTGCCGCGATCCTTCGGCGAAATACGATGCCGACACCTGTCGGGTGACGGTGGCGGGTGAGTCGCTTAACTATCGGCAGTTCGTGTATATTATGATGAACAAGCCGGCGGGGATCTTGTGCGTGTCGCGCGATCCGAAGGCGCGCACGGTGGTGGATCTGTTGCCGGAGGAGATGAAACGAAAAAATCTGTTTCCGGCGGGACGGCTGGATAAGGATACGGTCGGGCTGGTATTGCTGACCGATGACGGTGAGCTTGCTCATCGAATACTTGCTCCGAAACGGGATATCCTAAAACGGTATCAGGTGCGGCTGGATGCACCGCTGAGCGGCGAGCATTGTCGCGCCTTTGCCGAGGGTATCACCTTGGCGGACGGAACGCCGTGCCGACCGGCAGAGCTGATCGTCCTGGAAAACGGTGAGCAACCGCTTGCGGAGGTGCGTATCACGGAAGGACGGTATCATCAGATCAAGCGGATGTTCGGCGTGCTGGATCGCGGCGTGGTGTGGCTCAAACGCATTTCGATCGGGAACGTCGTGCTGGATCCGGCTCTCGCAGAGGGGGAAAGTCGGTTTCTGACCGACAGAGAGCGCGAATCCTTTGACCTTTGAAATAAATTTGTTCAACTCTGATAAAAAAGTGAAAAAAGTTTGTGTATATTAAGACTGGCAAATCCCGAAAGTTTCTGTTACAATAAGGAATGTATAGTAGGGCGCACGAGTGCCCGTGGTCGTTAAGAGACAAGAAAATTTGGAGGTCATTAAAAATGGCAAGTTTGTCTTTGAAAAACATTTACAAAAAGTATCCAGGCGGCGTTACCGCAGTCTCCGATTTTAATCTGGAGATCAAGGATAAAGAGTTCGTTATTCTGGTTGGCCCTTCCGGTTGCGGTAAATCCACCACCTTGCGTATGATCGCGGGTCTGGAAGAGATCTCCAGCGGCGAGCTGTACATCGGCGACCGTCTGGTCAACGACGTGGCGCCGAAGGATCGCGATATCGCGATGGTGTTCCAGAACTACGCTCTGTATCCGCACATGACCGTGTTTGAGAACATGGCGTTTGGCCTGAAGCTGCGCAAGACTCCGAAGGATGAGATCAAGCGCCGCGTGGAAGAGGCTGCCCGTATTTTGGATATTGCTCACCTGCTCGACAGAAAGCCGAAGGCTTTGTCCGGCGGTCAGCGTCAGCGTGTTGCGCTCGGCCGTGCGATCGTTCGTGAGCCGAAGGTCTTCTTGCTCGACGAGCCGCTGTCCAACTTGGATGCTAAGCTGCGTGCTCAGATGAGAACGGAGATCTCCAAGTTGCACCAGAAGCTGGGTACCACGTTTATCTACGTTACCCACGACCAGACCGAGGCTATGACCATGGGTGACCGTATCGTCGTTATGAAGGATGGTCTGATCCAGCAGGTCGATTCTCCGAACAACCTGTATCTGCGTCCGGGCAACATGTTCGTTGCCGGCTTTATCGGAAGTCCGCAGATGAACTTTATCGACGCGAAGATCATCAAGAAGGACGGTCAGTTCTTTGCTCAGTTCGGTTCCGAGGACACCAAGACCCGCAGAGGTGTCAAGTACGATATCCCGCTTCCGGAGTCCAAGAACAAGGACGGCATCCTGGAGAACTACGTTGACAAAGAGGTCGTTATGGGTATCCGTCCGGAAGATGTCCACGACGAGGAGCGTCACCTGAAAGCGTTTGCCGATTGCCGCATCCGCGCGAAGGTTGAAGTTACCGAGCTGATGGGTGCTGAGATCTTCCTGTACGTCAACGTGGAAGGCAGCAGCTTGACTGCACGTGTTGAGCCCACCTCGACCGCTCGCCCCGGCGACGAGATCGACATGGTTTTGGACAACACCAAGATTCACCTGTTCGACAAAGAGACCGAGCAGACCATCACCAACTGATAAGCAAATCAACCGCCGCACAACGAAAAGTTGTGCGGCGGTTTGCTTTTTTGGGGGAACCGGATAGTCGGACAGGTTCAAGATGGATCATCAAGGCTTGTTGAAATCCTGCGAAGATTGACAAACGGTCAGGGAAATGATATACTTGTCCGCGGATCACGAACAGATCGGGGATGTCTTCAAAAGGAGCGACGTGTATTGAAAGAATTGATTATGCAAAATGAGCAGGCGATGCTTGCTCAAGTGCTTAAAGCCCCTTTTTCGGCCATTGTTAAAAGCAAGGCAAAGCGCGTTTTCTTTGCCGGCGACAATACGTTTATCTGCGACTATTTGCTTACATCGTTTGGGCGGCTGAACGCAGGCTCCCCTGCGTTCCAATCGATTACTTATCTGAGTACCGGTGCCGAAGCCGACTATCGTAAAGCGGCGCTCCGGGAGACCGAGGACGTCCAAGCGTTGGAAACCTTGCAACGCTTGGACGATAACTGTGTGGTTTTCTTTTTTGTGGATTGTGTCAACGGGCTTGCCGATAAGGACACCACACTTGCCGCGCTTCAGACAATCACCGGACTGCTAAAAAACAACCGGTATGCCAAGTGTGTGGTATCGGTGTTGCTCCCGCCCATACCGAATTTCTCATCGGAGATTGAAACACTTTCGGAGCGCGAGTATAACTTCTACATTGAAAAGCGGTGTGAACGGACACCGGAAATCGACTATTATCTTGAGGTTGAGAAGGCTTGCCGTGCGGCGGTCGCCTACGATGACGTTGATATCACACTGGCAAGGTTCGATAATGTTTTTGCGCCGGATGCGGCACACACGCCGTCGTTTGACCTGAACCGGGTTATTCTTGAGTGTCACGACACGAAAACCGTGCGCATAACCGACGAGGATGCACAGCAGCATTATACGATTACCTATATCCGTTCTGCATGCCATGCCGTGGCTATGCTGGCAACAAAAGCGCACAAAGGACATATTTATAACGTTACCGGAGAATCGATTTCTCGTGAAGAAATCAAGCGCCTGATTTATTGTGCTAACCCAGAGGTGTACTCGTTAAAGGCGGAGATTTCCGCCAACGTTCTGCCGGTATATGGCGGGCTTAACAATTTGAAATACAAAAAATTGGGTGCCAAGACGGCCAATTATACCGCAATCGGCATCAAGCATTTGGTGGCTTATCTTACCGGCGAGCCGTATGACACCTCTGACAACGTTGCCTTTTACGGTGGCAAGATCAAGCGGATTCAAGCGCTTGAAATCAAGGTTTTGCAGGAAATTGACGATATTTGCCGCAGAAACGGTATTCAGTACTTTCTGGCGGGAGGCACCCTCCTCGGCGCCGTACGTGCGGGAAAGGCCATTCCGTGGGACGACGATCTGGATATCGGTATGCTCCGAGAGGATTTTGAGAAATTCCGAAAGGTTTGTCCGAAGGAATTGGGTCCCGAGTATTCCTATTCGTCTACCTTTAACAGCAGCGGCAGTCATTATACCATTGACAAAGTCCGCTTGGACGGCACCTATTTTTCTACCAATTATTCGAATAAAAACGAGTTTAAGGACGGCATTTTTATCGACATTTTGGTGTATGACAAAACGAGCAACCGGAAGGTCTTTCAAAAGCTTCACAGCTTGGTGCTTACGATCCTTACCGTGTTGATGGAAATCAAATGGTTTAATCAGCCGCGTAAGAAGTACCACTACACCTTTACAAGAATCTTCTTACCCTTGTTGCGGGTGATACCGTGGGGCGTTTTCAACGGGTTATTTGATTTCTTTGCGAAATTCTACCGCCACAAGAAGAATGCCGAGTGGTTAATTGACTCGGTAGGTAAAAAGGTGTACGACGATCCGCTTCCCAACAAAGGCTTGGACGAGGTGGTGTATATCGATTTTGAGGGGATCACCGCACCGATCCCTGTGGATCCGGCACCGTATCTTACATATGCTTACGGTGAATCGTATATGCAACTGCCGCCGTTTAGTAAGCGCCGTTGTCCGCATAATTTTGCCCGAATCGACCTTGGTAAATATGTATTTGGCGACGAGGGAGATATGCCGTTCCGAGAAGTGAACGTCAAAGGCGAGTTGTTTGAGAGCGAAGACGAGTGTTAAAGAGAAAACGTCTTGCACAAGGTGACTTGTGCAAGACGTTTTGTGGTTTATGTGGCGTTTTATCGAATCAAGAATTTCGGTTCTTTTCCTTTGTGCAAAAAGCCGATCAGTTCCGAGAGCATCATGCCGGGGCTGTCCGAATAGGCGTTGACGGTGTCACCGCCGCGGTGGTTAGTCAGCGTGATGTTGTCGAGAGAAAGAAGCGGATGATCCGCACCGAGCGGCTCGACTTCAAACACGTCGATCGCGGCACCTTCGATCAGCTGTTTGTTCAGCGCATGATAAAGAGCATCGTAATCCACCATGTGCGAGCGGGCCGTATTTATGAAGACGGCGGTTTTCTTCATCATCTCAAATTCGCGCTTTCCAAAAATGGGCTCTTTGCTTTTGCTGCGCGCGTGGAGCGAAATAATGTCGGATCGGGTAATCAGCTCGTCTAACTCCGCGAATTGCACTTTATCCCAGTTGATGCGCGGATTGGTGCGCTCGGGCTCGAACAGATTGCTTACCAGTATGTTACAGCCGAAGCCGCTGAGTTTTTCGCAAACCAGTTCGCCAACGTTGCCGAAACCGACAATGCCCACGGTCAGGTTCTTGAGCTCGATAATTCTGCCGGAATTGGGATACTTTTCGCGCCAGTCGCCGCTCTTGACAGCCATGTGCGAGCGGGCGATGTTTCGCAGTTCGCAGAACATGGTGCCGATGGTGAACTCGGCAACGGCATTGGCGTTGTGAGCAGGGTTAAACAGTACTTTGATATGGCGGTCGCGTGCCGCATCGATGTCAATGTTTTCAACGCCGCCGCGGTTGCAGAGAATGTATTTTAACTTTTTGGCACGTTGGAGCACCTTTTCCGTAACGGGGCACAGATGCACCATCAACACCTCGGCATCCTCCACCGCTTCCAAATAGCCGTCGGGAAGCTTGCACTTGTCGCGGCCGCCCAGCTCGATCGTCTTGACCGTGCCGCGCATTTTGCGACGGGTGTTTTGCCCGAAATAGAAATAGTGACAGTCGTCAAATTCCTCGTATTTTTCGAAGGCTTTTCGCATCATTTCGGGCGTGATGAACACGTCACCTACAGCTACAACTTTCATATCTTGTTACCTCTAATCGTTGCCTTTCTCGTTACGGTTAAACATCATTTCGGCTAAGGTTAAGTCGAATTTTGTGGTAAGCTTAAAGTTCTCGCGCTCGCCCTCGACGATTCCCACACGGAATCCTTTGTCGATATACAGACGGCCGGCTTCCATGTATTTTTCTTTTTCCGCATCGGAAAGGGTGCGTACCAATTCCATAAAATGGCGAACCTTTACGGTCTGAGGGCCTTGGTCCAAAAAAACGGTTGAGCGTTCGGGAACGCAATCGCTGAGTTTCCCATCTTTGGATAAGAGCACGGTGTCGATGGTGGGGATGGATGTCGTGACCATGTCGTACTCGTTGACCATGGCGATGTTGTCGTTCAAAATTCGATCGGATACGAACGGACGCGCACAGTCGTGATTGATCATGGTGATCTCGCCGTCGTAACCGTTTTCTGCCGCAACGTTCAGGCACTCACGCGCCAGGCATAACAGCGATTCAAAGCGGGAATCGCCGCCCGGAATGATGCGAACCGTGTTGCGGTCCAGTCCGTATTCGCGGAGCATATCCTGACAGTACGAGATCCAGCTTTCGTTCATGGCGATCACGACGAAGCCGATATGCTCGTTGCCTAAAAAGCGCTCTAAGGTGTGAACGATCACAGGCTTTCCGGCAACCTTTAAAAACTGCTTCGGCAAGCCGTCGTTTGCCATGCGGGTGCCGAGGCCGCCCGCTAAAATACCGCCAATAACCATAGTGTAACTCCCTATTGTTCGTTTTGCAAGGAACTACATAAACTGTTGATACGCGTCGAGCACCTCATTGGTATCGCCGAGCATTTTGATTTTGCCGTCGTGCAGCCACAAGACGCGGGTGCAAAGCTGCCGCAGGGTGCTGATGCTGTGAGATACAATGAGTACGGTGCGATTCTCGTCTGAGATGAGCTCCTTCATTTTTTGCGAACTCTTTTTCTTAAAATGTTCGTCGCCCACGCTTAGGATTTCGTCGATCAGTATGATATCCGTTTCCAAAAAGGCCGTTATTGAAAACGCCAGCTTAGAGTACATGCCTTTTGAATAGGTCTTAACGGGCTTATCAATAAATTCACCCAGCTCGGAAAAGGCAATGATATCGGGCATTTTTTCGCGAATTTGCTGTTCGGTAAAGCCTAACAGCAAACCGTTAAGCAAAATATTTTCCCGACCGCTGATATTTTTCTGAAATCCGACACCGATGGACAGCAGCGACACACTGCGATTTCCTAAGTCGATCGTGCCGCTGTCGGGACAAAAGATCCCGCCCACGGTGTTTAGCAGGGTGGATTTGCCGCTGCCGTTTTTTCCGATGATCCCCAAGATCTCGCCCTGCGGCACATCCAACGAAATATCCTTGAGCGCGTGAAAAACCTTTTCCTTGTGCTTTTTGCCGTGCAGAAGCATACGCTTGATGGAGTAAGCACCGATTTCTTTATAGCTGACATTCAGCTTTTCGATATGTATTGCCGTTTCCAACATGATTACAGCACCTTTACATAGTTGTTTTCATTCTTTTGAATCATCAAAATACCGCCGATTGACAGGACGATGCCCACAATCGTCCACAAGCCGAGCCAGAGAAAATTGGGCGCGGTTCCGTAAAGCAGGGTGTTTCGCATATCGTTGATGTACATCGCAATCGGATTGATACGCAACAGCCAATAGCCCACCGTTGAGGCCAGTCTGTCGGTCAGATTGTAGAAAACACCGGCGGTGTAAAAGACAAGCCGCAAACCGATCTTGGTGGCGTTGGTGAGGTCTTCGACGTAGACACCGAAATGCAGAAAGATGGTGCACATACCGAAGGTGAAAATCACGAACGAAAGCAAAACCGGAATAAACCACAGCGTTTGCCATGTGAGCGGCACTTTATACAATATCATCAGCAGAGCCACAATTGAAAAATTGATCGCGGTCTTAAACCCGTTGAGCAACATTTTTTCAAGCACAAGCACATATTTGGGCAGATACACCTTGGAAATGATCGGCTTGTTACTGCGCACAAGGCTGACGCTGATCGTAAGCATCTTGTTGAAAAACTCCCAAACCGTTATACCAAGGAAGATAAAGGCTGTCAGATACGCGACTTTACTGCTGGAAAACATCGAAAAGATGAAGGCGTATATGCCCATAAAACACAGGGGTTCTAAGATCCACCAGAGCCAGTTAAGGTAGGAGTTGGCAACCTCTGCTTGCAGTTCCGATTTTGTGGCGTATACTATGTAGGAAGCGTATTTTTTGATGTCAGAGAGGAATTTATTCATTGTTCACTCCTAAATCCAAGGCAAGAATCGAATGTTGCTCGCGGTGATCTTGCCCCGGGATGGCTGTGAAATCACCGTAGAGGACGGTTAGGTGCTCGACGGGATTTGACATGGTCCAAAAGCGTTTTCCGTCAAAGGGACGTTCTTTCAGCGGAAACACCGAAGCGCGATGAAGCATCTCACCAAAATAATGCTTTCTCCCGCTGGGAAACGAGACGAATTTTGACTGTGCATTTTTGCATTTGGAAGCCCAGCGATCGGCCAAATGACACCATTTCTTAAGACTGATGAAGCCAAGGCACTTACCAAGGAAGGCTTTGATCTTGACGGCGCGTAACTGGCCGAAGTAGTTAACATAAATTTGCTTTTTATGATGGACTCTGACGCACGAACAGCAAAATTGCAGGAAATTGCAAATCACACCGTGCAACCAGCGCGCCGGCGCAAAATTCGGCAGGTTTTCAAGCGGATACACGTCAATAAACACGCCCGCTTGATCCCGGTTGGTTTCGAAAAGCTCGACACACCGGGTGCCCTTTTTGCGTATTTTCATGAAAGGTAAATCGTAGTTGTCGTCGGTAAGGCTTTGCACCCAATACCGATCGCCGTGCTCTGCCAAAAAGAGTTCACGTAGGCGGTCGTAATCGGCCCGTGGCATTGCGACATCCATGTCATCGTCCCAGGCGATAAAGCCACCGTGCCGTTGCGCGCCCAAAGCGGAACCGCCGCATAAAAAGTAAGAAAGCCCGTTTTTGCGACAAAAATCATCAAAGTCCGTCATCATATCCAGCAGAATTGCTTGGATGTCTTTGATGTTCTCGTCGCTCAGGGTCAATAACTTGCTGTTATTTACAGACAACCGTCTTACTAAAGCGTTTGTTTCCAGCATATAATACGTCCTCTTGTTCGTGCATTTTACCTCTGTGAAATATGCCACACACCTATACATCATAGATTATACATAAAAGCCCCCCAAAAGTCAATGTTATTCTGTTATCGGGCGCGAGGCAGGGGGGTCGAGGACTAAGGAGTGCCAACACGACACCTCTTAACTTGCCTTTTGAGGATGGCGGATGGCGGGCAATTCGTGAATCGCCCCTACGGTGTTGGTTTGGGTTTGTAGGGGAGTTAATTTATCCGTTTTGATGGGAATGGCGCAGGGTATTACCAGTGGATAGCCATAACAAAACGCTGCACGATCTTTTGATCTTTTGATCTTTTGATCGTGCAGCGTTTTGTCTTATGGCAATGGGCAATCGTTTTCTTGATAGATCGAGCAAATAATGCGTTGAATTTTCAGAGCTTCTTCGCCGGAGATCTCGAGCGGCGCTTTGTTTTGTAAAGCGTCATAGAACTGGCGAATTTGAACATTGTGTTTAAAGCCCCAATATTCTTTGCCGCCCGACTGCGCAAGAACATCGTCAACTTGATTGAGGACCGTTTCTTCACGGCCGTCACGATAGAAGATATGGGCTTTATCGTAAGAGAAGATGACGTTGCCGTTTTCACAATACAGCCGGATTTCAATGGGTTCGTCTACCGAGTAGTTGTTCATGGCATAAAACGAAAGAAGCGCGCCGTTTTCGTAGTGGATGAGGCCTTCTGCTGAATCCTCTACCACCATATTGGGATGGTTGCGGTTATGCAACGAGGATTGGACTTTTATGGGGGTGGAATCGATCATCCAGTTTGCGAGATCCAACGAGTGAATAGCTTGGTCGATGACGACACCGCCGCCCTCTTTATCCCACGTCCCTTTCCAATCCGAGGCATCGTAGTAATTGTTGGGTCGATACCAAGTGAGCGTAGTCCGTCCGCACTTGACTTTGCCGAGAGAGCCGTCCGTCACTCTTTTTTTTACCAGCATGCTTGGTGTGTTGTAACGGCACTGGAAGATCACGCCGTATTGGACGTTCATTTCCTTTGCCAGCTTTACCGCGTTCTCGGCATCCTCCAAACGGATGCTCATGGGCTTTTCGCTTAACACATGAATGCCGCGGCGAAAGGCTTCACAGGCAACGGGCGTGTGCAGATAATGAGGAAGGCAAATGTGAACAGCATCCGGTTTTTCGGTTTCAAACAGTTCTAAGTAATCGGTATACGCTTTTACTTGATATTTGGCGCCGGTCTTCTCGGCACGGTCGTTTTTGATGTCGCAGACCGCTACCAGTTCCAGATCATCAAACGCACAGATCGAATCCAAGTGCATAACGGAAATGCTTCCGCAACCGATTACCGCAACTCTGATTTTTTTCATATTGCAAATCCTCCCAGAAATTCTTTCGCAAGCGCGATGTCGGCAATAGGATCTTCGCCGGTTTCTCTCTCAATGGTGAAAAATCCTTGATAACCGATCTCTTTTAAAGCGGCAATGTATTCGTTGAAATCCACATTACCTTGTCCCAAGGGGGTTTCCAAGAAGAAGTCAGCGACGTTCAATGCTTCGATACCGCCTTCGGCGAAATGATCGTAAATGATCTTAGGATCGGTTTTTTTCAGCATCACACCGTCTTTGGCATGGGTATGGACGATATAGTTCTTGAGGAGTCTGACTGCTTCGGCAGGATCTTGTCCGGTTACCATAACAAAATTCGCAGGATCCAGATTTACGCCAACGCCACCGTTGGTGTCCTTCAAAAATTGCAACAGCGTTTGGGCATCTTCCGGACCGGTTTCAATTGCCAGCATACAACCCTTTTCTTTTGCATATTCTCCGCAGGCGGTAAGCGCCTTGAGCATAACGGGATATCTTGGGTTTGATTTTTCTTTCGGAATCACACCGATATGCGTGGTGACAACGGTCGTGCCGAATTCACAGGCAAGATCCAGGATCCGACAAGTTTTCTCAACGCGAACGGCATTATCTTCTTCAATTTCAAAACCGTGGCCGCCCATATCCCCACAAAGCGCGCTGATCTCCAAATGGGTCTCTTTTAAAAGTTGTTTTATTTCCGCTTTTTTCCCGGCGCTCAGTGATTCCGGGCTGAACTCGCCGCTGGTTGCATATATCTGCACGCCATCAACGCCGAGTTCGCCCGCTTTTTTCAGGCTTTCAAAAAGCGGCAACTTAAAACAATCCGTTATAACACCTATCTTCATGTGCTCCACCTTAAATGGCGATCCATTCATCAAGCGAGTTTTTCGCTTTGATGGCGGCTACCACGAGGTTGTTGACTTCTAACGTTTCGGCGGAATCAAAGCTGCGGTTTCCGGTTTCAAAGAAGGTCAGGATGTCTTTGAGCAGACCTTTGAAGGTGTTGGTTTCTGCGAGTGTGTACACGGCATCCGAGCCGTCACCTTTGCTCATGATCGCCGAGAACGGAGCGTTACCTTTTACGAAGTGCATACCCGCGCGACGCTCGTCGGGGAACAGAACGGTGAAGGTGTATTCGTTGTCGGTGATGCGTTGAGCTTTGATGGCATTCGCACCGAGACCTACCTTTTTCACGATCATTTCCGCTTGGTGGATGATGTATTCTTCCACCGAGCCGTAGCCGCCGGTGGTGGTCATCGCAACGCAGGTATCGACAGTGTTCAGTTCTTCGGCATACCGCAGCGCAGAGCTGCTGAAGAACTTGACGCCGTATTGTTCGGCGAGTGCGAAAATGGCGTTGGCGTTTTCGACGCTGTCCGAAAAGGGCTTGTCAATGTAGGTGGGCTTGCCGTACGGGAAGACCAATTTGGCATACTGCAAATGCTTTTCGGGGTTGGACGGTGCCAAAATCAGCAAATAGTCGCTTTTTTCACAGATCTCTTCAATGGTGGCGAGGCGGGTGATTCCCATCTCTTTGCACCATTCGTCCGTGTTTTTGCCGTCCACCGGCGACACGTATTCCTCTGCCCAAGCGTACGTGATCTCATAGTCGTATCCGAGAGCTTCGTTTACCTCCTTGAACCAGGCGGGATAGTTGTCGGCATGCCATTCGCTGATGTAATAATCAATAAAACCGATTTTTTTCATACTTAAAACGCGACCTCACTTTTCTCTTGTGCCGACTGATACAGCGCATCGATCAGCTTGGCGCTTTCGAGCACATTGTCGATGTGACTGCGGTTCTTTTCGCCGGTCGTAATGGATTCGACAAACGCTTTGTCTTCACAAAGATACATATCGGGGATGTCGTATTCGGGCGTGATGGTTTCCAAGGTTTCGGCGTCGTAAATCTCGAATTTATCGCCGTAGCTCAGACGGGCGCCGCATTTATCGCCCAAGAAGTCAATGAACATCTCGCTCTTGTCAATGTTCTGTGCCCATGCGCCGTTAAACGAAATGTTGGCTTTGTTGGTGCGGATATGACCGCTGATAAAATCGTCCACATTGTTTACACCGTTTTCAATATCCGCGGTGTCTTCCGCCCACATATCCGTGTATTTGTAGGCTTTCATATCCTTTGCCATTTCGCAATACGCGTCGCAGGTGACGGTCTTGAGTGTGGCACCACCCAGCACATACAGAACCAGATCAAAGAAATGGATGCCCCAGTCGATAAGCACGCCGCCGCCGGATTGCTCTTTGGTGGTAAATGCCCCGCCGAGACCCGGAATGCAACGGAATTGACGGAATGAGCAATACACGTGGTAGATGTTGCCGAATTTTCCTTCGCTGTTCATATCCCTTAACATTTCGATGGATTTGTTGTAGCGGTTGCATACGCCGATGTTCAAAATCTTGCCTTGCTTTTCTGCCTCGGCCGCCATTTCACGGGATAACTCGTAGTTAATGGTGATCGGCTTCTCGCAGAAGACGTGCTTTCCGGCTTTAAGTGCCTTCATAGTAATTTCATAGTGCATATAGTTCGGGGTGAGGACGAACACGGCGTCTACCTCGGGATCGTTCAGCACGACAGTATAATCGGCTGTGACGTTTTCAATAAAGGGAAAGTCCGCTTTCATTTTTTCGGCTTTTTCGATGAGAATATCACAAGCGTATTTTACTTGGATATTTTCCATTTGAGATAGTGCGTGGAAATGTGCATTTCGTGCAATTCTTCCGCAACCGATGACTGCTAGTACTTTTTGACTCATAATAAGACTCCTCTCAGTATGAATTGACAGAAATATCCTATGAGTTCAGTATACGGCTGCCGTTACGGTGAATCAATATTGTCAGTTCATTTGATTTTTAACACTTTTTCATATTAGCTGTGAAAATCGAGGTTTTGAGAAAATTTTTATGTACTTTATTTACAATTGAGCTTAACGTTGTATAATAAAGGAGGAGGTGATCGAATGGAAATCGATCAATATGAGCGTCAGTTCCATTTTGAAAAGAATTATATGGAAGAGCCACGTAAGCTTGGCAACATTCGTCTTGTGCAAATCGGGCGCACGCACTGCTCGGACAATTATATAGTCGGCGACCATACTCATCGCAATTGGCTCGAGATCACTTGTGTTACCCAAGGGGCGGGAACGGTGGTTACGAACGGTGTTGCCTCGCCTGTGAAACGCGGGGATATTTATGTGTCGTTCCCCGGCGATATCCATTCCATTTCGTCCGACGACGAAGAATTGATGAAGTTTGATTTTTTAACCTTTTGGCCGCAAGAGCCGGAAATTGAAAAGGCACTTGAGCAGATCATGGTCGTCAACAACGATCCCCACCGCCGGATCATTACGAACAGAAATATTGAAACGCTGATTGACAACAGTATTTCGGAGTGCATCCTAAACGACAAGTTTTCGGAGGACATGTTGATGCTCACCCTTAATGCCATTGTGCGGTATATCATCCGCGATTTTTCATTTGAAAACAAGGCGAAAAAGCTGCGGGTCAACTCATCGCAGGAGCTTTGCTATCGGATGATGAACTATATCAACACGCATATCTACGCCATGGAAGATCTGGACGATCTGGCGGAGTATTTCGGGTACAGTTACGGGTATTTATCGGGGGTGTTTCACAAAACAACGGGGGACACTTTGCGAAATTATTACGCCGCTTACCGTGCTGAGTCGGCAAAAGCACTTATCAATGAGGGCGTGCTGTCGTTTGCCAAAATAGCAGAGACGTTGCAATATTCGTCGATCTATTCGTTCAGTCGTGCTTTCAAAAATCACACAGGAATGAGTCCCAGTGCGTATAAGAAACAAGTCAAATTAAAATAATGTGTGCGGGCGAATATGGAATCCGCCCCTACGGTATCGATTCGGTTTTGTTGTAGGGGCGACCATTGGTCGCCCGCGGGATCCATGCAAATCACAAGGTGTGGCGGGAGCAAGCCCCCGCCCTACGGGGGTGGTTTGGGTTGTGCGGGAGGGATTTTATTATCCCCCAGTCTCCGCTTGCGCGTAGCCAGCCCCTTTAGGCAAGGGGGCCTTGACGCTGCGGCGGGATGATGCGGGCAATGCCTTCCCGTTCTACACCTCATCAGTCGCCTGACGGCGCCAGCGTCTCCTCAAGGAGAAGCCTTTGTCGGCTTTGCCGACAATTCCCCCGCCAAGCGGGGGAAGCTTCCCTTTACACAAGGGCGTCGCACAAATCAATCGAAATAAATACTTGAAAAATGCGCAAAAATCGTGTATTATGATACTATCTGTACTTGTGTATGTTGCCGAAGGTAGGCTTAATGTGAAAGCTAAGGAGAAATGAGCAATGGCGAGTCGTTTATTTTTGGGAATGATCAATCAGATGAAGGATGTCATTGATCGCACGATCGGTGTGGTGGATGAGTCGTTTAGCGTGGTGGCATGCAGTGATCTGGCGCGCATGGGTGAAAACTGCGAAGCGGCGCTCGGTGACGTTTTCGACACGCCGGAAACCTTCGTGCAGGAAGGGTACACCTATCGTCTGTTCGGAGCCCATCCGCAGGGCGAGTATTTAGCATTCGTGGAGGGCACGGACGAGCTGGCGGCGAAGTATGCCGAGCTGCTTGCGATCTCGCTTGGTAACGTTAAGCAATATTACGACGAAAAATACGACCGCAGCAACTTTATCAAGAACGTCATTTTGGATAACATTTTGCCGGGGGATATTTATTTGAAGGCCCGTGAGCTGCACTTTAACAGCGACATCAGCCGCGTGGTGCTGCTCGTACATATTCAAACGCTGTCCGAGGTCTCCGCGTTCGATGTGATCCAGAACCTGTTCCCCGAAAAGAACAAGGATTTTGTGATCAATATCAGCGAAACGGATATCGCGGTCATCAAGGAAATGCACACGCACGTGGAATCCAAGGATCTGGAGAAGCTGGCACAATCCATTGCCGACACGCTGGGCAGTGAGTTTTACACGCAGATCAGCGTCGGTATCGGTACGCCGGTCGAGGGCATCAAGGAGTTGGCGCGATCCTTTAAGGAAGCGCAGGTGGCGCTGGAGGTCGGCAAGGTGTTCGACACCGAGAAAGCCATCGTCAGCTACGACAATCTAGGTATCGCGCGCCTGATCTATCAGCTGCCGACCACGCTTTGCGAGATGTTCCTGCGCGAGGTGTTCAAGCAGGGCTCTATTGATTCGCTGGATCAGGAAACGCTGTTCACCATTCAGCGCTTCTTTGAGAACAACCTGAACGTTTCCGAGACCTCCCGGAAGCTGTTCGTGCACCGCAACACGCTGGTG
>CAZBAO010000019.1:0-19329 GCA_964490085.1 uncultured Eubacteriales bacterium | reverse complement strand
GTCCCCTACGCTTATTACGGCACAGGCGGCTATCCGTGATATCAAAAATGACAATCAGCCGGTGCCGATCACGGTCGAGCGGATCATTACAGAAGTAGCACGAACCATGTCAGTCACCGCGGACGATATCCGTTCTAATAAACATTCCGCTACTATTTCTTCCGCACGGCAGGTTGCGATCTATGTGGTTCGTAACGTGACCAGCCTTCCGATGAAAGCAATCGGTGAAGAATTCGGCGGTCGCGATCATTCCACGGTGGTATACGCTCTGCAAAAGGTTTCAAAACGCATGGAAACCGACACCACCTTTAACGGTATGATAAAGGATATCATCAAAAATATTTCGGAAAACTAAGTGGAAATCTTGTGGATTCCCGTGAAAAACTTTTCACTTTTTTTAAACATTCCACACCCGAAGTTTCAACACCGTGTTGAAGGCTAAAACGCATCCACATTTTTCCCCTTGAATTTCCTCACACTTTGCACGCGATATCGCGGATAAAAACGCGATATTCACGCCGTATTTTAAAATTTTCAACATTTCCACAGGAACTACTATTTACTACTACAAAAGAAAGATATATTTTTATAAAAGAAAGGAAGATCCTAATGAGAATCACTTGTGCAAGACAAGCTTTGGTCGACGCTGTGAATAATGTGCAAAGAGGCGTTGCTTCCAAGTCCGCTTTGCCGGCACTGGAAGGAATTCTAATGAAGGCTTCGGCAACCTCTTTGTTTTTAGCCGGCTATGATATGGAGTTGGGCATTACCACGACGATCGAAGCCGACGTAGAAGAAGCCGGTGAGCTGGTATTGACCGCCAAGCTGTTTTCTGAGATCATCCGAAAATTACCTGAAGAAGAAGTAACGATCACCTCCAACGACCGCAACAACACGGTGATCCGCAGTGGTAATTCGGAATTTACCATCATGGGATTTTCCTCCGCCGATTATCCGGAGCTACCCACCATCAACGACGGTGCTGCGCTTACGATGCAACAAAACGTGCTCAAAAGCATGATTCGTCAGACGTTGTTTGCTGTTGCTCAGACCGATACCCGCCCGATTCACACCGGTGTACAGTTTGAAATTTCGGACGGCACGTTGCGTCTGGTTGCGGTAGACGGTTCCCGCCTTGCCATGCGCTGTGAGGAGATCAAGAGCAGCGAGGCGCTCCAATTTGTCGTTCCGGGTAAGACTCTGGGTGAAGTACTCAAGCTGCTCAGCGATGAGGAAGAGCCGCTGTATGTGACCGTCGGTTCGCGTCATATAATTATGGAGATCGGCGGATACTCGGTTTTTTCGCGTTTGTTGGACGGCGACTTTTTGCCGTATCGCAAAGCGATTCCGGTACAGACCACCACGAAAATCCGTGTAAAGACCCGCGAAATGATCGACGCAGTGGATCGTGCTTCGCTGGTTATCAGCGACCGCTTAAAATCTCCCTTGATCTGCCGTTTTAAGGATGATCAGATTTTTCTTTCCTGTATTACGGCGTTGGGAAGTGTCAACGAGGTGTTGTCAGTAAATATGGAGGGACGTCCGGAAGAAATGGGCTTTAACTGCCGTTTTTTGTTAGACGCCCTGCGCAATACCGAAAGCGATGAGATTTTGATCGAGCTCAACGGTGCACAGGCACCGATGAAGATCGTTCCGACCTCCGGTGAAAGCTTCTTGTTCTTAGTATTGCCGGTCAAATTGAAACGCGTATGATAAAGAAGATTCAAACTGAATTTATCCGCCTGGACGCCTTGTTAAAGCTTGCCGGTATTGTTGACACGGGCGGTCAGGCGAAATGGATGATACAGGACGGCAAGGTATCTGTCAACGGCGAGAACTGCACTATGCGGGGTAAAAAGATCCGTCCCGGTGATACGGTAACGGTCGGGAATCAGACAATAACGGTGGAGTGAGGCACTGAAGCTATGCAGGTTTCCCGTTTATCCTTTGAGGGATTTCGTAATTTAAAAACCGGTCATTTTGAACCCTGTCCCGGTGTTAACGTCATCGTGGGCGAAAACGCACAGGGAAAGACCAATCTTTTAGAGGCTGTTTGGTTATTTACCGGAACTAAAAGCTTCCGTTCCGCCAAAGACGGTGAATTGATCGCGTTTGGCAGCGAACAAAGTCGATTGGAAATGATCTTTGATGCCGGCGGCCGCGAGCAACAGGCGGAAATTGCCATTCAAAACCGCCGCGTGGCAACACTTAACGGAATCAAACAATCCTCCGCGGCAAAGCTTGCCGGTGTGTTTTGCGGCATTGTTTTTTCGCCGGTCCACCTGTCGCTGATAAAGGGCGGCCCGTCCGAACGGCGCCGTTTGATCGACGCAGCGTATTGTCAGCTACGTCCCGCGTACGTTAAGACCTTATCGGAATATGCACGGATCCTTACACAACGCAACGCCTTATGCAAGGCACGGGATACCGGTGAGGCGGCCGCCGAAATGATGGATTTGTGGGATCGCCAGCTGGCACAAGCCGGTTGCCGTATTCTGCACGCCAGACAGCGGTATGTACAGCGCATGACAACCACCGCTCGCAAAATTTATCAAGGCTTATCCTCCGGAAAAGAGGCGTTTGATCTGCGTTATGTTTCCACTGTGGGTATTTTACCGGAGGAAACACCGGCAGAAATGGCGGCAAAGCTGTATGAAGAGCTGCGTCTGCATCGTCGTGAGGATCTTGCCGCAGGCTTTACCACCGTCGGCCCGCATCGGGACGATATGGAGGTCTTCATTGACGGCAATTCTGCCCGCAGTTTCGGTTCACAGGGACAGCAACGCTCCGCCGTGCTTGCCATTAAATTGGCGGAGGCGGCGTTGTTGGAGGAGGTCACCGGTGAAAAGCCCATTGCCCTTTTGGACGACGTGATGAGCGAGCTGGATCATTCCCGTCAGGAATATATCCTCAATCATATTCAGGATTGGCAGGTCTTTATCACCTGTTGTGATCCCGAACCGTTGAGATCGTTGCGAAACGGTCAAAAGATCTATGTAAGAAACGGCGAACTTTCCACAAAATAAGAGTGGTATGTGAAAAATTAAGGAGAAGACGATATGTATCTGCATATAGGACAGGAAACTGTTGTGCCGATGAGAGAGATCGTCGGCATCTTCGATATGGAAAACACCACCGTTTCCAAAAATACGCGCGTGTTTTTGAATGAAGCACAGCGTAGAGGACGGGTAATAACCGTCGGTGACGACCTTCCGAAAAGCTTTGTGGTCTGCCAAAAAGGGGACGGGCCGCCGACGATATATATTTCGCAGATATCCTGCGCAACCCTGTTAAAACGAACCGAATCTTTCCGGTCAATTTGAGTGAATGAGAGGTACCGACATGAGCACCGAAATGGAAATGGATCAGAATTTGGAGAATGAAATGACCCGCGCCGGAGGCGAAGCCTACGACGAAAGTCAGATACAGGTCTTAGAGGGTCTGGAGGCTGTCCGAAAGCGTCCCGGTATGTATATCGGATCGACCGGACCCCGTGGTCTGCACCATCTGGTGTATGAGATCGTAGATAACTCCATTGACGAGGCGTTAGCCGGTTTTTGTACACACATTGAGGTGGACATCTTACCGGATAACGTCATCTCCGTGCGCGATAACGGCCGCGGTATACCGGTAGGTATCAATGAAAAGCTGGGTATCCCCACCGTCACGGTCGTGTTGACCGTACTGCACGCCGGAGGTAAATTCGGCGGTAGCGGCTATAAGGTCTCCGGCGGTCTGCACGGTGTGGGCTCGTCGGTCGTAAACGCACTGTCCGAGTGGCTGGAGGTCGAGATCTCCCGCGAAGGTAAGGTCTTTGCCCAGCATTTTGAGCGCGGTGTGGCGACCTCTGATCTGACGGTGATCGGCACCTCGGAATGTGACGGTACGCTGATCCGCTTTAAGGCGGACGCCGAGATCTTCAGCGAGACCACCGAATACGAATACGAGGTACTGCAAAAGCGTCTGCGCGAGCAGGCCTTCCTGAACGCGGGACTTAAGATCACGTTGACCGATCTGCGCGACGAGGACAATATCGTATCACAGGAATATTGCTACGAGGGCGGTATTTCGTCTTTCGTGGAATTTATGAACAAGACCCGCGGCTATCAGGCGTTGCACGAGAATGTCGTACATATGTCGCTGACCGACGGGGATTCCATTGCCGAGGTCGCGTTCCAGTATAACGACAGCTATAACGAAAATATCATTTCGTTTGCAAACAACATCCACACGGTGGATGGCGGTACGCATGAAAATTCCTTTAAAAACGGCATTACGCGAATTCTCAACGACTATGCCCGCCGTCATGGTATGCTCAAGGAAGCGGATTCCAACTTAAAGGGCGACGACGTCCGTGAGGGACTGACCGCGGTTATCAGTGTCAAGTTGAAGGACGCGCAGTTTGAAGGTCAGACGAAAGCAAAGCTCGGCAATACCGCCATGGGCACGCTGATCACTCAGCTTCTCAATGAAAAGCTGGCACCGTATCTGGAAGAAAATCCGGCGGTGGCAAAAGGAATTCTGGAAAAATCCATTAACGCCGCGCGCGTGCGCGAAGCGGCACAGCGTGCCAGAGAACTGGCGCGTAAAAAGAGCGGTCTGGCATCCACCCGCATGCCGGACAAGCTGGCGGATTGCATCTGGAGCGATGCCGAGCGTACCGAGCTGTACATCGTCGAGGGTGATTCCGCAGGCGGTTCTGCCATTCAAGGTCGGGACCGAAACTTCCAAGCCATTTTGTCGATGTGGGGTAAGATGCTCAACGTGGAAAAAGCACGGTTGGACAAGGTATACGGCAATGAAAAGCTGGTGCCGGTGATCGTCGCACTCGGTTGCGGTATCGGTGACGACTTTGATCTGTCCAAGCTTCGCTACGGCAAGGTCATTATCATGGCGGATGCTGACGTCGACGGTGCGCACATCCGCACGTTGTTGCTCACGTTCTTTTTCCGCTATATGCGGCCGCTCATTGAGGAGGGCCACGTGTACATCGCCCAGCCGCCGCTGTTTAAGGTGTCAAAGGGTAAACAGGTGCGGTATGCGTTCTCAGACGAGGAGCGCGATCGCTACATTGAGGAACTCGGCGGCAACACCGATATTCAGCGCTATAAGGGTCTTGGTGAAATGGATCCCGAACAGCTGTGGGAGACCACCATGGATCCGGCGTTCCGCACGATGTTGAAGGTTGAATTGTCCGATGCGATCGCGGCGGATGAGACCTTCACTATTTTGATGGGTGATAAGGTCGAGCCGCGCCGTGACTTTATTGAAAAGAACGCACAATACGTGTCGAATCTCGATATCTGAGGAAACTATCCATGAACGACTCTTTCACAGAAGTGGAATATTCTGTCGACTTAAGCCGTGAGGAATATGTCCGCTCACAGGAGATCCTCGCCGATCGTGCGGGGGGAATAGCGCGCAGGACGCGCGTGATATCGCTGTTCATGCTCGTGGCGTGCGTTGTCATGGGAATACTGGATTTTCGCTATTCTAACGGCATCGACTGGTCGCTGGTATCGCTGCTTATTCTGTTGATCGGCTCGGAGTTGTGGATGATGCTGACCATGCCCGCACAGCTGCGTCGACGCAGCGAAGCGGCATACGATGCGACCGTATACGGCGGCTATGCGTTTGCCGGCACGGTCACGGTCGAGGAAAATGCGATCCGCAAGCGGACGTCGACCGCAACGGCGGTGATTCCGTATGAACAGTGCCGGTTGTACGCCGAAACAGCGGATATGATGATCTTTTGCGGGTTAGACGGCAAGTCCATCGTGATCCCCGCGCGGTTTTTGACCGAACAGACCGCCGAAGCTACCCGACAGGCGGCATTTTCGAACATACCCGCCTCGCGGCAGCTGTTGCTCGGACAACTTGTGCCGGGAGCCGCCGACGGCGTGACCGTTGCTCCCGACCAAGCAAAAAGCGAAGAGGTCCTGCTGACGGTGGACGTGGAATACACCGACGGTGAGATCGTCGGGATCGCGTCGGAAGCGGCACTTGAGCAATTCACGGCATCGTTGCCGAGCAAGTGCCTGCTTATGACAATGGTGGCGTCGTTCGGCTATTTCGGATTGGCGATCAAGCCGTTGCCGCTGTTTTTAACCGGCATGCTGGTTCTGTTTTTGATATCCGTCATCCGCGCACGCATCCGTATGCGGCGTGCGATCACGCGTTCCGAGCGCGGCGTTTGCCGACTGCGTGTGGAATTTACCGATGCGTACGTGCGACTGATCGGCAAGGCGGACGGTATGCGTCCCTTAAGGTTGCCGTGGCGGCATATTACCCGCGCCGTGGAATGCCGTGATACGGTAGAGCTCTATACCGGCAAGGATCGACAGCTGTCGATCCCCAAACGGTGTATCACTGATTTTGAAGAATTGCGTGAGATCGTAGACAGCCATATGTAGGGTGACAGGACTTTGACCTGTCACACAAACCACAGCAGACGCACTTGAACTCGCCTTAAACGGTGGATCTTTGGGGCTTTGTGGTTGGTTATCATCGCAAAAGGAGGAACGCCTGTTGGACAGATACGCATCCGAAACGCCGCAGTTCGTTGTGGCAGGGCGTTTCCTTACGGGGCAGGAGGAAGAACGGTGGCGGCGGGCATTGCGTGATCCGGTCTCGGGTCTGCTGCGGTTGGTTCTGGTTGTATTATTGGTTTTCTTTTCGATACAGGCGGCAGGTATTGCCGCCCAAAGCGACTGGCGCATACCGTCGCTTGTGTTTCCACTGATCGCGGGATGTTTGTGGTTTTTGGCCGCTCAGGTCTTGCGTGCCCGTCGCCGCAAACGGCAGGCGCTTGAAAGCCGTTGGCTGGATCGGTGGCAGGACGACAAAATGATCCGCGCGGGCTGTATGATCTCGCTGTACAACGATCACGCGGCGTACAGCACCATGCGCGGGAGCAGTATCCTGCCGTATCGTAAGGTAACGCTCTGTTGCGAGACCGCTGACGGCATCCTGTTTGGGAACGATCGGTTTACCATCTGTTTTCGCAGTGCGGATCTGACCGCGACCGAGCTGTCTGCCATCCGCCGCTTTTTGCAGGAACGGATCAAGCCGTCGGTCTATCGCTTGACTGCAGCCGCGATGCCGGCGCTTGTCGAACCGTTGCCGCACGTGCGGTTCGCGAATTTCGACACTGTGATTACCCGTGCCACCGTTATGCCGACAGCCGACAACCGTGAATTCGGTGAACTATTGGGTCTTGTTCTGCCGCAGATGATGATCTATGGCTTAACACCCGCGCTGATGACGAGGCTGACGCCGTGGCCGTTACTTAACTGTATGATCTTTTGTGCCGTGTTCATGCTTGTCGGCGTATTGCTGACACGACTGGCGGTGCGGCTGAAAAACGGTTGCGAGCACGCCCCTGTGCGGCTTGCGTTCACAAAAGAGGGCGTTGCCAAACAGCAGGACGGGGTCATGTCCTTTACCGTGCACGGCCGCTGTTACCTGTACGCCGGTGAGGCGGGGGTGACGGTGCTGTACACAAGCGGTGAGCGGTTGGATATTCCGTGGTCGGCGATCGAAGATCCCGATGCGTTAAAACGAGAGATAGCCTAATTTGGTTCTGATAAAGGAGATAAAACGATGGATGAGCAAATGACGGTACAGAACAACAAACTGATCAACGTCGACCTCGAAAAGGAGATGCGTAAGAGCTTCCTGGAGTACTCGATGTCGGTTATCGTGGCGCGTGCGTTGCCGGACGTGCGCGACGGCTTAAAGCCGGTGCATCGCCGTATTCTGTATACGATGCACGAGGACGGGTTTACGCCCGACAAGGCGCACCGTAAATGTGCGACCACCGTGGGCGACGTGCTGGGTCACTATCATCCGCACGGTGATGCCTCGGTTTACGATGCGTTGGTGCGTATGGCGCAGGATTTCTCGCTTCGCTATCCGCTGATCGATGGTCACGGTAACTTTGGTTCGATCGACGGTCACCCGGCTGCTGCTTATCGTTATACCGAAGCGCGCATGAGCAAGATGGCGCTGGATATGTTAGCGGATATCGAGAAGGAAACGGTAGATTTTACGCCAAACTTCGACGATACCACCGAGGAGCCCGTGGTCCTGCCGTCGCGTTTCCCGAACCTGCTCGTCAACGGTTCGGTGGGTATTGCGGTCGGTATGGCGACTAACATCCCGCCGCACAATCTGCGTGAGGTCGTGGATGGCATTTGCTTGCTCATCGACAACCCCGAAGCCGGTCTGCCGGAGATCATGGAGTGCATCAAGGGTCCCGATTTTCCGACCGGCGGCGTCATTATGGGCTATTCCGGCATCCGTGCCGCCTATGCGACCGGTCGCGGCCGCATTATTGTGCGTGCCAAGACCGAGATCGAGGAGCACAACGACCGATTCCGTATCGTCGTGTCCGAGATCCCGTATCAGGTGAACAAATTAAATCTTGTTAAATCCATCATCGAGCTGGCGGATGAGAAGCGTATTGAGGGTATCCGTGACGTGGTCGACCATTCCAGCCGTGAGGGTATGCGCATCGTTATTGATCTGAAAAAGGACGCCAATCCGCAGGTCGTGCTTAATCAGCTGTTTGCGTATACGCAGATGCAGGTCACGTTCGGTGCAATCATGCTGTCGCTCGTAAACGGTGTGCCGCGCATCCTCACGCTCAAGGAGATGCTGGAGGAATATATCAAGTTCCAGTGCGAGGTCATCACCCGCCGCACGATATTTGATTTGCGAAAAGCCAAAGAGCGCGAGCATATCGTGGAAGCGCTCAAGGTCGCGGTGGATTTTATCGACGAGGTCATTGCCATTATCCGCGGATCAAAAGATACCGCGGATGCCAAGCAAAGGCTCATGGAACGCTTCGGTTTTGACGACGTTCAAGCGGAGGCCATCGTGCAGATGCGTTTGCGTCAGCTGTCGGGCTTAGAGCGTCAGAAGATTGAGGATGAGCTCGCCGCACTGCGCCGGAAGATCGCAGAGCTGCAGAGCATCCTTGAGGATGAAATGAAGATTAAGGCGATCGTGAAGGACGAGTGCCTTAAAATGCGTGACAAGTACGGCGATGACCGTCGCACCGAGATCTCCATGGTCTCCGGCGAGGTCGATATTGAGGATCTCATTCCGGTGGAGGAATGTGTGCTCACGATGTCCCAGCTTGGTTACATCAAGCGTCAGCCGGTGGACTTGTACAAGGCACAGCGCCGCGGCGGCCGCGGTATCAAGGGCATGACGACGCGGGAAGAGGACGTTACCCAAACGATGTTCCTGTGTTCCAGCCACGATATCGTGATGTTCTTTACCTCGGCAGGTCGCGTGTACCGCCTCAAATGCTATGAGGTGCCGGAAGGCAGCCGTACTTCAAAGGGAATGAACATTGTCAATCTGTTGCCGCTGACCGGCGATGAAAAGGTCACGGCAATGATCCGCGTGACGGAATTTGAAGATGATAAATACCTGTGCATGGTCACCCGTCGCGGTGTTATTAAGCGTACCCGCCTGAACGCGTACAGCAACGCTCGTAAGAGCGGTCTGATCGCAGTCGACCTGGACGAGGGCGACGAGCTCGCGTGGGTGCACGTTACCGACGGTTATCAGAAGCTGTTGGTCGGTACGCGCAAGGGTATGGCGATCTGCTTTGATGAAAACGACGCCCGCGTGGTGGGTCGTACCGCCCGCGGCGTGAAAGCGATCACGCTCAGCGACGACGACGAGGTCGTCGGCATGGCGATCCGCGATGAGAACAATCTGCTACTCACGGTCACCGAGACCGGTTACGGCCGACTCAGTGAATTTGCCGATTATCGCGTGCAGTCTCGCGGCGGTAAGGGCCTTACCAACTACCACACCGAGGAATACGGCGATGTTGCCGCGATCCGCATGGTGAACGTGGACGACGATATCGTTCTCATTTCGTCCGGCGGTATCATTATTCGCTTGGCGGCGGCGGAGATTCGTCAGTGCCGCCGTCCGTCAAAGGGCGTGCGTGTGATGCGCGTGGAAGAAGGCGCGCGGATCGTGTCGCTGGCACAGGTTCCGCACGAAGATGAAGCGGAGACGGAAATACCTGCTGAAAAAGCACCTGTTGAACCGCAGGGCGAATAATGAGTAGCGTTATTGCTGCGATCTCCACACCGATGGCACCCGCCGGTCTGGGAGTTATTCGCCTTTCCGGTGCGGGTGCGATCGAGATCGCTTCGTCGGTGTTCAACTCCCTTGATAATGAGAGGCAGTTGACCGCCCTTTCGGGTTACCGCGCCGCCTACGGTCGGGTGGCGGATGCGGACGGCACCATCGACGAATGTATCGCAACGGTGTTCCGTGCACCGCACAGCTATACCGGTGAGGACGTGGTGGAGCTTTCCTGCCACGGCGGACTGTATCTGTTGCAGCGTACCCTGCGTGCGCTGTTTGCCGCCGGTGCCAAGCCGGCAGAGGCGGGCGAGTTTACCCGCCGCGCGTTTATGAACGGCAAGCTCGACCTTACACAGGCGGAATCCGTGATGACACTGATAGAAGCGAACGGCAGACTTGCCGCCAAAACCGCCTTAACGGTGCGTGAGGGCGCACTGTATCAGCAGCTGACAGCAGTCAAGGACTCGCTGATCGCGTTGCAGGCACAGTTCTCCGCGTTTGTGGATTATCCGGATGACGACATTCCGGAGCTCGGCCGCGAGGCACTGGAAACAGAACTGAAAAAGGCACAGCAGCGGCTTGTTGACCTGCTTTCGACCTACGATGCCGGTCGCGTGCTGCGGGAGGGCATCGACACCGCGATCGTGGGCAGTCCCAACGTGGGAAAATCAACGGTGATGAACCTGCTCAGCGGCTGTGAGCGCAGTATCGTCACCCCGATCGCCGGTACCACCCGCGACGTGGTGGAGGAGACCGTGCGGGTAGGGGAGGTCTGTCTGCGGCTGTCGGATACCGCGGGTATCCGCGAAACCGACGATACGGTGGAGGCGCTCGGTGTTGAGCGGTCACGCCGTCGGTTGGAATCTGCGGCGTTGATACTGGCGGTGTTTGATGCGTCGCGTCCGTTATCAGACGACGATAAGGCGCTGATCGAGCAGTTGCCGGCACGTGGTACGATCGCCTTACTTAACAAACAGGATCTTAACAAACAAATCGATGATACACGCATCAAAGACAAGTTCCGGTATATCGTGGAATTACAGGCGGAGAACGGAATCGGTCTTACTGAGCTCACAGCCGCGATCCATGCGGTGACCGGTATCGACCGCTTGAACGATGCCGAGCCGGTGCTCGCCACCGAACGCCAGCGGTATTGTGTGTGCCGGGCGGCGGACGGCGTGGAGGAAGCACTTGCAGCGTTGCAAAGCGGGATGACGCTGGACGCGGTGTCGGTCAGCGTGGACGGCGCGATAGGTGCTGTGCTGGAGCTGACGGGGGAGAGAGCCACCGAAGCAGTGGTGGACGGGATCTTTGCCCGCTTCTGTGTCGGAAAATAAAATAAAAAGCCCTGTCGCGCGGCGACAGGGCTTTTCGGAAAGCAGATTATTTAATGAGCGTACCCATTGCGTTCATACCCGCAGCAGCGGCGTTGGATTCATCGGTATCGATGTGCATCGCGAGCGCAAAGTTGCTGTTGACACGAACCACGACGTCACCGAAGATCAGGGAACGGTCGTTGGACTCAATCTTTACCGAAACGACGTCCTTATCCTTCACGTCGAATTCGGCGGCGTCTTCGGGAGTCATATGAATGTGACGCTTTGCAACGATCACGCCCTCGGCAAGCTCGACCTCGCCGCAGGGACCGATCAGCTTGCAGCCGCCTGAATTCGCGGTGTCACCGGATTCACGGATGGGAGCAACAACGCCGATGGAACGCGCATCCGTTAAGGAGATCTCTACCTGCGTAGACGGACGGACAGGGCCTAAGATGCTGACGCCGGTGAGCGTCTTTTTCGGGCCGACAACGTCCACGCGCTCGGCGCAGGCGTACTGACCGGGCTGAGAAAGCTCTTTTTTCACCGTCAGCTCGTAGCCTTTTCCGAACAGAATGTCCAGATGCTCGCGCGACACGTGCAGGTGACGGGCTGAAGTTTCAACTAATACTTGTTTTGCCATTTATATATCCCCAATCTTCATAATCTCTGCATAAAACTGTATCATAAACCCCATCATTTGTCAAGGAAGGTTACTATGACTCAAAACTGGAACGTGCTAAAAAGTCAATGCTTGGAATGCCGCGCGTGCGGTTTGTGTGAGACCCGCTGTAACGTGGTGTTTGGTGTCGGCAACCCGCAGGCGGAGGTCTTGTTTATCGGCGAGGGCCCCGGTGAAAACGAGGATCTGCAGGGTGAGCCGTTTGTGGGCAGAGCCGGCAAGCTGTTGGATCTGATGCTGGAGGCGGTGGGACTTTCCCGTAAGCACAATATTTATATCGCCAATATGGTCAAATGCCGCCCGCCCCAAAACCGTGATCCCCTGCCTCAGGAGCAGGAGGCGTGTGCACACTGGCTGGCAGAGCAGATCCGGTTGATTTCTCCGAAGATCGTGGTATGCCTCGGCCGTATTGCGGCGTTTCATTTTATTTCGCCGGATTTCAAGGTCACGCGTCAGCACGGCGAGTTTATTGAAAAAGGCGGTGTGTTGTACATGGGCATGTTCCATCCGGCGGCGATCCTGCGCAATCCGAACCAGAAGCCGGTGGCGTTCGAGGATTTTGTGAAGCTGCGGGATAAGGTTTTAGAGATCTGCACCCGTACCACCCTGAATTTTGATTAAAAACGGAGCGAATGATGAAACGATGGTTACGCCGCGTATCTGCGGTGCTGTTGGGAATAAGCTTGTTACTCGCGGCGTTTCCGGTCGCGGGTGCCGAGCTGCGGTACGATTACCCCGCTGACGAGGATCCGATCGAATCTCCTTCTGCGGTGATGCTGTATATGGGTGTCAAAGCGGAGCAGGACGTGTATCTGTACGAAAAAAATGCGGATACGCGGTATGAACCGGGCGCGCTCATGCGCGTGGCGATGCTCGGTTATGCGATGCGCCTTATTGAAGAACAACAGCTGGATATGGATACCGTTACCGGCACCTATACGCTGGAGCTCTTTAACCACTACGTGGCGGGAACGGGACTTCACGTGGCACTGATGAACTTTGGCGAAACGTGGAAGCTCCGTGATCTGCTCACGCTTTGTGCCATCCAGACCGCCGCCGATTGTGCGGTGACGCTTGCCGCTGTACTCAGCGGCTCACCAGATGCGTTTGTAGAGGGGCTGAACCTGTATGCGCAGGAGCTCGGCTGTACCAATTCCCATTTCACCAACGTAGTCGGTCTTAACGAGGACGGTCAATATATGTCGGCAAGGGATGCGGCGGTGTTTTCCCGTGCGGCGATGCAGTATACGGTAGTGCGCAACGCGTTGGAGCTGACACAGTATACCGTTACACCGATCTCCGGCGGCAGTACGCGCAGCTGGCCGACCAGCTGTGATTTTATCCGCCAGTCGTCGGAGGCGTTCTACACTTATGCCCTCGGCGGCAAAACGGGCGGAACATTAAGCGAGCTGTCGTTGATGGCGTTCGGCGGTAACAACGGCTACGAATACATGGCGATCGTGATGGGTGCCCCCCGTAAGGACGATAAGGGCAACATGACCAACATCGCGTACGCGGATGCGCGGCGTTTGATCCGCTGGGGGCTTTTGGATTTTCGCTATGAAACATTAGTGCGTAAGAGCGAGCCCGTCGGTCGCATAAATGTGCGCGATTCGGCAGAGCGAAGCAGTGTGACCTTGGTGCCGGTCAGCGATCTTGCCACGGTACTGGGTGAATCGGTCGACAGCGAGCAGATTACCCGACGAGTGGTCACAACGGAAGACGAATGTGTCGCCCCGATAGAGGCGGGACAGGTGCTCGGGACACTTGAGTTGTACGTCGGGGAGGCTTTGGTCGGTACGGTGCCGATCGCGGCGGGGGAGAGCGCTTCGCGCAGTTTCCTGTATGCCGCGTGGTGCGATGTGCGTGATTTTCTGTTCTCCGGTTGGACGCTGGCGCTTCTCATTGTTTTGATTTTGGCGGTGGCGGGCTATGTAGTGCTCAATGTGCGTTACAACCGCAACCGAAAATGGCGAAGCTGAGCCATGAACCGTACGAAATTCGTGCGGTTTTTTCGTCTTATTTTAGTTTATTCGTTAAATTTTCGTCAAAGTCTTGAAAAACAGGAAAAAACAGGGTAAAATAATTCTGATATGGGTCGTTTTTCCGGTGGGAAAAGGGACACCGATAAGAAAGGGGAATCCTTATGAATCTCTTGAACAAGAAAACCGTGGAAGATCTGCAGGTAAAGGGCAAGCGCGTTTTGGTGCGCTGCGATTTCAACGTGCCGCTGAAAAACGGCGTCATCACGGATGAAAACCGCATCGTCGCGGCTCTTCCCACGATCAAGTATTTGATGGATCAGGGCGCGAAAGTCATTCTTTGCTCCCATCTCGGCAAGCCGAAGGGCGAGCCTAAGCCGGAATATTCGCTGGCACCGGTCGCGGTGCGCCTCAGCGAGAAGCTCAGCTGCAAGGTCGTATTCGCGGCAGACGACGAAGTCGTCGGTGACAACGCCCGCAAAGCGGTCGAGGCGATGAAGGACGGCGAGATCGTTCTGCTGCAGAACACCCGCTACCGTGCAGAGGAGACCAAGAACGGCGAGGCGTTCTCCAAAGACCTCGCATCCCTGTGCGATCTGTTCGTGAACGACGCGTTCGGTGCGGCACATCGTGCGCACTGCTCCACCGTCGGTGTGGCATCCTATGTGGAGGAATCTGCGAACGGCTACCTGATGGCGAAAGAGATCGAGTTCCTCGGCAACGCCGTGGAAAATCCGGTTCGTCCCTTCGTTACCATCCTTGGTGGTGCGAAGGTTGCGGACAAGCTGAACGTTATCGAGAACCTGCTCAACAAAGCGGACACCCTCATCATCGGCGGCGGTATGGCGTATACCTTCCTCGCGGCGAAGGGTTACTCGGTCGGCACCTCGCTGCTGGATACCGAGAAGATCGACTACTGCCGTGAGATGCTCGCGCGTGCGGAGCAGAAAGGCGTCAAGCTCCTGTTGCCGGTCGATTGCAAGATCGCCAAGTCCTTCCCCGATCCGATCGACGGCCCGATCGACGTTGAGGTCGTGGCAGCAGACGCGATTCCCGCGGATATGATGAGCTTGGATATCGGTCCGAAAACGGCTGAGCTGTTTGCAAACGAAGTCAAGTCCGCCAAGACGGTCGTGTGGAACGGCCCGATGGGTGTGTTTGAGAACCCCATTCTGGCAGAGGGCACCATTGCGGTTGCCAAGGCGCTTGCGGAGACCGACGCTACCACCATCATCGGCGGCGGCGATTCCGCGGCGGCTGTCAACACGCTGGGCTTTGGCGACAAGATGAGCCACATCTCCACCGGCGGCGGTGCTTCTCTGGAATTCTTAGAGGGCAAAGAGCTCCCCGGAATCGTGGCTATGAGCGATAAATAATCCGAGAAAGGATAGGAATACGGGTATGGGTAAGTATGTTATTGCGGGCAACTGGAAAATGAATAAGACTCCCGCAGAGGCTGTTGAATTGATCGAGGCGATCAAGCCGTTGGTGGCAGACGCGACCTGCGACGTGGTTGTCGGTGTTCCGTTTGTGGATCTGCCGGCGGCTCTGGAGGCTGTCAAGGGCAGCAAGATCGGCGTTGCCGCTCAGAACTGCCACTGGGAGAAATCCGGTGCGTACACCGGCGAGATCTCCGCTGAAATGCTCAAAGCAATGGAAGTCGGCTACGTGATCTTAGGTCACAGCGAACGCCGCACCTATTTCGGCGACACCGACGTTACCGTTCAGAAGCGTATGCGCGCCGCGTTGGATGCGGGTCTCACCGTCATCCTGTGCGTGGGCGAGTACCTCGAACAGCGTGAGCAGGGCATCACCGGCGAGATCGTTGCCATGCAGACGAAGGTCGCGCTCGGCGGCGTGTCCGAGGAAGAGCTCGCACGCGTGATCATCGCGTACGAGCCGGTCTGGGCAATCGGTACGGGTCGTACCGCTACGGCGGAGCAGGCAAACGAGGTCTGCGCACAGATCCGTGACGTGATCGCAGGTCTGTACAACGCGGATGCCGCGAAAGCCGTCACCATCCAGTACGGCGGTTCGATGAACGCAGCAAACGCGGCTGAATTGCTCGCACAGTCGGATGTCGACGGCGGCTTGATCGGCGGCGCTTCGCTGAAGCCCGCGGACTTTGCCACCATCGTCGCGGCGGCGAAATAAGTTTTCAACATCGGGCGCAAGGTTTGTTAAAAATCTTGCGCCTGTATCCTGTATAATGAATGGAGACGCAACATGAAAAAACCTTTAGTGCTGATTATTATGGACGGCTTCGGTCTGAACGACGGTGTGATGGGCAACGCCATCAAAGCCGCCAATACGCCCAACCTTTCTAAGATCTTTGCCGAAAATCCGTTTACCGCCATCGGTGCTTCCGGCATGGACGTCGGTCTTCCGGACGGGCAGATGGGCAACAGTGAGGTCGGTCATACCAACATCGGTGCCGGACGCGTGGTGTATCAGGAGCTGACCCGCATCACCAAATCCATTAACGACGGTGATTTCTTTGAGAATGCCGCTCTAAAAAACGCGATGGACAACGCCAAGGGCGAGAAAGCCCTGCACCTCATCGGACTTTTGTCCGACGGCGGTGTACACAGTCACCTGACCCATTTGTACGGGTTGCTGGAGATGGCAAAGAAGTCCGGTGTCAATAACGTGTTCGTGCATTGCCTGATGGACGGCCGCGACGTGCCGCCGACTTCGGGCAAGGATTTCGTGGCACAGCTGCAGGCGAAGATGAACGAGATCGGTGTCGGCAGTGTGGCGACCGTGATGGGCCGTTACTATGCGATGGATCGCGACAATCGCTGGGAGCGCGTGGAAAAAGCGTATGCCGCGATGGTGTACGGCGAGGGCGTGCAGAATACGGACGCGGTGGACGTGATGGCGAGATCGTACGACGAGGGCGTGACCGACGAGTTCGTGGTGCCTGCCGTGTGCGATGAAAACGGCAGGATCAAAGCGGGAGACAGCGTGGTGTTCTTCAACTTCCGTCCCGACCGTGCGCGTGAGATCACCCGCACCTTTGTGGATCCGGAGTTTGCCGGCTTTGAGCGTAAAAACGGCTTCTTCCCGCTCACCTATGTATGCATGACACAGTACGATGCGACGATGCCGAACGTGGACGTTGCGTTCCGCCCGCAGTCCTTGAACAATACTATGGGCGAGTATCTCGGCAAGAACGGTATGACGCAGCTGCGTATCGCGGAGACCGAGAAATACGCACACGTGACGTTCTTCTTCAACGGCGGCGTGGAGCGTGAGTTTGAGGGCGAGGATCGCGTGCTTATCAATTCCCCGAAGGTCGCGACCTACGATCTACAGCCCGAAATGAGCGCGCATCCCGTGTGTGACGCAGTCGTGGAGCGCATCCGTTCCGGCAAGTACGACGTGATCATCCTCAACTACGCGAACTGCGACATGGTCGGTCATACCGGCGTGTTTGACGCGGCGAAAGCGGCGGTGGAAGCGGTGGATACCTGCGTCGGCAAAACGGTGGATGCCGTTCTGGAAATGGGCGGTGTGGCACTGATCACCGCTGACCACGGCAATGCGGACAAGATGCTGGAGGACGACGGTACGTCGCCGTTCACGGCACACACCACCTATCCGGTACCGTTCTGTGTGGTGGGTCATCCGTGCGAGCTGCGTGAGGACGGCGGTCGCCTGTGCGATATCGCACCCACGATGCTCGAGATCCTGGGCCTTACACAACCCGCTGAGATGGACGGACAGAGCCTGATCAAATAAAAATGTTTTAGACCGGCTGTTCACAGCCGGTCTTTTCATATAAAAAACTGTTGACCGACGGAAAAAGCGGTGCTACAATGAAATATCATAGACAAAGAGGTGTCGGATATGGATAAGAAGAACATCGACTGGAGCAACCTCGGTTTTGCGTACGTGCAGACCGATAAGCGCTACGTCGCGAATTATAAGGACGGCAAGTGGGACGACGGCGGATTAACGGAGGACGCTACCATCACAATGACCGAATGTGCCGGTGTGCTGCAGTATGCGCAGACCTGCTTTGAGGGACTCAAGGCGTATACCACGGTGGACGGCAAGATCGTCTGCTTCCGCCCCGATATGAACGCCGCCCGTATGGCAGATTCCTGCAAGGGTCTGGAGATGCCGGTGTTTCCGGAGGAGCGCTTTGTAGAGGCGGTCGTGGAGGTCGTCAAAGCCAACAAGGACTGGGTGCCGCCGTACGGTTCGGGGGCTTCCCTTTATCTGCGCCCGTTTATGTTCGGCAGTAACGCGGTCATCGGTGTGAAACCCGCGACCGAGTATCAGTTCCGCGTTTTTGCGACACCGGTCGGTCCGTATTTCAAGGGTGGTGTCAAGCCTCTGACGCTGCGCATTTCGGATCTGGATCGTGCCGCACCCAAGGGCACCGGTAACATCAAGGCGGGACTCAACTATGCGATGAGCCTGCGCAATATTGTGGATGCGCACAACTGCGGATACGATGAAAACGTGTACGTGGATTCCGCCACGCGCACCTTTATTGAGGAGACCGGCGGTGCGAATATTATTTTCGTGACCAAAGACGGCAAGCTCGTCACCCCGAAATCCGATACGATCCTTCCCTCCATCACGCGCCGTTCGCTGATGCAGGTGGCGGAGCAGTATTTAGGGATGGACGTGGAGCAGCGCGAGATCAAGCTGTCCGAGATCGATCAGTTTACCGAATGCGGTCTGTGCGGCACGGCGGCGGTTATCTCGCCGGTCGGTAAGATTGTTGACCACGGCAGGGAGATCGAATTTGCCGGTATGGGTCCGGTCATTCAGAAGTTATATGACACCCTGCGCGGTATCCAGATGGGCGAGATCGAAGGCCCTGAGGGTTGGATCAAAGTTATTGAATAATTATACTTGACACCGTGCTAAAGTAGTGATATAATTTAGCAAATCACTGAATACGATGATGGGGAGAAAGCCGTTTCATTCCCGAATGCAGAGAGTCGGCGGGTGGTGTAAGCCGACAGACGGAGAACGGTATACTGGCCCCGGAGTGCCAAGCTGAACGGGAGAATTCCTCAGTAGGAAGGCCGGCAACCCACCGTTATCCGGGGGCGCGATTGTCAGATCGCCGTGAGTGGCCATACGTGTATGGCAAAAAGAGTGGTACCGCAAGGTTTTTACAACAACTGTAAAACCCTGTCTCTTTATTGGGAAGAGGCAGGGTTTTTGTGTCTGTTAAGGAGTGAAGTTCCATGTTGACCATCGACAA
>CAZBAO010000018.1:0-19497 GCA_964490085.1 uncultured Eubacteriales bacterium | reverse complement strand
GGTCAACGTAGTCGGCCATCGGGCTGGACGGGGTGATCGGGTAGATACCCGCAACCTCGGTGAACGCATAGGATACGTGCGCCGCGGCGTTGTTACCGTCCATGGTTTTGAATTTTCTTGCCATGAATATTTCCTCCCTTTAGGATAATAAATAAGGATCTATACACACCACCGCATATCATAACACAAATTTTTACCAGTGTAAAGGGATAGCGGCGGATTTTTTGACAAAAAATTAACAACGATTTGTAAATATTTTTCCGATTTACGGGCGAAAATTTGACAAATCGCCGTCAATGAGGTATAGTGTGGTCGTATAGACAATTTCGAAAGGAGAAATAACAAACCATGTCTGACCCTGCGTCTGACGGTAATTTATCAAACGCTCCGTCTATCTTTTGGAAAGCGATGTCCCGTCTGGTCACCCGCCGCCGCAATGTCACGGAGGAGGATATCCGTGAACTGGTGGATGCCGGCGAAGAAAAAGGTGTCATTGAGGAATCCCAGAAGGATATGATCAACAACATCTTTGAGTTCAGTGAAATGACCGCGGAGGATATCATGACCCCTCGCACCGACGTTGAAGCCGTCGATGTGGAGGATTCGGTGCAGGACGCTCTGGCGATCAGTATCGAAAAAGGGTTCTCCCGCGTGCCGATCTACGAAGAAGACATCGACCACGTGATCGGTATCCTGCATATCAAGGATCTGCTCCCGTATGTGGGTAAGCCGCTTCCCGAAGATCTCACCCTCCGCTCACTGATGCACAAGGCACATTTCGTGCCCGGCTCCAAGCGCTGTGACGATCTGTTCGCGGAAATGACCGAAAAACACATTCAGCTCGCCATGGCGGTAGATGAGTACGGCGGCCTCGCCGGCATCGTGTCGATGGAGGATCTGCTGGAATCCATCGTGGGCAGTATTCAGGACGAATACGACAACGAGGAAGAAGAAGTCAAGCAGACCGGTGACAACACCTTTGAGGTGGACGGCTCGATGGCGATCGACGAAGTCGGTGAACTGCTGGGCGTAGACTTTCCGGAGGGCGATTACGATACCCTTGCCGGCTTCCTTATTGATCAGTTAGGGCGTATCCCCACCGAAGAGGAGCACGCAACCGTTCTTTTTGAAAGCGTCGAATTGACCGTTCTCAAAATGGACGAACGCCGCATCGACTTGGTGCATATCGTCAAGCAAGAACCCGCATCCGAAGAATAATGAAAGCGCCCGCTGCAGTGGCAGCGGGCGTTGTTTTTATGCTTTTTCGCGGCGAGCAATGAAAAAGGTTCCGAAGAACACCGCCGCACTAACGAGCACGATCGTCGGGCCGGTAGCGATCGCATTCAGATACGACAGCGTCAGTCCGAGAAGGCCCGAAAACAGCGAAAAGGTCAGCGAAAGCAGCACATAGCTGCGCAATCCGCGCGCGATGTTTCGCGCCGCCGCGGCAGGCAGGATCAGCATCGCATTGATGAGCAGCAGCCCCACTAAGCGCACCGACAGCATGACCACGACCGCCAGTACCACAACGAACAGGTTGTCAAGCCACTTTGTGGGCAACCCCTTGCTGTGCGCAAGCGACGGACTGAGCGCCACGGAAAAGAATCCGTTAAAGCACAACACCCAAACGATCACGACGGCAAGCAAGGTCCCCGCCAATATCCACAGCTGCGTATCGGTAATGGATAAAACGTCACCGATCAGCAGACTTTGATACCCCGAAAAGCTGCTGTTTTTCGAAAACAGCACCAGACCAAGTGCCAGTCCGGAGGAAGCAAACACGCTGATGACCGTGTCGGTGGAGGACAAGCGCGAACGACGAATCGCGTTCATCAGCAGTGCAAAAAGGATCGCAAAGACCAGCATGACCGGACTCGGATCAGCGAGACCGAACAACATGCCGATCGCCGCCCCCGTCAAAGCGGAATGACCGAGCGCGTCCGAGAAAAACGCCATCCCGTTGTTGACCACCAGCGTGCCGAGCAAGGAAAACAGCGGCATCATCAGCAGCACACCGAACAGTGCGCGACGCATAAAATCGTAGGTGAACATCTCACCGATCGCTTCGATCATACCGCATCACCTCCTGCAAAAGCGTTGCGAAATGCCTCGGTTCGGAACACCTCTTGGGGCGTTCCGAAGGCTTGTACCGTCTTGTCCAGCAGTACGACCTTGTCGGCGTGTTCACGAACATAAGCCAGATCGTGGGACACGAGCAGGATCACCATGTCCTCTTGTTCTTTCAGCTGATGCAGCAACTCGTAAAATTCCGCAAGGCCGCTGTGATCCACGCCGGAAACCGGCTCGTCCAGAATCAACAGATCCGGTGTCGGCAGGATTGCCGCCGCGAGCAGTACCCGCTGCAGCTCACCGCCGGATAACCGTCCGATCGGCTGATCCAGCAGATCGGCCGCATGAAATCGTTCCAAATGCGCACAAAACTGCTCTGCGGTCTTTCGACGCTTGGGAAGAAACGCCGGATAACGGCCAGTCAGCGACAGCAGCATATCGTACACCGATGCCGGCGTATTGCGGTCGATCGACAGCGATTGCGGCACATACCCGATCCGCGGCTTTCCTCCCGACATCGGCGTACCGTTATGACCGGAAAACTCCACACTGCCGGTATGCGGGATCTCTCCTAAGATGGCCTTGAGCAACGTACTTTTTCCGGCACCGTTGCGCCCGATGATCGCGGTAAGCTGTCCGCAGTGGACGTGTAAATTGACGTCCTTCAACAGCGTCTGCCCGTCTGTCTGCACGCCGATATGTGAGATCTTCAAGCAATGCAATCCACACGAACTCATGCCGCCGCCTCCTTTAACGCGTCTATATTTTGCCGCATGGCAACCAGCCACGCATCCTCCGCCGCTACACCGCTTTGAGGCTGTACGGCAACATTCCACCGAACGATCGCCGCCTCGTCGGCATATCCGATGAGGGATTCGTACATTGCCGTGTACTGATCGTCGTATAAAAACAAGACCGCTTTGCCGTTAAGCGCATCTGCGATCTCCGCAAGCTCGGCGGCCGAAGCGGCGCGATCCTCACCAAGCAGGATCGTCCCGACGGTATCAAGCTGCAACGCATCCGCCACGTACGCCATGGAATCATGGAACAACAGCGCATGGGTAAAGGGCAAAACCGCCTCTTCAAGCTCCTGCTCCAGTACGGCGATCTTTTGCAGATACGCCTCCGCGTTCGCGATATATTCGTTTTTACGTGCAGGGTCAGCCGCGCACAAGCCGTCACGCAATTGCCGCACCTGCTCGGCATAGCGAGAAGGCTCTACCCACAAATGCGCATTAACACCGTGCTCATGGTCGTGGCCGTGGTCATGCTCTTCACAGAAAAGCAACTCCATGTCGGCCGAGGTATCGATCACGGTCAGCTCCGGCAATGTTTCCGAAACCGTTTCCAAAAACGATTCCATACCGGCACCGTTTTCGATCAGCACGTCTGCATCACCGAGCGCCGCGCGTTCGGAGGGAGATAACTGGTAATCGTGCAAGCAACCGGCCGTGGGTCGCGTAAGGCAGGAGACCGTAACGCCGTCACACGAGCCGACGACGTTCAGCGCCGCGGTATACAAGGGATAAAAACTGGCAACAACGGATAATCCCTCCTGCTTTCGAGGTGTCTTCACACCGAAAGCCGCAGTTATTGCCAATGAAACGATAGCAATGACGCAAAGCAGGATCACAACTCTGCCGTATCTTGTCCTCATGGTCTCCCCCCTGTCATCTGTTTTAATAAAATGGTATGGCTTTTCATTATACCATAAGGGAACCGAACTCGCAATGGTTTTCGCCGCGTTTTTCCGCCCGTATTGCCTCAGCTTTTTCCACCACACGCCATCCTGCCAATGACAAAAACGGAACAAGCACCAAAAAGGTTGCCTATAGGCATTGGGGGATTCGACTCTCTTACGGTATAAAAGTCAAGAAAATTCTTGTCAGGTGAGCAAAAGTGCGGTATAATTAGAACAAGTATGGTATGAAGGAGGATGGCACATGAACTGGACGTTACCGGACGGTTCTGTTTTTGCAGGCAATCAAGCGGCAAAAGCACTGCTTTCCTCCCGTTTGGACGCCGGTGCGTTTCCGCACGCCGTTCTTGTTGAAGGACCGGCGGGGAGCGGCCGCCGTACACTTGCTCGGCAGATCGCTGCGGCAGCGGTATGCCGCAGCACGGGCGAGAAGCCCTGCGGGACTTGTCCCGCTTGCCATAAAGTGTTTTCGGGAAACCATCCCGACGTTACCGAGATCGGCGGAGGCGGCGAGGCGCGATCGTTCCATATTGACGTCGTGCGCGAGCTGCGCGAAGAGGTATACGTGCTTCCCAACGAAGCACCGGTGCGCGTCTTCATTCTGTGCGATGTACAGAACATGACCGAGCAGGCACAAAATTCGTTGCTCAAGGTTTTGGAAGAACCGCCTGCGCTCGTGCGCTTTGTGTTGACCTGTGAGCAACGCTCTCAACTGCTCGAAACCGTGCGATCCCGCGTCTTTGCCGTGCCGCTTAGCGGTGTGTCGACCGAGGAAGCCGTCGCGGTACTGCGCCGTCGGTTGCCGGATTGCTCCGAAGAAGAGGTAACGCGTGCGGCGGTACTGTGGGGAGGGATCATCGGGCAAGCACTGAACGGCTTGTCGGACGGCTCGTACAAGGACATTTTGAATCTGCTTCCGTCCATTGCCTCCGCTATCACCGCACCGACGGAGCTGACACTACTCACCGCCACCGCGCCGCTCGAAAAGCAGAAGGATCGCGTCACGGCAGTGCTCAGCGGCCTGAAGCTGATCTTTCGTGACGCACTGGTTCGTCGGTTCGGCCACAAGGCGTTTTTAGGAACCTCGCCGGAAACCGCCGAAGCGCTTTCGCGGTCACTGACGCGCGAACAGCTTCTCTCGCTGATCTCGGTAATCGAGGAACTGCAAACGGCACGGTTCTTTAACATGAACCACGCATTATTTTTAACCATTCTCTGCGCACGGCTGCGCCGCGCCGCAGGACGATAGGAGAGGATCACAATGACGAATATCATCGGTATTCGCTTTAAGAACATGGGAAAGGTGTATTATTTCGCCTCGGCGGGATACACCTTCCGCAAGGGGGATCACGCCATCGTGGAAACTGCCCGCGGCTTAGAGTGCGGCGAGGTAGTAATGGGAAACCGCGATATGGAGGATTCCGAGATCATTAAGCCGCTAAAGGACGTGGTGCGGCCGGCAACCGCAGAGGACGTTCGTCACGCCAAGGAGAACGCCGAAAAAGAAGTCCGTGCACTGAAGCTTTGTGAGGAGCGCGTTGCGGCACACAAACTGGATATGAAGCTCATCAGTGCGGAGTATGCCTTCGACAACTCCAAGATCCTGTTCTATTTCACCGCTGACGGGCGCGTGGATTTCCGTAACCTCGTCAAGGATCTGGCGGGTCTGTTCCACACCCGTATCGAGCTGCGCCAGATCGGTGTGCGCGACGAAGCCAAAATGCTCGGCGGACTTGGCATCTGCGGCAGACCGTTGTGCTGTGCACAGTTCCTGCCCGATTTCCAGCCGGTATCCATCAAAATGGCAAAGGAACAGGGCTTGTCCCTCAACCCCACGAAAATTTCCGGCTCGTGCGGTAGACTGATGTGTTGCTTAAAGTATGAGCAGGATACCTATTCCTCACTCATTAAAGTAACGCCGAAACAGGGTGCCCTTGTCAACACGCCCGAGGGACGCGGTACGGTGGTAGAGGTAAATATTCTGTCGGGCAATCTGAAGGTGCGCTTAGAAAAAGCACCGGATTCCCCACCCGTCCTGCTGAACCGCGAGGATGTCAAGGTCATCAAGGATGGCAAAAACAATAAGCCGGATAAGAAGGAAAAAATAGAAGAAGAGTTACAGGAGCTTGAATAAATATGGAACTGTACGTGATCGCGGCTCTGCTGGTATTGGTGATCGCCCTGCAGATCCTGCTTTTGGTACGCAAACCCAAAACCGATTCCCGTGAGCATTTAGAGGAATCGGAGCGTCGGTTGCGCGACGAAGTGCGCAGCACCCGTCAAGAGCTGAACAACGCCTTAAGGGAAATGAATCAGACCATCACCGAGGGGCAAAAGGAATCGCTCAAAGCTTCCGGTGAGCATCAAGAAAAACTAAACGCCACCCTCACCACCGCGGTGCGCGGTTTACAGGAAAGCAATGAGAAAAAGCTGGATCAGATGCGGGAGACCGTCGATGAAAAGTTGCAAAGCACGCTCACGAAGCGTTTGGATTCCAGCTTTAAAACGGTGGGAGAGCAACTGCAAAGCGTGTATAAATCGCTCGGTGAGATGAAAGAGCTGGCAAGCGGTGTCAGCGACCTACAGCGTGTGCTGACCAACGTCAAAGCACGCGGCACGTGGGCAGAGGTACAGCTCGGCAATATTTTAGAGCAGACCCTCACCGCCGAGCAATACGCGCAAAACGTTTCCATCCGCGGCAACCGCGAGCAGGTGGAATTTGCCGTAAAGATCCCGTCCCGCGACGAGGACGGCACCTATATTTGGCTGCCCATCGACTCGAAATTCCCGCAAGAGGATTACGCACGATTGGTGGATGCCGCCGAAAAAGCAGACAAGGAAGCAGCCGAAGCCGCAACAAAGGCGCTGGAGCGCACCATCCGCAACGAGGCAAAAACCATTGCCGATCTGTACATTGATGTACCCAAGACCACCGATTTTGCGATCATGTTTCTCCCAACCGAAGGCTTGTATGCCGAGATCCTGCGCCGTCCCGGTTTGGCAGAAGATTTGCAGAACAAATACCGCGTTATGGTGTGTGGTCCGACCACCATCACCGCGTTCCTCAACACCCTGCGGATCGGCTTCCGCACAGTCGCTTTAGACAAGCGCGCCGCCGAGGTGTGGAAGGTGCTCGGTGCGGTCAAAACACAGTACGACAAGTTCGAGGGTCTTTTGGAAAAGGCCAAGAAAAAGGTGGACGAGGCCGGCAACGTTTTAGACGATGCCCGCAAACGCAACAACATCATCCTGCGCAATCTGCGCAATGTGGAAGAAGTCGAAGCCGACGAAGCCGACAACCTCCTCGCGTTGCCAAGCACCGAAACGGAAGAATAAAAAATCATCAAAGAATCCCCGCTCAAACGAGCGGGGATTCTGTTAATTTTCTGATGCGGTCAAACCATCAATAAACTGCTTCGCGGCGCGGGCGGAACGGCCGCCCTTATCCAATGCAAACCGTTCGGCAAGCAGATCCAACTCGTCGGGATCGTGTGCGAGACCGCGTTCGGCGGCTAAATGCCGCACGATATCAAGATAGGTCTGTTTATCCGGCTTTTGGAAGGTAATATGAATACCGAACCGCGCCGACAGCGAGATGATCTCCTGCATCGTATCATTGCGGTGAATATCGTCACCGTCACGGTCGGAGAAGGTCTCCTTGACCAAGTGGCGGCGGTTGCTGGTGGCATACACCACCACATTCTGCGCCTTGGTGGAGACCGAGCCCTCCAGGATCGCTTTGAGTGCACTGAAATTGTCGTCGTCCTTCTGGAACGACAGATCGTCGATAAACAAGATAAATTTCAACGGATTACTGCTCAGCGAATCCAGTATGGACGGGATCGCGTGCAGCTGCTCCTTGCGAACCTCTAAAATGCGAAGACCGCGGTCGTGAAGCTCGTTGACTACCGCTTTGACGGTGGAGGATTTGCCGGTACCGGCATCTCCCGTGAGCAAAATATTGGCGGCGGGCTTGCCCTCTAACAGTGCCACCGTGTTGTCCACGATGATCTGCTTTTCGCGCTCATAATCCACCAGAGACGACAAGCGAGTGCGGTCGGGATGATACACCGGCACGATCTTGTTCTCGGGACTGACGTAAAACATACGGTGCTTGGCGTACATACCGTACCCATAGCGATCAACATTGGCGCACCGCACCTCATAATCACCGACAAGATCGACCTTCCCCACCGGAAACGCCGGCAGGTAGCCGCTCCACGCAAGCTCAGCACACAGCTCGGTTGCCGTCAGATCGGCAACCGTTTGCAAAATGCCGAGCTCCGACTGCGCGCACCGTTCCATCTCTGCGGGCGGCTGCTCGCCTTTGCCGATCAAGCGGATATACGCGTTTTCATCGTCGTTGACAAGCCCCTGTACGTACGCAGCAAAGGTCTCGGCGCCGGTGTTGTACACCTCGGCAACGAACGCCGCGTATGCGGATACCGCTTTCGCGGTGTCAGACGGCGGCGTACCGAGATATCGGCACAGCGCCACGATCACAGGATCGTCAAGCAACGCGCGGAATACGGTCAACGACTGCAATTGTACGTGTAAAAATCGGGTGTTCATCCGTTCAAGATCGCACCTTTCGCACCGCTGGAAACCAGCGCGGCATAGCGTTTGAGATAACCGGAAAGCTCCTTCTTTTTCGGAACAAAAGCCTTCATACGCTCGGCAAGCTCGGTGTCGTCCACTTTGAGCTCCAGCGTGTTTTCCGGAATGTTGATGCTGATGATGTCGCCCTCTTGCACCACACCGATCACACCGCCGGATGCGGCTTCGGGGGACACGTGACCGATACACGCACCGCGGGTAGCGCCGCTGAATCGACCGTCGGTGATGAGCGCCACGCTGTTGCCCAGACCCATACCCATAATGGCAGAGGTGGGGTTGAGCATTTCACGCATACCGGGACCGCCTTTCGGGCCCTCGTAGCGGATAACTACCACGTCACCCGGCTTGATCTTGCCGGCGTTAATGGCAGCTTGGGCGTCTTCTTCGCAGTCAAACACGCGGGCGGGTCCCTCGTGCACCAACATTTCAGGTAATACGGCAGAGCGTTTTACCACGCTGCCCTCAGGTGCAAGGTTGCCCTTGAGCACGGCAATACCGCCGGTCGCGGAATAAGGCTCCTCCACGGGACGGATGACTGACGGATCACGGTTGATCGCATCGGCGATATTCTCGCCCATCGTCTTACCGGTGACGGTCAGTACATCCAGATCCAGCAGATCCAGCTTGCTGAGCTCTTTGAGAACCGCGTACACACCGCCCGCTTCGTTTAAATCTTCCATATACGTCGGGCCGGCAGGTGCTAAATGACACAGATTCGGTGTCACGGCGCTCAGCTCGTTTGCCATGTCCAGACTGAACTCCACACCGCACTCATTCGCGATTGCCGGCAGATGCAGCATCGAGTTGGTAGAGCAACCCAGCGCCATATCCGCGATCAACGCGTTGCGGATGGAACGCGCATTCATAATATCACGGGGACGGATATTCTGTTTCACCAGTTCCATCACCTGCATACCGGCGTGCTTTGCAAGCTCGATACGCTGCGAATACACCGCCGGAATGGTACCGTTGCCGCGAAGGCCCATGCCAAGCACTTCCGTCAGGCAGTTCATGGAGTTCGCGGTATACATACCCGAGCAAGAACCGCAGGTCGGACAGGTGTTCATTTCGCACACCGTCAACTGCTTCTCGTCGATCTTGCCGGACGAATACGCACCCACCGCTTCAAACATGCTGGAAAGGCTGGTCTTTTTACCGTCCACACGGCCTGCGAGCATCGGGCCGCCGCTGACGAACACGGTGGGAATGTTCACGCGCGCGGCCGCCATCAACAGACCCGGCACGTTTTTATCACAGTTGGGAACCATGACCACGCCGTCAAAGCCGTGTGCGCGGATCATCGCTTCGGTGGAATCCGCGATGAGATCACGCGTCACCAGCGAATATTTCATGCCCTCGTGCCCCATGGCGATACCGTCGCACACCGCGATCGCGGGGAATACGATCGGCGTACCGCCCGCCATCGCGACACCCAGTTTTACAGCCTCTACGATCTTATCCAGATTCATGTGACCCGGCACGATCTCGTTATACGAGCTGACGACCGCGATCAGCGGTCTCGCCTGCTCCTCGCGGGTCAAGCCCAGCGCGTGATACAGACTTCGGTGCGGCGCGTTTTGGCAGCCGTCAACAATTTTATCCTTTATCATACAGCAACCCTGCCTTTAATACGGAGTAGGCGCAGGATGCCGCTTGGGGCATCCTGCGCTTTTGGTTTAGTTATTGATGAGTTTATCCTCGTCGCTCCAGCTGTACAGCTTGCGGATATCCGCACCGACGACCTCGGACGGATGCTCAGACGCGAGCTTACGCATGGCGTTGAAATGCACCTGCGAGCCGGCATCCGACATATCGAGCAAGAAATCCTTGGCAAAGGTACCGTCCTGAATGTCGGACAGTACTTTCTTCATCGCCTTCTTGGTCTCCTCCGTGATGATCTTCGGTCCGGTAATATAATCGCCGTACTCCGCGGTATTGGAGATGGAATAGCGCATGCCGGCAAAGCCGCTCTGATAGATGAGGTCAACGATGAGCTTCATCTCGTGGATGCACTCGAAATACGCGTTGCGCGGATCGTAGCCCGCCTCGACCAGCGTTTCAAAGCCGGCCTGCATCAGCGCGCACACGCCGCCGCACAGCACCGCCTGCTCACCGAACAGGTCGGTTTCGGTCTCGGTGCGGAAGTTGGTCTCCAGCACGCCCGCGCGAGCGCCGCCGATACCGAGCGCATACGCCAGACCGATCTCCAGCGCGTCGCCCGTCGCATCCTGCTCGACCGCGATCAAGCAGGGCACGCCCTTGCCGACTTGATACTCACTGCGAACGGTGTGACCGGGGCCCTTGGGGGCGATCATGATAACGTTAACGTTCTTCGGGGGTTTGATGCAGCCAAAGTGAATGTTAAAGCCGTGTGCAAACGCCAAGGTCTTACCCTCGGTCAGATTCGGCTCAATGCTCTCTTTGTAGAGTTTTGCCTGCTTCTCATCGTTGATGAGGATCATGATGATGTCGGCAGCCTTCGCAGCCTCGGCGGAGGTCATGACCTTAAGGCCCTGCGCCTCAGCCTTCGCCCAGCTCTTGCTGCCCTCATACAGACCGACGACGACGTCCACGCCGCTGTCCTTTAAGTTGAGCGCGTGAGCGTGACCCTGAGAGCCGTAGCCGATGATGGCAACGGTCTTGCCGGCGAGCTTCTGCAGATCGCAATCCTGCTGATAAAAGATTCTGTTCATGGTAGGTTCCTTCTTTCTTATAAATTCGTTACTCGTTGAATGGTGACCGCACCGCGTTCCAGCGATACGACACCTGTCCGACAGATTTCCAAGATGGTGAAGTCTTTCATCAGATCGAGGAAATTATCGATCTTGCGGCTATCACCGACCATTTGAATGATCATGGCATCCTTGGTATAGTCCACGATCTTGCCTTCGTATGCATCCGACGCGGCGCGGATCTCGCTTTGGTTCTGCGGCGAATGTTCTACCTTAATCAGTAGCAGTTCGCGGCTGACCGTTTCCAGCGGATCCAATTCCACAACGGAACGCACGTCCGGCAACTTGTACAACTGGTTAATGAGTTGTTGTTTGCTGACCTCGTCACCCTCCGACTGAACGGTAATACGGGAAAAGTCGGTCGACTCCGTTTCACTCACGGTCAGCGAACTGATGTTAAACTGACGGCGACGGAACATGCTGGTGACTCGGTTCAGTACACCGAACTGGTTGTTGACCAGAATGGCTACGGTAAATCGGTTCATCTCAGTCACCTATCCTTACTATGATATCGTCCATCGACCCGCCGGGCGGCAGCATCGGGAGAACGAACTCGTCTTTATCGACGAAACATTCCACAACACACGGCCCGTTTGTGGAAAACGCCTCGCTGAGAGCGGCATCCAGCTCGTCCAACGTCGTGGCACGCAACCCCTTGGCACCGAACGCTTCCGCCAACTTCACGAAGTCCGTCTTACGGTCAAGAACCGTGTTGGAATAGTGCTTATCAAAGAATAGGGTCTGCCACTGACGCACCATGCCGAGCACACCGTTGTTGAGCAACAAAACCACAAGCGGCACGTTTTGCGATACCGCGGTGGCAAGCTCGTTTAAGCACATACCGAAGCTGCCGTCGCCGGTGACCAGCACCGTATGCTCGCCGGTGCCCATCTGTGCACCGATCGCAGCGCCCATACCAAATCCCATCGTACCGAGACCGCCACTGGAAATAAATCGGCGGTCGTGACGGAACTTCGCGTGCTGTGCCGTCCACATCTGATGCTGTCCCACGTCGGTGGCAACCGGTGTGTTCTCGCCCAGATGACGGTTCAGCACGTTCAGCACTGCGCGAGGCGTCATCCCCTCGCGATTGTCGGCACTTTCCGCTTCTTCGTGACGAAGCTCCGCAATTTTTCCCTGCCACTTCGGCCGCTCCTGTTTGTCGACCAACGGCAACAGCTTTTGTAACGTCTTTTTCACGTCACCACGAAGTCCGTAAGTTGCCTCGACCGTCTTAGAAAGCTCCGCGCCGTCAATATCAATATGTACGATCTTCGCGCCTTTAGCAAACTTGGCACGGTTACCGGTCACGCGATCGTTGAAACGAACGCCCAGCGCGATAATGCAATCGGCCTTGTGCATCGCCATGGAGCACGCGTAATGCCCGTGCATGCCCTGCATACCGAGAAATCGCGGATGATCGGTCGGCACACCCGAAATACCCATCATCGAACAGCCGAGCGGTGCATCGATCTTGTCGGCAAGTGCCAACAATTCATCCTGCGCCTCGCCGGTCATCAATCCGCCGCCGAAATACACAAACGGGCGCTTCGCCTCATTGATGCAAACCGCCGCCTGCTCAATGCGAACGTCCTTAGCCGCCTGTTTTTCATCGGGCTGTACCGGCGGCTGTGCCTCGTACTCGCACATCGCGATCTGCACGTCCTTCGGCACGTCGATCAGCACCGGACCGGGACGACCAGACTGCGCCAGACGGAACGCGTCACGGATGGTATCCGCTAAGTTTTCCACCGATCCCACAAAATAGTTGTGCTTGGTGATCGGCAGGGTGATACCGGTAATATCGATCTCTTGAAAGCTGTCGGTGCCGATACCGGAGCTCGGTACGTTACCGGTAATGGCAACGATCGGCACAGAGTCTAAGTATGCGGTTGCGATACCCGTCACCAGATTGGTCGCGCCGGGACCGGATGTGGCAATCACCACACCGACCTTACCGGTCGCGCGCGCATAGCCGTCGGCGGCGTGCGCCGCGCCCTGCTCGTGCGCTGTCAGCACGTGCTTCAATTCGTCTTGGTATTTATAAAGCGAATCGTACACGTTGATGATCTGGCCGCCGGGATATCCGAACACGACGTCGCAGCCCTGCTCAATGAGGGTGCGCACGATAATATCGGAGCCGGACAACTTCATCGTATCATTCCTTCCTCATGTTTTCCAGGATCTGCCGTCCCATTTCGGCACAACCGATCTTCCTGCAGCCGTCGGAATAAATATCCGCTGTGCGATACCCTGCGTCCAACACCGCGGACACCGCCCGTTCAATGCAGTCGGCTTCCGCCGGCATATCAAAACTGAAACGCAGCATCATCGCCGCGGACAGGATCGTGCCGATGGGGTTGGCAAGATCCATACCGGCGATGTCCGGCGCCGAGCCGTGGATCGGCTCGTACAGACCGTTGCTCGTCGCACCCAGACTGGACGACGGGATCATGCCGATCGAGCCCGTGATCATCGACGCCTCGTCCGACAGAATATCACCAAACATATTCTCGGTAACGACCACGTCAAACTGCGACGGGTCCTTCACGATCTGCATCGCGCAGTTATCCACCAGCATATCCGAAAGCTCCACGTCGGGATACTCCTCGGCAAGGCGGTGCATGACCGCTTTCCACAAACGACTGGAATCCAGCACGTTGCTCTTTTCCACCGAGCAAAGCTTTCCCGAACGCTTGCGAGCAGTCTCAAAGCCGATCCGACCGATCCGCTCGATCTCGCTCTCGCTGTACTGTAAAATATCTACAGCGCTCTTTTCGCCGTCAATCACCTCGGTGGTGTGACTGCCGAAATAGATACCGCCGATCAACTCCCGCACGATGATAAAATCAATGCCCTTTTCGACGATCTCGGCTTTGAGCGGGGATGCCGCCGCCAACTGCGGCCAGATCTTCGCCGGACGGTTGTTGGAATACACGCCCATGCCCGCACGAAGGCGCAAGAGCCCTTTTTCGGGACGCTTGTCACCGGGAACGTCGTTCCATTTCGGACCGCCGACCGCACCGAGCAGGACACTGTCCGCGTTCACGCAGTTTTCCAGCATGTCTGCCGGCAGGGGGTCGCCCCATTTATCAATGGCGACACCACCCATGTCAACGTCCGTATAGGTAAAGGTATGCCCGTATAAGTCACTGATCTTGCCGAGCACAAGCAACGCCTGCTCGACGATCTCGGGACCGATACCGTCACCGCGGATAACGGCAATATTCTTTTGCATCGAAATCACTCTTCTTTCAAGGAGACGAGCAGACCGCCCTTTTGGATAATGTTCTGAATAAACGGCGGGAACGGCTCTGCTTGATACTGTTTGCCGGTAGTCACATTATAAATGATACCGGTGTCAAAATCAACGCTGACTTCATCATTCGCGGAAATTTCCTCTGCCGCCTGCTCACATTCTAGGATCGCAAGCCCGATATTGATGGCGTTGCGATAGAAGATACGCGCAAAGCTCTTGGCAATAACACAGCCCGTACCGCAGGTCTTGATGACCAGCGGCGCGTGCTCACGGGATGAGCCGCAACCGAAATTCCAGCCAGCGACCATAATGTCCCCTGCCTTGACCTTGTTGACAAATTCCGTGTCGATATCCTCCATGCAATGCTTCGCGAGTTCCTTGGCATCGGAGGTATTGAGATACCGTGCGGGGATGATGACGTCGGTATCCACGTTGTCGGGATACTTAAAAACGGTCCCTTGTGTTTTCATCGCTTATACCCCCTTCGGCTCGGTAATATATCCGGTCAGCGCACTGGCGGCCGCCGTGGCGGGACTTGCCAGATACACTTCACTGTCCACGTGGCCCATACGGCCGACAAAGTTGCGATTGGTGGTGGCGATACACCGCTCACCCGCCGCCAGAATGCCCATGTAACCGCCGAGGCACGGCCCGCAGGTCGGGGTGGATACCACCGCGCCGGCATCGATAAACGCCGTGACGTAGCCTCGCTCCACACACTCACGCATGATCTGCATGGTGGCAGGAATGATGATGCAACGCACACCGTCGGCGATCTTCTTGCCGTTGAGCACGCGGCAGGCGGTTTCCATATCCTCCATACGACCGTTGGTGCAGCTGCCGATAACGACCTGGTCGATCTTGATGTCGGAAAGCTCGCTCGCCGGCTTGGTGTTCTCCGGCAGATGCGGACAGCTGACGGTGGGAACCATCGCGGACAGATCGATCTCGATCGTCTGCTCGTATTCGGCATCCGCATCGGCGGTATATTCCACCGGCTCACGCTCACAGCGACCCTTCATATATTCACGCGTGGTATCGTCCACGGGGAAAATGCCGTTTTTCGCGCCCGCCTCGATCGCCATATTGCAGATGCACAAGCGGTCGTCCATCGATAACGAGCCAACACCCTCACCGGTGAATTCCATGCTGCGGTACAACGCACCATCCACACCGATCTTACCAATAATGTATAAGATCACGTCTTTACCGCTGCAGTTTTGCGGCAGTTTGCCTTTTAACTCAAATCGGATCGCGGCGGGAACCTTGAACCACGCCATACCGGTCGCCATACCGGCAGCCATGTCGGTACTGCCGACACCGGTCGAGAACGCGCCGAGTGCACCGTAGGTACAGGTGTGGCTGTCTGCGCCAATGATGCAGTCACCCGCCGTCACCACGCCCTGCTCAGGAAGCAACGCGTGCTCAATGCCCATTTTACCCACATCGTAGAAATGGCTGACACAATGCGCACAGGCGAATTCACGGCATTGCTTGGACTGCTCTGCCGCCTTGATATCCTTGTTCGGGACGAAGTGATCCAGCACGATCGCCACGCGATCCTTATCAAACACGCTGTCAAAGCCGGCTTTTTTGAACTCGTTGACCGCCACCGGCGTGGTGATATCGTTGCCGAGCACGATATCCAGCTTCGCATTGATCAGCTGACCCGCCGAGACCGTTTCCAGTCCGGCGTGTGCCGCCAAAATTTTCTGCGTCATGGTCATTCCCATTTGTGACCGCTCCTTTATTCGGAAATCATATTGTTGTACGCACTGATCAGCGCGTTGATACCGGCGCGGATAATATCCGTGTCCGTACCGGCACCCCAGCTGATCGTACCGTTTTCTTTTTCAAGACCGATATACGCCGCGGCTGTGGAATCGGAGCACTGCTCCTGCACGCTGTGCTCGGTATACACCTTTAATTTGTAGGTGCTGCCGGTATACGCCTTGAGCGCATTGCTGACCGCGTCCAGCGAGCCGTTTCCGGTGGTGTGCACCGTGCTCTTTTCGCCGTTCTTTTCAAAGGTAACGTACGCATCCACGCCGTTGTCTTTTTGCATAAAGGTCATATTGGCAATGGAGAGGGGGGCTTTAAGATCGAGATAATGCTCCTTGAAGATGGCAAGCACGTCGGCAACCTTGAGCTCGCGGTGGTCGTGATCCGACACGCTCTTGCACAAATAACTGAAATGCTCGCGCATTTTCGGCGGTAGCACGTAACCGTAGGTCTGCTCCAGCAGATATCCGATGCCGCCCTTGCCGCTCTGGGAATTGACGCGGATGACGTCCGCATCGTAGGTGCGGCTGATATCCTGCGGGTCGATCGGAATGTACGGCACCGTCCACGCGTGCAGATTCTGCTCCTTGCGCCAATTCATGCCCTTGGCGATCGCATCCTGATGGCTGCCCGAAAACGCGGCAAACACCAACGCACCCGCGTAGGGCGAACGCTCGTACACGTGCATGCGAGTACATTTCTCGTATACCTCCACAATGGACGGCATATCTGAAAAATCCAGTTTCGGATCCACACCGTGGGAATACATGTTCATCGCCAGCGTGATAACGTCCACGTTACCGGTACGCTCGCCGTTTCCGAACAGCGTACCCTCCACGCGATCCGCGCCGGCAAGCAGTGCGAGTTCTGTATCGGCAACACCGGTACCGCGGTCATTGTGCGGATGCAGGGATACCGTCACGTGCTCGCGGTATTTTAAATTCTCGCTCATATACTCCACTTGGCTTGCATACACGTGCGGCATACTCATTTCCACCGTTACGGGCAGATTGATAATAACGTTGTTGTCGGGACCGGGTTCCAATACATCAAGCACAGCGTTGCACACTTCCAGCGCGTACTCCGGCTCGGTACCCGTAAAGCTTTCCGGCGAATACTCGAAGCGGAAGTTGCCCTCATATTCCGCGGCAAGGCGTTTGACCAGCTTCGCACCGTCGATGGCGATCTGCTTGATCTCTTCCTTGGATTTGCGGAACACCTGCTCACGCTGAGCCACACTGACCGAATTGTAAAAATGAATGATCGCGTTGGGCGCGCCCTTGCACGCATCAAAGGTCTTGCGGATAATGTGCTCGCGGCACTGGGTCAGCACCTGCACCGTAACGTCATCGGGAATCATCTTCCGCTCAATGAGGGTGCGCAAAAATTCATATTCCGTTTCGGATGCGGCGGGGAATCCCACCTCGATCTCCTTAAAGCCGACCTTTAACAGCAGCTTGTAGAAGTCCAGCTTTTCCTCCAGGCTCATCGGAATGATGAGGCTCTGATTACCGTCGCGCAGGTCAACGCTGCACCACGCGGGGGCTTTTTCAATATGATCCTTTTGTACCCATTTATAATGCGTACCGGGTGCCGGATAATAACCGACACTGTATTTACTGGTATCCATAACCGTTCTCCTTATTGTTCTGCAATGGTATCGACTTCAACCAACACATTTTTCGGCAGGGTTTTGACCGCCACGCAGGAACGGGCAGGTTTGCCGGTAAAGTACTTGCCGTACACGGCGTTGAACGCCGCAAAATCCTCCATCGACTGCAAAAAGCAGGTGGTTTTCACGACCTTGTCGATCGACGAACCGGCAGCTTCGAGCACCGCCGCGATATTCTTGCACACCTGCTCGGTCTGTTCTTCTACGGTAGTCGCCTCCACCGCACCGGTCGCGGGATCAATGGCGATCTGACCGGAGGTAAACACCAGTCCGCCAGCGATCATTGCCTGGCTGTACGGTCCGATAGCCTCAGGCGCGTTGTTTGTATGTACGATCTTCATATCAAAACCCTCTTATCTTTCTGCAATGCGGAAGCCCTCGGCCTCCAGTGCGTGTACGATCTCGTCGGCGTGGTCATAATTGCGCGCCTCCAGCGTGATGCGCAGGAAACAGCCGTTGACGCTCTTGGTGCCGCCGCGCTCATAATGAACACCGGTCACGTTACCGCCGCAATCCGCGATGATGCGGGACACGTCTTTCAGCTGACCGGGCTTATCCGCGAGTTCAATGAGCAGGTTGACGATCCGCGCCGAGCGCATCAGGCCGCGTTCGATCACACGCGACAGACTCGTTACATCAATATTGCCGCCGGAGATCAGGCTGACCACTTTTTTGCCGGCAAGCGGGAATTTGTTATACATCGCCGCCGCCACCGATACCGCACCGGCGCCCTCGGCGACCATTTTCTGCTTTTCAATGAGGGCGAGCACCGCCGAGGAGATCTCGTCCTCAGTAACCAGCGCGATATCGTCCACGTACTTGCTGACGTATTCAAACGTGTGCTCACCCGGTTTTTTCACCGCGATACCGTCTGCGATGGTGGACACGGAATCCAAGCACTCGATCTTGCCGTTTTTCACCGAGTTGTACATACTCGGCGCACCCGCCGCCTGCACGCCGTATACCTTGATAGACGGGCGAATGGATTTGATCGCATACGCGACCCCTGAGATCAACCCGCCGCCGCCGATGGGAACGATCACCGCGTCGATATCGTCCATCTCGTTGACGATCTCAAGACCGATCGTGCCTTGTCCCGCAATAACATCTTCATCGTCAAACGGGTGTACGAACGTGTATCCCTTTTCGTCTTTGAGCTGCAAGGCGCGATTGTACGCATCGTCATAGCAGCCTTCAACCAAGCACACGTCGGCACCAAAATTTTTGGTCGCCTCCACCTTGGAAATGGGAGCGGTATCCGGCAGACAGATCAGTGAGGAAATGCCGCATTTGGTCGCCGCAAGCGCCACGCCCTGTGCGTGGTTTCCGGCGGAGCAGGCGATAACGCCCTTGGCCTTTTCCTCCTCCGACAGCATCGCGATCTTATAACCCGAACCGCGTAGCTTAAACGAACCGGTGTTCTGCAGATTTTCCGGTTTCAGATACAGCGTGCAGTCCGGCGCGATCCCGTATGCTTTTGCAAGCGGGGTCGGGCGGATAATATCCTTCAAAACGGTGGACGCCTGAAAGATCTTGTCGATAGTCAACATAGCATTTCCTCTTTTCCGTCTCGGATAGACACAAAAACCCTGCCTCTTCAAACAAAGAGACAGGGTTCTACAATCGTGTAAAAGCCTTGCGGTACCACTCTTTTTGCCGTACAATA
>CAZBAO010000017.1:0-19520 GCA_964490085.1 uncultured Eubacteriales bacterium | reverse complement strand
ACTTCTCCGCCGTTTCGGTTATATTCAAGTATTCCATATTTTCAACCTTCTGCTCGAAAACATATTATTCGCAAAAACGCCTGTTACAGCGTTATTATACATCGTTTTTGCGAACAATGCAATGCTTTTTTATAATGAAAGCCGAATACGTTTGGACGCTCATCCGGCTTTTTGCCGTTCATTAAGATCAAGCACCTCCAACTAACGCGATCACTGCCTGTTCACTTGCAAAATGCGGCATCTAAAAAGTCGTCATTGGCATAACCACAACTGACGCACTCGAACCCCACGACGCCTATGGGCGATCTTTTTGGCGATTTTTCCTTGACTGCATTCGGTCACGTAACACTATATTTCGGTTTATGCAATCACCTTGCCGGATGCATCATACGTCGTTTCACTGATAACCTCGTTATTTTCGTCGTACACGCAAACCGTCTTGCTTCCGTCCTCGTTATAGGTCGTCACGGTTTCGGGATAACTGAACACGCCGTCATCCTCTGCAACGATCTTATAAGCGATTTCCTTACAAAGCGTGCCATCCGCATACTCTTTTTCTTTTGCAATAAGTCCGCTTTCGTCGTAGGTATATTCCCATTTTTCCGTAGTAGTTACGTTACCGTCAGCATCATAGACCAACCTTGACGTAGCATTGTGCTGTTCGTCATATTCCGTTTCAATCTTTGTACCGTCAGTGTAAGTCTCGGTAGCTGACTTCTCGTACCACTCACCGTCACTTTTTTGGGCATACTCGGAATCGGCCTGCAAGGTCACGTTTCCTTCGGCATCGTAGTCGATCAGCTTAATAACGTTTCCGTTGCCGTCGTATTCGTTAATGAACTTACTGCCGTCCTCGTTGTATTGCGTATATTTTGCATCGATGCTTTCCCCGTCGCTCACAGTATATTCCGTTTCGCTGTTGAGCCGACCGTCTACCGTTTCTTTGCATTTCAGGAGATTCCCGTTGGCATCATACGCATATTCACTCACGGTTTCGCTAACCAATTGGCCGTCTGCATCGTATTCCGCCGTTCTGACGATATTGTCGTGTTCATCATAGGTAAAAACGCTTGCGGAATCGCCCCAATCCATTATCTCGGAGTTGCATACGGTGCATTTAGACTCGTCATTCAGGGTGTGTTCGCCGGTTTGTGTTTTCTCCCCGCACTCCCCGCACACCTTCCAATGTTCGGCGGCATCAACTTCCCAATTACCCGTTTCGGTATGGGAGTGAGACGAACATGCCGTCAGAGCGGCGATCATAATGAGTGCCATAAGTATTGCTGTGAATTTTTTCATAAGTTGTTTTCCCCTTTCTGGGATTTTCTTATTTTTTATTCAAATTCTATTGGTGCCGTAAACGTAAAGCTTGCGCTTTCTCCGGCGATGATGTATTCCAGAGAGCCGGTCTTTTCTACATTTTCTAATGTGAACTCGGAAACTCCGACCTCGCTGGGTGTCACTTGCCCGACGATCTCGCCGTCGAACACGATGTAGAAAGCGAAGTTGCCTTCCTTGATCTCGAACTCCGAGAGCTGCACGTAAATATCCGAGCCTTTGAAAAGGGTTGCGGCATGGAGTCTATAAACGCCCGTAAACTTGTCAGACGAGTATTTCACGCCGCCGGAAATATTCCCAAGATGGGTCTCACTCTGACTGACGACACCTTTCGTTCCCATCGTCTGCTCCACCACATCCTGTTCAGTGATGGTCTGCAGGGAGTAGTTATCTGCTCCGTTGGTATCCTCAACGTGGTCGAGCCGAGGACCTCCCAGCATCCAGACCGCGAATACCGCCAAGAATACGACGACCAAAACGCCAAATAAGATATTCTTCGTTTTCGGATTTATGTTCAGCTTCATACCGTCGCCTCCGATACAGACTTTACGATTCTTTGGTTTTGTCTTTTGTTTTTGATCTTTTTCTCGGGCTTCCTCATCGGGTTTCATTGCTCCAGCCGGCAAGAAAATATGTGACCGCCAACAGATCGGCACAACCGCCCGGTGATAAACGGCGGGCGATAAAAGCATCGTCCAATTGCTCGATCTGCTCCTTCGACGGAAACGCCGAAGCTTCAAGCAACCGCTTCGCGCCGTCGGCGGCAAAACGAGCGCCCTCACGTCCGCCGCGGTGATACAGGTTGGTATCCTGCACCCCCGCGATGAGATGGAGCAAGGTGACCGCGCCGGCATCGTTGGCGGACAAGCCGCTGTCAAGCGCTTTTCGGTACACAGGCAGTCCTATGTTTTTGACAGATGGGAATCCCGCCGCCACCTCGCCGCGAATGCCGGTGAGCCCCTGCTCCCGATACAGGCGCCCTCCTGCAGTGGTATTGCCGATCGACGAAAGATCCTGTTGAACGGCATCGCGCGTCATATCGGAACACACGGATAAGATCCTCCTGAGCTCCGGAACAGGCGTTTCGGGCGCCCAAAGCCGGCCCGCCGCTCCGCAGAGTACGCCCATGGAATAAATGGCTCCCTTGTGGGTGTTGACCCCGCCCGTCACGCGGTACATGGTGCCCTCCGCCGCCAGCCCCGCCTCACGCAACAACCGAAAGGTATCCGACGGAGACTGCCCCGCGGTTTCACGCCCGATACCGACACACCGCCGAAAATACGGCGTCAACGCGCGGGCACTTTTCTCAAAGGTTTCCACCGTCATATCGGTATGACTGCCGTTGTTGCGCCGATCGACCAGCCCCGGCTTAGGGGTGGTAAACACCTCCGCAAGCAAGCTGTCGGTTGCCGATTCGGCGATACGCCCGCTATCCGCCGAAAAAAAGTGGTCGGTTATGATCTCTCGGGTAACACGCTGAAGCTCTGCCACGGTATGCCGCCGCCGCGCGGCGCATCCCCTGCCGGGCGCTCCGCACACGATACAACCGCGCACCGTTCCCCGCTCCGTCTTTGTCCCATCCGTGTCCAAGACGTCCATATCAAACAGTCGGCCCAAGGGACGTCCGTCCTCGATCGCGATGCAGATCGCTTTGAGAGTCTCCGCGTCCACGTCCACACAAAATACCGCCTGACATCCCGTGACAGACACCTCGACCTCGCGGTGAAGTATGCGTTGTTCGGTAAGCGTGCTTTCCAAAGCCCGAACGCCCTCGTAAAAAGCGCGTTCAATAAGCGGCGAAACCTTGATCGGCCCCGCGATGTTCATCGTAAAGCACACAAGAGGCGTTCGGTACTGCCGCAGCAGCCGTGTTTGCAGAGCAACACGCCGTTCTCTCGCCTCCAGCATCTGCTGCAGCGTTACTCCCTGCACGTTGCTCCCTCCCTTGCTGCAAAACGTTAATAAAAGCTCGGCCCGCTCGCTTGCAGGATCAGATCGGATTGCTTTTTCTGCTGAGCGTCGAGCTTTTGCAGATTCGTTTCAGCGTTATGACCGACGCACCCCACCAACAAATATTGGTGCTTGAAGCGATCGTAAATAAAATGATGCAGCAAATGGAAATTTTCGATCTGGCCGGTACGCGAAACGTGAATACGCGGTCCGGTGCAGAAATGCGTGCGCCCGTCGACCGAGATGTGGGTATTGTCCAGATAGGTAACGGGCAGATCCGCCGCGATCATCTCGTTCACCCGCTTTTCCACCGCTTGAATATCAAACTCCGGCTTGGTCTCGGGGAACGTGATCACAAAGCCGTGCCGAACATCGTCGTGCCCGCAACGCTCCATATCGTAAGACGGCATGCACAGCTCGCACAGGTCCTCCGCGGTATGAGCCATCAAGCGGTACGTCAGGGACTCGTATACCCTGTCGCGGATCTCCTGCGGCTCCGGCCCGAACAGCGTGGGCCGTGAGATGAGGATCTGCTCTCCTACCCCAATCAACAGATTAGCGTTAAATCCGAGCAACGGATAGATCAGATCAAAATGCTCGACGATGACACGCTTTCCGCTTTGTAACGCCTCGCTGATGGCATCTGCCAACACCGACATATGCGTAAACCCGTTTTCGAACCGAATGTCGACGTGGTAGGTGTGCGGCGAGAAAAAGTGACCACCCTGATCCAGTAACGGCAAGGGACGAACGTACACCCCGTCGTCGTCGTTGGTGAGCTCCAGCCCCGGAAACATACCTCTCAGCAAGGCGCTTTTGCCGGAGCCCGCTTCGCCGATGATACCGATCAGCTTGTCAAACGGAGACAGATACAGTTGTGCCAACTGCATACCCAGCGAGTACATACGCTGATGCCCTCGCGGCGCAAAATAACTGCTTAGAATGTGGCTTTCCTGACGCTCTTGCACACAACATCCTCCTCAATCAAAGTCGTTAAATAGTGAAAGGTCGTATCGGGGACCAATGCTTTTACGGTTTCGACGTCACCCGCCTCGATCGCCCGACGCACCGCGCTGGCGCTGACAGGCTCGCCTGCTGCGTGAAGCCTCGGTATCTCCAGCAGTTCAATGCCGCACGGCGGCAGACCAGCCTTTAACGCCCGATTGTATCGGTCCGTCATCGGTGACAGCGGTTCGGTACCGACGTATCGGCGGGTTATCGCAAATTTCGGCACGAAATAGGTGGTAAAGATCTCGATGTCCAGTAAGCAGTGGATCTCGTCCGTCTTTTCGCGTTCCTTCAAAAAATAGGTGGGGAAGGTCGCAGACGACACCAGATACGGACCGGTCGGCAGTACGGATACGTTCGGGAGATCCGCGGTACCGAGCTCCGCCATCCGCAAACGATCCCTGAATGAAAATCGGCTTTTATTCTCCGAGACTACGAACACGTAGAGATGATCACAATCCCGAGCGGCGGTCTCGATGAGATACCGATGCCCGCGTGTAAACGGATTACCGTTCATCACGACGGCACCAATATGTCCCGACGTCTTCGTCCGCGGCAAGCCGTCAAGAAACTCCCCGATACCGTTTCGGCGATTTTCCATCAACAGCACCGTGTCGGTCTTCGCCACCGGATAAAAGAAAAGCGAGGAAAACAGCCGCTCGTTTTCCGGCTTCGTGTACACGAACAGATGCCGATGCCCCTCCGAAAACGCCTCCTGCCGCAACGCAGACAGGATCACCGAGGCAAGGTCTTCTCCCTGTCGGTCTTCCTCCACCGCGATACATTTGAGGATCTCTCCCTCCCGCGAACCGGCGGCAACCAGCGTCTCCCCTTCCCACAGGAGTGCCGTTTGCGTCACGGTGTCGTCGGGCTCCAATCCCGCTTTTCTGAGAAAGGTCTGCCAGATGCGCCGTTTTCTCTCATCAAATCGTCTTACCAATTCAATGTACATAGCGATTCCTCTTGAAAACAAACTTTTCGTTTAGGTTATACTTCATTATACCACAGAATGTAACGGAAGTAAACAAAATAGTTGCTTTTTGATTAATGGTATTATATAATAACACCGGATTGTTTCTATAACTTTTGGCAGCAGAAGGAGTTGCGGCAAAGTGACGATTACGCGAAATGCCTGTGCCGGTACGCTGGAATCCAGCGACGCCTACGTGGAAATCGAGCCCGCGGGCAATGGGCTCACGGTTCATATTGAATCGGTTGTGGAAAAACAGTTCGGTCGGGCGATCCGCTCTGCCGTTTTGGACGTATTAGAGAAAATGGGCGTCAAGAACGCACAAGTGCGGCTTACCGACAGGGGTGCGCTGGAATGTGTCATTCGCGCCAGAGTGGAAGCCGCCGTACTCCGCGGAAGCGAGGTGCTGTCATGAGGCGCAGTATGCTGTTCTTACCCGGCAACACCCCCAATATGCTGATCAACGCGGCGTATCTGGGCGCGGACGCGGTCATTTTTGATTTAGAGGATGCCGTCTCCCCCGCCGAAAAGGACGCGGCGCGTGTGCTGATCCGTAACACCATGCGATATATGGAGCTTGAAAGCCAAGAACGTATCGTGCGTATCAACGCGATCGACACCGATTTCTGGACAGCGGATCTGGACGCGATTCTGCCCGAACGGCCGGATATGATCCTGTTGCCGAAGGCCGGCCGTCCCGAGGACGTGCTGACGGTGGACGCGTATATCGCGAAGCAGGAGCAGACGTTGGGCATCGAAGCGGGAAGCATCGGCATTATGGCGCTTATTGAAACCGCGTTGGGAATAGAGAACGCCTATGCGATCGCCTCTTGTTCACCGCGCGTGAAAGCGCTGCTGTTGGGCGCAGAGGATCTGACGGCGGACCTGCAATGCACCCGCACGAAAGCCGGAAAAGAGATCGAATACGCCAGAGGCCGTATCGTCGTGGCGGCACGCGCCGCCGGCATTGAGGTGTATGACACGCCCTTCACCGACGTCAACGACGACGAGGGGATCGTCACCGACAGCGCCCTTGCCAAAGGCTTAGGCTTTACCGGCAAGGCATCGATTTCGCCTCGCCATATTGACGTGATCAACGGCATCTTCAGCCCGTCGCAAGCGGAGGTCGATTACGCCTACGAGGTCATGGACGCTATTGCCGAAGCCAAGGAGCAGGGCAAGGGTGCCATCGCCTTGCGCGGCAAAATGATCGACGCACCGATCGTGGCAAGAGCCGAACGAACCATCGCCGCCGCAAGGGCGTTGGGAATATGCAGGAGTGGCATTTATGAATAAACTCGTAAACTCCATTCGGGAGGCGATCCGCCTTTCGGGACTCAAAAGCGGTATGACGGTGTCCTTTCACCATCATCTGCGCAACGGCGACTACGTACTCAACATGGTGATGGACGAGATCGCACGGCTTGGTATTCGGGATATTACCGTCAACGCCAGCTCGTTGTTCGACGTACATCAGCCGTTGCTCTCTCATATCAAAAACGGTGTCGTCACCGGCATCGCCGCCGATTACATTTCCTCCGCTTTGGGACGTGCGTTCTCGGCGGGTGTCCTGGAAAGGCCCGTCGAGTTCCGCACACACGGGGGCCGTCCCGCCGACATCGTGTCGGGCAGGACCCCCATCGACGTGGCGTTTATCGCGGCACCGGCCGCCGATAAACGCGGCAACTGCTCCGGCAAGTACGGGAGATCCGCCTGCGGCAGTCTGGGCTATGCCTTTGCCGATGCGATGCAGGCAAAAACAGTCGTTGTCATTACCGACGGTCTGGTGGACTATCCCCTTGAAGATCGCTCCATCTCCGAGGAATACGTGGATTATGTGGTAACCGTTGACGCGATCGGCGATCCCAAAGGGATCGTTTCGGGTACGACCAAGATCACCCGTGATCCGATCGGTCTGATCATGGCAGCACAAGCAGTAAAGGTCATTGAGGCATCCGGTCTTTTACGGGACGGCTTTTCGTTCCAGACGGGCGCGGGCGGCGCGTCGCTCGCCGCGGCAAAGTTTCTGAAAGACAGTATGATAAAGCAGGGGATCGTGGGCAGCTTTGGCCTGGGTGGCATCACCGGATATATGGTAGATATGCTGAGAGCCGGTTGCTTCCAAAAGCTTCTGGATGTGCAGTGCTTTGATCTGGCAGCGGTTGAGTCTATCCGTAACGATCCGCGCCATCAGGAGATCTCCGCCATCAAGTACGCCTCGCCCGACGATCCGGACGCGGCTGTCAACAAATTAGACGTGGTCATCCTCGGTGCGACCGAGATCGACACGGATTTCAACGTCAACGTTCACACCGATTCTAACGGGTATATCATGGGCGGCTCGGGCGGACACAGCGACACGGCGGCAGGCGCCAAGCTGTCGATGATCATCGCGCCGATGTTCCGCGCCAGACTGCCCATCATCACCGACCGCGTCAACTGTATCTCGACCCCCGGCAAGGATATTGACGTCTTGGTCACACAGGGCGGCATTGCCGTGAACCCCCGAAACGCCGCGCTTCGTGATCGGCTGACGGATGCCGGCCTGCCCGTTATCGACATCGCCGAGCTAAAGGAGAAAACGGAGCGCCTGACCGGCAAGCCGCAGAGGCTCATAAAAGGTGATCGGGTCGTCGCACAGGTGATCGGCCGTGACGGCACATTGCTTGACAAGATCTATAGCGCTCCGTAAACCAAGAGGTGAAAACATATGCGTGAAATCGAGGCTGCAGCTATTACAAACAGCGTAAAAAACCTGTGCATTGAGGCAAACTGCCATCTCAGTGAGGATATCAAAACGTGTATCGCCCGCTCGGCCGAACGGGAAACGTGGCCGCAGGCAAAGGAAATACTGGAACACATCATCGACAACTATGAGATCGCCGACCGCAAGGCACAGCCGATCTGTCAGGATACCGGTGCTGCCTGCGTATTCTTGAAGATCGGTCAGGACGTTCACGTGGTGAACGGCGACATTACCGAGGCGGTCAACGAGGGCGTGCGCCAAGGGTATCGGGACGGTTTTTTGCGTAAAAGCATCGTGCGGGATCCGTTGGATCGGGTCAACACCGGCGACAATACCCCCGCCATGCTGTACTTTGACGTCGTCCCCGGCGACCGAGTGGAGATCACGGTGGCGCCCAAGGGCTTCGGCAGTGAGAATATGAGTCAGATCGCTATGCTGCGTCCGTCAGACGGATTGCAGGGCGTCAAGGACTTTGTAAAGCACGTCGTGGAGCAAGCCGGACCGAACCCCTGCCCGCCGGTGGTGGTCGGCGTCGGCATCGGCGGGACGTTTGACAAAGCGGCGTATCTGGCAAAAAAAGCGCTGCTTCGTCCGGTGGACGAACCGAACGACCACCCGTTTTACGCGAAATTAGAGAGCGATCTTTTAGAGGAGATCAATGCCCTCGGTATCGGCCCGCAAGGCTTCGGCGGCAAAACGACGGCGTTGGCGGTGAACGTAGAAACCTATCCCACCCACATCGCCGGACTGCCTGTAGCGGTCAATATCAACTGCCACGTCACGCGGCACAAAACGGAGGTGCTGTAAATGGCCATTCCTATCAAAACCCCGCTCACCCGTGAGGCGGCAAGAACGCTGAAGGCCGGTGACAGCTGTCTGATCTCCGGTATCATCTATACCGCGCGCGATGCCGCGCACAAGCGCTTATGCGAGCTGTTGGACGCCGGCAGACCGCTGCCGCTCGACGTGGAAAACAGCATCATCTACTTCGTAGGCCCCACCCCCGCGAAGCCCGGCGAAGCCATCGGCTCAGCGGGCCCGACGACCTCCTACCGCATGGACGCGTACAGCCCCGCGCTGATCGCCGTCGGACAGACCGGTATGATCGGCAAAGGAAAACGGGGACCCGAGGTCGTTGAAGCGATGAAAACGCACGGCGCCGTCTATTTCGGCGCTATCGGCGGCTGCGGCGCACTGCTCAGCAAATGTGTCAAAAAAGCGGAGGTCATCGCTTACGACGATCTGGGAGCAGAGGCGATCCGCCGACTTAAGGTCGAGGATTTTCCGGTCATCGTCGTCATCGACAGCGAGGGAAACAACCTGTACGAGATCGGTCGGGCACGGTATCTGGCACAAAATTGTTGCACATCCGATTGACAAAGCTGCGCTGGCCGAGTACAATTTGTATATAACAATTTGTGTAGGAGCGCACGGTCATGGATTTTATTCGTATCAACGACGAACTGGATGTCCCGCTGTATCAACAGCTGGTGGACGCCATTCGCGTAGCTATCAAGCAAGAGGCCCTGCTTTCGGGTCAGCAGCTGCCCACCGTTCAGCAATTAACGCAAACGCTGGGCATTGCCAGAGGCACGGTCAAACGCGCCTACGACGAGCTGGAGTATGCAGGGCTTATCGAAAAGGTACAAGGGCGGGGCACCTTCGTCAGTTATCAGCATGATAATTCGGCAAGCCGCAAGGAAAAGGCAATGGCGGCGATCGGCAAGACGCTCGATTATCTTGAGGATATGGGCCTTTCTCCCAACGAGATCAATATTTTCGTCAATCTGAAGCTGCGGGAACGCTCGGAGCAGGAGGCCAACGTCAAGGTCGTCGCCGTCGAGTGCAACCCCGAAAATCTGTCACAGATCTCCGAACAACTTCGCCATATCAACGGCGTGGATCTGTACTCGTATATGTTGGATACCATCAAGCAGTACCCGTATAAGCTGGGCGAGGAGTTTGAACTGATCATCACCACCGCCTCGCACGCGGCGTATCTGGAAAGCGTCGTGCCCAACAAAAAGCGTGTGGTTCGTGTGGCACTGAGGCCCTCGACGCATAGCCTGTCCCGCATCATCCGCATCGGTGCCAAGAAAAAGGTCGGCATCCTTGCTTACAGTGAACGTTTCGGAGAATTGTTGTATAACACCTGCCGGACGTATACCGAAAACGTGACCCTGTACGAGCCCTTGGTCTGTGCAACGGAAGCCGACGTGCTCCGTTATGTTAAGGGCAAGGATGTCATTCTGTTGCCCAAACGGTACGAAAAACAATTCAGCGCGTCGGCAGTTGAGGTGATTCGCCGCTTTCAAGGCGAACTGATCGACTGTCACTACGAAATGGACGAGGGCTCTGTCCTGTATCTGGAAACCAAGATCAAGCGCCTGTTGGAAGAAAAAACGATCTGATCTGCCGCTCAACGCTCGTTGAGCGGTTTTCTTTTACCCGTCACCCACGAAATGTGTCAAAAAACGAAAAATAAACCTTGACTTATGGTATATAACCTTATATCATATAGGTATATAACAATTTGTTTGATCGAGGTGCGGGTTATGGAAAATCGCGAGAAGAAAACACTGGTCATGGGTGTTATTGGCGCCGACGTCCACGCTGTTGGCAATAAGATCTTGGAGCATGCTTTTCGGGCAGCAGGATTTGAAGTCGTCAATTTGGGGGTCATGGTCGCGCAGGAAGAGTATATCGCGGCAGCGATCGAGTCGGGGGCGGATGCGATCGTGATCTCCTCTCTGTACGGACAGGGCGAGCTGGATTGCCGCGGCATGCGCGAGAAATGCGACGAAGCCGGCCTCAAGGGGATCCCGCTGGTCGTCGGCGGCAACATCGTGATCGGCAAGCAGCGGTTTGAGGATGTGGAGCGCCGCTTTAAGGCGATGGGCTTTGATCGCGCGTTTCCTCCCGGAACCGCTCCCGAAACCACGATCGAAGCGCTTCGGGAGCTGTTGCACATGGACGGTGCAAACGTATGAAGCCTGTTTTGCTGATCGATTTCGGCAGTACCTACACCAAGCTTACCGCCGTAGACATCGAGGAACCGCGCGTTCTCGGAACCGCCTCTGCCTACACCACCGTCGAGACCGATATCAACATCGGTCTGAACGAAGGGCTCAAGCAACTGGAGCAACGCATCGGGGCAGTAACGTTTGAAGAATGTTACGCATGTTCGTCTGCCGCCGGCGGGCTGCGGATGGTCACAAGCGGTCTGGTCCCCGAGCTCACCGGTGAGGCCGCAAGGCTGGCAAGCCTCGGCGCAGGTGCCAAGGTCGTGGGCGTGTATGCGTTTGAGCTCACGCAGGAGGATGTGGACGCCATCCGTCTGGCGCAGCCGGATATTTTCCTGCTTGTCGGCGGAACCGACGGCGGCAACACCGATTGCATCCTGCACAACGCGCGGGTGCTTGCGGATATGAGACCGTCTTTCCCGATCGTGATCGCGGGCAACCGCTCCGCTTCTCACGAATGTCAGGAGATCCTGTGCAACTGCGAGGTGTACGTTTGCCCCAACGTGATGCCGAAATTCGGGGAATTGAATATCGAACCCACGCAAAAGCAGATCCGCGAGATCTTCCTCAGCCGCATTATTCAGGCAAAAGGACTCAGCCGCGCAACCGAGCTGCTGTCCGACATTATGATGCCGACCCCGTCCGCGGTGTTGCAGGCTGTTCAGCTGTTAGCCCAAGGCGTCGACAGTGAGACCGGCATCGGCGACCTGATCGCCGTCGACGTCGGCGGCGCTACCACCGACGTTTATTCCATTGCCGACGGCATGCCCGAACACATGAACACCGTTTATAAGGGACTGCCCGAGCCGTATGCCAAGCGAACCGTTGAGGGTGATATCGGTATGCGGTACAGTATACACGGCATTGTGGACAGCGTCGGGATCGGCCGCATCTGTGAGATATCCGGTCTGTCCGAGGACACGGTCACGTCGCTCGTTGACGATCTTCAACGCCATCCGGATAAAATACCCAACGGCGAAAAAGCGCTGGAGGACCTTGACTTCGCCTTGGCGTCGTCGGCGGTGGATGAAGCGGTCACGCGCCACGCGGGTACCATTTCGGAAAGCTACACCCTGCTCGGCAAGGTGCTGGTTCAGGAGGGCAAAAACCTGACCACCGTCAAAAACATCGTGGTGACGGGCGGCAGCCTGATCCATTCCGAGCGGTTGCCGCAGATCGCCGCAAATGCGCTGTATTCCATGTCGAAGCCGTCATCGCTGAGACCGAGGACAGCAAACGTATGGGCAGATAAACGGTACATATTGGCGGCGATGGGTTTGCTCGCCTCCTACTACCCCAAAGCAGCACTGAAACTTATGAAAAAGGAGCTTGAGTACTATGGACATTCAGAATAAGCGCATCCCCGACGGAGAGTTTGAACAGCTTCGCCGCGAGGTGCTCGCGCAATGGCCCACCGGCAGCGACGTGGATCTGGAAGAAGCGATCGCGTATCACAAGGCAATGCCCGAATGTCGGAACTTCTCGAAAAAGCTGTCGGATGCGAAACGCGATAGCCGCACGCTCATCCAGCCTCGCGCCGGCGTTCCGGTCGTCGAGGAGCATATCAAGCTCATGCAGTATTTGGAGGAATTCGGTGAAGCCGATCTTCTCCCCTCCACCATCGACAGCTACACTCGTCAAAACCGTTACGAGGAGGCGGAAAACGGCATTTCCGAATCTCTGCGTCTGGAGCGCGCTATGCTCAACGGCTTCCCCGCCGTCAACCACGGCGTGGCAAAATGCCGTCAGGTCGTGGAAAGCGTAAACGTGCCGATGCAGGTGCGTCACGGCACGCCCGATGCCAGACTCTTGACCGAGATCACCTACGCCGGCGGCTTCACCAGCTATGAAGGCGGCGGTATATCGTATAACCTGCCGTATTGCAAAAACATCCCGATGGAGCGCACGATCCGCGATTGGCAGTACGTGGATCGTCTGACCGGCTTATACGAAGAACGGGGCGTTTCCATCAACCGCGAGCCCTACGGGCCGCTGACCGGCACGCTGGTGCCGCCGTGCATCTCCCACGCCGCCGCGATCATTGAAGCGTTGCTCGCCGCTGAGCAGGGCGTCAAAAACATCACCGTCGGTTACGGCCAGTGCGGAAATCTGGTACAGGACGTTGCTGCCATCCACACCTTACAGGAGCTGGCGGATGAGTATCTGGAAAAAAACGGCTACGGTGACGTCGAGGTCACGACCGTCCTGCATCAATGGATGGGCGGTTTCCCCGCCGACGAGGCAAAAGCGTTCGGCGTGATCTCCTCCGGCAGCTTGATCGCGGCACTGTCAAAGGCGACCAAGGTGATCGTCAAAACACCGCACGAAGCGGTGGGCATCCCCACGATGGAAGCGAACGCCGAGGGCTTGCGTTGCACGAAACAGGTCGTGAATATGCTCGCTGATCAAACGTTCCAAGACAAGCGCCTTGACGAAGAAAAAGAGATCATCAAGCTGGAGACCCGCGCAATCGTAGATAAATGCTTTGAGCTCGGCGGCGGCGATATCGCGGTCGGTGTCTGCCGCGGCGTAGAAGCGGGCGTTCTGGACGTCCCCTTCGCCCCCTGCCGCTTCAACGCAGGTAAGCTGTTGCCCTGCCGCGACAACAACGGTGCCGTCCGTATTCTCGACGTCGGTAACCTACCTTTTTCGAAAGAGCTTATCGACTTCCACAAGTCCAAGATCGAGGAACGTGCCAACGCCGAAAAACGGACCGTTTCGTTCCAAATGGTCATCGACGACGTGTATGCGATCGGGAAAGGTCGCTTGGTAGGTCGTCCCAAATACTGATTGGAGGAGTTTTTATGAAAATCATTGATCTCGTCTGCTCCGCCGGACGTACCGGCTTTTACTTTGACGATCAGCGTGCCATTAAACAAGGCGCCGCACACGACGGCGTATTCTACGTCGGTGATCCCGTAACGGAAGGCTTTCGCTCGGTCCGTCAAGCAGGCGAATCCATCTCGGTCATGCTGATCTTGGAGGACGGACAGATCGCCTACGGCGATTGTGCCGCCGTACAGTATTCCGGCGCCGGCGGTCGCGATCCCCTGTTCCTCGCGGAAGATTTTATTCCGGTCATTGAGACCTACATAAAGCCTCAGCTTGTCGGCAAAGAGGCGGACGATTTCCGCGGTCTGTGCGCGATGATGGAAGCGATTGAGGTGGAGGGACGGCGCCTGCATACCGCGATCCGCTACGGTGTCTCGCAGGCCATTCTGGATGCCGTTGCCAAAGCGACCGGCAGAATGATGTGCGAGGTCGTGGCGGCGGAATACGGCTGCACCGTGTCCGATACGCCCGTCCCGCTGTTTACCCAGTCGGGTGACGACCGCTACGACAACGCCGATAAAATGATCATCAAGGGAGCACCCGTTTTGCCCCACGCGCTGATCAATAACATCGACACCAAGCTCGGCCGAAACGGTGAAAAGCTCGCAGAATACGTGGCGTGGCTGCGCGACCGCATTCTCACCAACCGCGGAAATGCCGCCTACGCGCCGGTGATGCACATCGACGTGTACGGGACGATCGGCGCCGCGTTCGGCAACAATAACTATAAGGAGATGGCCGATTACATTGAAAAGCTCGGTGATCTGGCCAAGCCGTTCAAGCTGCGTATTGAGGGCCCGATGGACTGTGACTGCGACCGCGAGACCCAGATCACGGCGTTGGCGGGACTCACCCGTGAGCTTGACGAGCGCGGCTGTGATGTCGAGCTGGTGGCGGACGAATGGTGCAACACCTTAGAGGATATCAAGCTGTTCGTGGACAACAAGGCGGGCCACATGGTTCAGATCAAGACGCCGGATCTCGGCGGTATCAACAACACCATCGAAGCCGTCCTGTATTGTAAAAAGAACGGAATCGGCGCGTATCAGGGCGGTACGTGTAACGAGACCGATCGCAGCGCGCAGGTTTGCGTTCACTGTGCCATGGCGACACAGCCCGACCAAATGTTAGCCAAACCGGGCATGGGCGTAGACGAAGGGTTTATGATCGTATACAACGAAATGAACCGCATTCTGGCGATACGCAAAGCCAAAACAATATGATCCGCACGTGATAAAAGCGAGGTGATATTCACCTCGCTTTTACTGTGTACGCGCAATTTAAACCTACTCCTTCTTGAAATGTTTAGGAAAGTATTGTATAATCAATAAAACCGATTGAACGCAGGTGCTCGATATGGAAGATATAAAAACAATTGTTGCCAAAAACATAACCGAGCTTCGGCTCCTTAACAATATGACCCAAATGGAGCTTGCCGAAAAGCTTAATTATTCCGATAAGACCATTTCCAAATGGGAGCGGGCCGAATCCTCCCCCGATATAGCGGTCTTGGTTGAAATAGCGAATCTGTTCGGGGTCTCGCTGGACTATTTGGTAAGGACGGAAAACATCGAAGAAGCAGTTAAAGAAAATCGACAGAAGGAAACGAAATATAACCGAAGGATCATTTCCTATATTTCCGAAAGCGTCGCGTGGCTTATCGCCATCATTGCCTTTATCATCACCTCGCTGATCACAAACGAGGCGACCTTTCAATGGCTGTATTTCGTATACGCTTTACCGATCGTCCTGATCGTAAAATTGGTCTTTAACTCGATCTGGTTTAACCCAAGACACAACTACTTGATCATCTCGGCTCTTATTTGGTCGATACTTGCCGCCATATACATCACCTTCTGGTATTTCAACGTGAACGTCTCGCTGATCTTCCTGTTAGGTGTCGCCGGTCAGATCGTGGTGATCCTGTGGTCGTTTATTAAAAAACCAAAACGAAAATAAAGTGCCTGTAAAAACGCCCTGTTTCCAATGCGAAACAGGGCGTTTTTTGATATTCTACGGAACGGAGAATCCCCGTAGAGCAACTCTACGGCATCCTTTATGAGATCGAGAACGGTTTCTCTCAAACGTAGGTTTATATTATAGCAGACGCAAGGTACTATGTCATAAAGGAGGTGGCTTGATTGAATATTTTGTTTTGCGGTGACGACGGCGTGTGTGAAGGCATCTTTTTATCGACCCTTTCTCTTTGCAAGAACGTCTCTGATCCGCTTCACGTGTATATCTTGACGGCAAGCACGGGACATCACTCGGCCATCCCGAAGAACTTTGCCGACGCCCTGCAAACGACCGTCCGTGAAAAAAGCCCATACCACACCGTCACGCTGCTGGATATCAGCGAGCCGTTCAACAGCTGCCTGCCGCTTGCCAATATGGGGACGCGGTTCACCCCTCTTTGTATGCTGAGATTGTTCGCGGATACGGTGCCCGATATTCCCGATAAGATCCTGTATCTCGATGCGGACGTTCTGTGTCGGGCAGACTTTAAGGCGCTTTACGATTCGGATATTTCCGATGTTGAAATTGCAGGCGTACCCGATCGGTACGGAAAATGGTTCTTTGGCAATATACTAAAGCACGATTACCTCAATTCCGGCGTGCTTCTTATGAATATGTCCCGCATCCGCAAAAGCGGCTTGTTCAAGAAATGCCGGGATCTGTGCCGCGATAAAAAAATGTTCATGCCCGATCAATCGGCGCTAAACAAATTGGCTGTTAAAGCTAAGCTTCCCCCAAAATATAACGAGCAAGGGAAGCTTAGACCCGACACCGTATTCAAGCACTTCACGACCTTTTTTAAGCTTTTTCCGTATATACGGGCGGTCACCGTCAAGCCGTGGCATACGGATAACCTGCACCGTGAACTCAAGATCGTTGAGTTTGACGACATATTGAAAGACTATCAAAGGAGAATCAAGATGAACAGAGAAATCCCCCTCTTTTTTACCATCGACGACGGCTATGCGCCGTTTTTGGCAGTAGCGCTTAATTCTGCCGTTAAAAACGCCGATCCCGAAAGACGGTATAAGGCCATCGTTTTGTATCAGGAGCTGACCGACGCGAATATCACCAAATTAAAGTCCCTTGAAACCGAAAATTTCAAGATAGAGCTTACCGCTATGAAGACGAATTTTGACGCGTTGGACGACCGAATGAGCAACCGTCTTCGCTGCGATTATTTTACGCTCACCATCTATTTCCGCTTGTTTATCCCCGCGATGTTCCCGCAGTACGACAAGGGCGTGTATATCGACAGCGACGTTGTGCTGACCTCCGACGTGGCTGAGCTTTACGATCTGGAGATCGGTGATAATTTGATCGGTGCCTGTAACGATCTTTCTATCGCCGATACACCGCCGCTCGTCGCCTACACGGAAAAGGCTGTGGGCGTAAAAAAACACGAATATATCAATTCCGGCGTTCTTCTTATGAATCTGAAAAAAATGAGAGAGGTTGATCTGGAAGGGCATTTTCTTAACCTTCTCAACACCTATCACGTTGACTGTATCGCCCCCGACCAGGACTACCTCAACGCCATGTGTAACGGGAAGATAGCGTATCTTGACGCGTGCTGGGACGCCATGCCGAACAACGCAAAGCCGCCTCTCGCCCGCACAAGTCTTATTCACTACAACCTTTTCTCAAAGCCGTGGTGTTATGACGGCGTGCAATATGAGGATGAATTTTGGAAATACGCCGCGGACAGCGGTTATATCGAGGAGATCAAGGCGTATAAAGCCGCCTATACCGAAGATAAGAAAGCGGCGGATCGGGAGTGTCTGGAGCTTCTCGTCCGCAGAGGTACCGAGATCCCAAACAACGACGTTACGTTTAAAAAACTGCTTGATGCGGGAGTGAAGATCCGATTATGATCATAGGCGATAATCGAAGGGCGGTTATAGAAAACATAAAAGCGTTTGCCGAAAGCGGTCAATTCCACCACAAGGTGGAATTGACCGACCCGGTGCTCACCGCCGAGCAAAGCAAGGCTATTACCGATAATTATCTTGAAAACAGACGCGAGCTGACCTTTAAGCTCAAAACGGCACTCGGCGTTTTTCTTGCCAAGACCGCCGCAAAGATCATCAATAAAAACACCGAGATCGTCGGTCTTGAAAAGATCCCCCGAGATCTGGACGGCGTGCTTATCACAAGCAACCATTTCAGTCCTTTGGAAAACACCGTCATCCGTCATTTGACCAATACGCTCGGCAGACGAAAGCTCGGCATTATCAGCCAAACCTCTAACTTTGCCATGACGGGCGTTATCGGATATCTGATGAATTATGCCGACACGATCCCTATCTCATCCGATCCGCGTTATTTGGCAAGGGATTTTCTCTCGCTGCTCAAGGAGCGGCTGGTGGACAAAAAGCACGCGATACTGTTATATCCCGAACAGGAAATGTGGTTTAACTACCGCAAGCCCCGCCCTCCGAAAAACGGCGCTTATTTTTATGCCGCAAAGCTAAACGTACCCATCCTTTCCTGCTTTGTGGAAATGGTGGATCTGCCCGAGGACGATACCGACGAATTCAAAAAGGTAAAATATGTCCTTCACGTCTTGGGCGTTTTATATCCCGACCCAACCAAAACGGTCAAGGAAAACACGGAGGCTCTCGGCACGGCAGATCACGCTCTTAAAAAAAACTGCTACGAAACCGTTTACGGCAAGGAGCTGACCTACGAGTTTGACAGCTCGGATATCGCGGGATGGAAAGGAACGATATGAAAGAGGTCAGATATTATTCCTCGTTCAGCGACGATTTCGAGCAAAGCGCCGACCAAAGCTTTCAGCTGCCCGAAGACTACGAATGGGTGCGCACGGGTCTTCGGTTCAGGTGTTTATCCGGCCTGATCTACGGCTTGGCGGTAATATTCGGCGGTGCGTATTGCCGATTCCTTTTGCACATGAGGGTGAAGGGCAGGAAAAATCTCAAGGGTGTAAAAGGCGGCTTCTTTATCTACGGCAATCACACGCAACCCGTTGGTGACGTTTTTATACCCGCGCTCTGCGTACTGCCGAAACGGATTTATACCGTAGTCAGCACGGCGAATTACGGTATTCCGGTGATTGGCAAGCTCCTGCCGTTTTTAGGTGCTCTGCCTCTCGTTGGATCCGTGCACGGGATGAAAGAGCTGAGCAAGGCGATGGAGCGTCGGCTCCAAAAGGGACACCCTATCGTCATTTATCCCGAAGCGCACGTTTGGAAGTATTACACCGCCATTCGTCCGTTTCCCGATACGTCATTTAAATTTCCCGCGAAATTTGATAAGCCGACCTTTGCCATGACGGTCACCTACAAAAGCTCAAAGCTTTTCAAAAGACCGATCACGGAGGTCTTTCTTGACGGCCCGTTTTACCCGCGAGGCGATACCGTAAAGGACAAAGCCCGCGACCTGCACCACAAGGTGCTTTCCGCTATGCTCGAACGCAGCAAGACCGGCAACTGCTCCTATATTACGTATAAAGAAAAAGCGAGGTAAAGGAGCGAGTCCCCTAATCGAATCACGACGGAATTCGACGCACGAATTCCCCGCTTGTTACGGTATAAAACAAATAATAATCCCCCCGCACATGCGGGGGGATTTCATTTTCGGGCATAGCCCTATACGATACCGGCTGCGCACAAGT
>CAZBAO010000016.1:0-20573 GCA_964490085.1 uncultured Eubacteriales bacterium | reverse complement strand
CGGCCCCGGCACCGTCGCTCTGTTCTTCTGGGGCGAGGAACGCAAGGACTAAACACAAAAAGCACCGCTGTAGGCGGTGCTTTTTTGTGTGTTAAAATTCATCAGCAAACCAGACCGAGTCGAGCTTGAATTCTTTGCCGTTTAGATATTGCAACTCTTCAGCGTCACTTTCGAAAGCAAACTTGAGGCGATAGGAGCACAGCGCTTGCTTGGTAAAGCCGGTGCCTTTGTTAAGCGCGTTGGTGCCGTACTTGCCGTCACCCAGCAACGGATGCCCGATGGAGGCAAGATGCGCGCGGATCTGGTGCGTTCTGCCGGTGAGCAGTTCGATTTCCAAAAGGGACAGCCCATCGTGCTCCTTAAGCACGCGGTAGCGGGTGGCAATGGTACGCGCACCGCGCGCTTGCCGATCGGAAATATACACGCGGTTTTGGGATTCGTTTTTCTCCAAATACCCTTGCAGCGTATCCTCCGTTTTTTCCATGTGCCCGTGTACGATGCACAGATAGTATTTTTCAATCTCTCGTTTCCGGAGCTTTTCGTTTAAGATGCGCAGTGCCGCCGCATTTTTGGCGGCAATCACGATGCCGCAGGTGTTGCGGTCAATGCGGTTGACAAGGGCGGGTACAAAGCTGTTTTCACGGTCGGGCTGATACTCGTCCTTTTCGTATAGATACCGCTGTACGCGGAAGATCAGCGTGTCGCGGTATTCGTTTTCGTCGGGATGGACGAGCAGGCCGACAGGTTTGTTGAGTAAGAGAATGTTCTCATCCTCATATACGATATCCAGCTTGGTGCCCGCGTACTGAAACTCATATTTGGAGGCGGCGGGTGCCAAAAACTCGTCGGGGGCGTACACGGCGATGACATCGCCCTCACAGATGCGGTCGGCGATCCGGCAACGCTTGCCGTTGAGCTTGATATCCTTTTGCCGGATGTACTTGTACATCATGGATACCGGCAGTAACGGAAAGGTCTTGGTCAAAAACTTGTCCACGCGCTGTCCGGCATCGTTCTTTCCCACCGTAACGCTTTTCACGAAAACGCCTCCTTTTTACGGAATTTTGCAAATATTTTTAATAATTATACGCTTTTCTCTTTGCAAACACAAGGGTTTGTGGTATACTTTTTCAAAAGGGAGGTCGTTTCATGAATTTTTTTGAAGAGCTGGGGCAATTTGACCCCGAAGTGCACGCGGCGTGTGCGGCGGAGCTTTCTCGTCAGCAGCACAACATTGAGCTGATCGCGTCGGAGAACATCGTGTCCAAAGCCGTATTGATGGCGGCGGGCGGTGTCCTGACGAACAAATATGCGGAAGGGTATCCCGGCAAGCGGTATTACGGCGGCTGTGAGTGTGTCGACGTCGTGGAGGATATCGCGCGTGACCGTGCGAAGAAGCTGTTCGGTGCGGAGCACGCGAACGTGCAGCCGCACAGCGGCGCGAATGCAAACTTAGCGGTGTATTTTGCTCTGCTCAAGCCCGGCGATACCATCCTCGGTATGAATCTGGCGCATGGCGGTCACCTGACCCACGGTTCGCCCGTGAACATGTCGGGTATGTATTTCAACGCCGTGCCGTATGCGCTGAGCTCCGATACCCAGCGCATCGATTACGATGCCGTGCGCAAAACAGCGCTGGAATGCAAGCCGAAGCTGATCGTTGCGGGCGCCAGTGCGTATCCGCGCACCATTGATTTTGCGAAATTCCGTGAGATCGCGGACGAGGTCGGCGCGTATCTGATGGTGGATATGGCGCACATTGCCGGTTTGGTGGCGGCGGGTCTGCATCCGAGTCCCGTACCCTATGCCGATATCGTGACCACCACCACCCACAAGACGCTGCGCGGTCCCCGCGGCGGTATGATCCTGTGCCGTGAGCAGTTCGCCAAGCAGATCGACAAAGCGATCTTCCCCGGTATTCAGGGCGGCCCCTTAATGCACATCATCGCGGCAAAGGCCGTCGCGCTCGGCGAAGCACTCACCGATGAATTCAAGACCTATCAGAAAAACATCGTGGACAACGCCGCGGTGTTGGCAGAAGAACTTGTAAAGCAAGGCTTTGACCTGGTGTCCGGTGGCACGGATAACCACTTGATGCTGTTAGACCTGCGTTCGATGGGTGTCACCGGTAAAGAACTGGAGCACCGCTTGGACGAGGTACATATCACCGTTAACAAGAATGCGATTCCCGACGATCCGGCAAGCCCGTTTGTCACAAGCGGCGTGCGTATCGGCACTCCCGCGGTGACCTCCCGTGGCTTCGGCAGAGAGGAAATGAAAAAGATCGCGGCGTGGATCCGTGATGTGGCAACCGATTTCGAGGGCACTAAAGAGCGCGTGACACGTGAGGTTGTGGCGCTTTGTGAGCGATTCCCGATTTACGAATAAGGGGGTATTTCAATGAAATACTATGTTGGTCATCCGTTGCAGGCGCGCGGCGCCGAGGTGTACCGCCTGCAGGGCGGCAAGGGCGACGGTATGCGGTTTTTGTACGTGCGTAACGGCCTCGGCTTGGAGCTGTGGATCTCGTTGGATCGCTGTGCGGATATGAACCGCGTGATCTATAGAGGCAAGAATATGGCCTATATGTCGCCCTGCGGTAACGTGGCGCCCGCCTTCCGTGATCCCGTTGGTCTTGGTTTCTTAAAGTCCTTTACAGCCGGTTTTATGACCACCTGCGGCTTTGAAAGCGCGGGCGGTCCGTGTGAGGACGAGGGCGAACAGTTGCCGCAACACGGCTCGATCAGCCACGTGCCGGCACAGCTTAACGGCATAGAAGAAACCGACGAGGGATTGGTTATCAAAACTACCGTGCGTGACTGTGTGATCTTCGGTCGCCGTATGGTATTGCAACGCGTGTATACGGTGTCGTACACCGAGGATACCTTTACGATGACCGATACCGTTACGAACGAAGGAGCAAAAGAGGCGCCGTTCTGTTTGCTGTATCACTGTAACATGGGATATCCGTTGCTCAGCGAGAACAGCGTGGTGCGCATCCCGCACACCCGCATCTGGGCGAACGCACAGGGCGCGAAGGATCATATTGATACCGCGCTGGTGATGGAAGAGCCCCAGGCAGGCTATGAGGAGCGCTGCTATTTCTTCGATATGATCGAGCAGAAGGACGGCAAGGTGCACGCGGGCATCTACAACGCCGATATCGATGCCGGTGTGGTATATTCGTATGACAAAAAAGAACTGCCCTGTATGACCGAATGGAAGATGATGGGCAGGCGCGACTACGTATTAGGCATCGAGCCGGGCAACGTTAACCCTGCTCCGCGTTGCAAGCAACGCGCAGAGGGGCTACTTCCGTTCTTACAGCCGGAGGAGAGCAACACGGTTTCGATCACCTTCAACTTCGTCGATAACCAGAAAGATTTCGACAGCGCATTTTAAGAAACGCAAAGAGCCGAAGCGATGCTTCGGCTCTTTTTTATGTGTATACGCTCACAGCGGTTTCAATGAAGGATTTAACCGCGCGATTCAGATAACGATTCTTTTTATGTGCGATGTACAGCGTGCGCTTGGCGGCGGCGCCGCCCACCTTGTAGAAGTGCAGACGGTCGGTTTTCGGGATCGCCTTTACCAGCGTGTCGGTGATAAAGGCGATGCCCATACCGGAATGTGAAACGTTGTAGGTGGTCAGCAATTGATCCAACTGCATAACGGAACGAGGCGTGATCCCGTGTTCCTGACACAGCGCGTCGGCACGGGTGCGCATATCGTTGCCGGTTTTGAGCAGGATAAACGGTTCTTCCGCGAAAACTTTCAACGAAACGGCACCCACGTGCTCGTGCCGATCGGCGTGTATGTCGTCGGCGGTGAGTGCCAGGCCGTGCAATCGGTCGTTAACGGAATACTCCGCGGGTACAGAGAGCAGCACCTGCTCTTGCAACAGCGGCACTTTGATAACGGCGCTGTCGTCAAAACGATAGTCGAGGAGCAGATCGGTTTTTTCGGCAATCAGCAACGCTTCAAGCTCCTTGGAATTGGATTCCGTAACACTCACAGAGATATTCGGATAAGCGTCTGCAAAATTCGTGATGATGTTCGGCAACACGAAGGAGGAGATAAACATCGCACTGCTGACCGAGACGCTTCCCACGCGAACGGCAGACAAATCGGCGAGATAGTTTTCAAAATTTTGACGGGTGCGGCGCATTTCCTCAATTGCATGGATGTACGCTTCCCCCTCGGGCGTGAGCGACAGAGGAGAGGTCTGCCGATCAAACAACTGAACGTTCAGCGTCCGTTCAACCTTTTTCACGGTCGCGCTTAACGCCGGCTGCGATATAAATAAGTTACGTGCCGCCGCTGTAAAACTCCCCGTTTTATAAATTTCATAAATATAATCCGCATACTGAAACATAACGCGCCTCCCATAAGCGTATGGTTATCGAAATCATATTCATATATATATTTGATTATATATGATAAGCGGACTATAATCAAGAGAGAACTTTTGAAAGGGTGGTTTGACGGTGGTGCTGTCGAATGTGATGGCGGACGTGCATTCCGATATCCGTGGAGAGACCTATTACCGTGCACTGAAGCTGGAAAAGCAGGGGCAGAAGGTTTTGAAGCTGAATACCGGAAATCCCGCTACGTTTGGGTTCGAAATGCCGGAAAGCGTAAGAAGGTGCATTGAGGAGAACGCCGAAAAAGCGTTGGGGTACTGTGACGTGCGCGGTATGGCACCGGCGCGGGAAGCGATTCGTGATTACCACGTCAGTCGAGGTATACACGGCATCGAAACGGATGACGTCTTTATCGGTAACGGTGTCAGTGAGATCGCGGCGATGCTCACAACGGTATTGCTCAATGAGGGCGATGAGGTATTGGTTCCCATGCCGTGCTATTCGTTGTGGGTCAATCAGATCGTGATGGTGAAAGCCAAGCCGGTGTTTTATCGGTGTGACGAGCAAGCCGAGTGGTGCCCCGATATCGCGGATATGCGGCGCAAAGTCACGGCAAAAACGCGCGCCATTTTGCTGATAAATCCCAACAACCCTACCGGCGCGGTGTATGACGACACCTTGCTGCAGGAGGTCATCCGCTTGGCGCGCGAACACGGTCTGATGATCTGGTCGGACGAGATCTACGATCGGTTGATCATGGACGGCGGCACCTATACCTCGGTTGCTTCGCTGTGCGACGATATACCGATCGTCACGATGAACGGCCTGTCCAAATCGCATTGCCTGTGCGGCTTGCGGTGTGGGTGGCTGGTGCTCAGCGGCCCGCGTACGCAAACGGAGCCGATCAACCGTGCCTTGACAACGCTTGCCTCCGTTCGACTGTGCTCCAATGCGTTGATGCAGTTGATCGTTCCCACTGCCCTTGCCGATACGGCTTATACAAAGGCTATGATCGACGATCGGCTGATGCGGCAACGCACGGCGACTTGTCAGGCTCTCGATCGCATAGAAGGCGCTTCTTACGTTACCAACAAGGCGGCGTTCTATTTGTTCCCGCGCGTGGAGCTTACACGGTATGGCTTTGACAGTGACAAGCGGTTTGCCGCCGAGTTGTTGGAAGCAGAACATATTCTGATCGTCCCCGGCAGTGGCTTTTACTGGGATGCGCCGGATCATTTCCGCATTGTCATGCTGCCCGAAGAGGGAGAACTGGCTCGTGCGATCGACCGTATCGGTGCGTTTTTACAGACACGGTAGGCGATGACCTTGACGAATGTCGTGCCGCTTGTTATGATAAGACGGTAGGGGGGTGCGGTGAATGCGTATTCAGACGTGGCTTGCCAAACAGAACATCGATCTGAACGGGAAAACCGTGGCGATTACCGGCTCGACCGGCGGGATCGGCAGAGAGCTGTGCCGCTTACTGCTGGCATCCGGTGCGTCGCTGATCCTGCTGGATCGCTCGCCGGAGCGCTCCGCCGCGTTGCGAGCGACACTTCGAGCGGAATTTCCTCACGCCGTTCTGCAACACATTCGCGTGAGCTTGGACGATATGACGTCGGTCAAAGCGGCGTGTGAGGAGCTCCGGCGGTTGCCGGTGGATATTCTCATCCACAACGCCGGTGCGTACAGTATTCCGCGTTATGTAACACCTGAGGGGTACGACAACGTCTTTCAGATCAACGCGATCTCGCCGTATTATATCACCAGAGCCTTGTTGCCGCACCTGCGCGAGCGCAGGGGACGGGTGATCGTCGTCGGCAGTATCGCGCATCGGTATTCCAAAGCCGATGCGGCGGACGTGGATTTTTCCACCCGCAGTCGTGCATCGCTTGTATACGGAAACGCCAAGCGTTACGTGATGTTTTCTCATTATGAACTGTTCCGAGAGGAAACGGAGGCAACACTGTCGGTTTGTCACCCCGGTATCACATTCACCAATATCACGGCACATTATCCGAAATGGATCTTCGCGCTTATCAAGCATCCGATGAAGGTCATTTTTATGCCGCCGCGCGTGGCGGCACTGTCGATCTTACAGGGATGCGCCGAGCCGTGCGGCTACCACGAATGGATCGGCCCGCGTCTGTTTGACGTGTGGGGATTGCCGAAAAAACGGACACTCCATTCCTGCACAGCGGATGAGAGCCGTCACATCTATCAAGCCATGGAACAGAGTATAAAAGAACCGCTCAACAGCCGTTGAGCGGTTCTCCTGCTATATATTGTCGTAATCGAAATCGCAGTGCTTTAAGAATTCTTTTGCCATCATCATAGCGCCCATTTCGTTGGGGTGCACACGATCCCACGCGATAGAGCAGGAGTGACGGTGCTTCAGATAGCGTTCATACATCGCTTGGAAATCCACGAAGACACAACCGTGCTTTTCTGCCAGTTCCCGACAGATATCGATGTATTCCACCATACGGTTGCGCATCGCATCGTGAGGGTTGTCCTCGATATAATAGGGGGAGAGGATAAACACACCCTTGACAGTATCCTTGACAGCAAGGATCATCTTTTCCACATTAGAACGGTACTCATCGGGCAATACGTACAGATCCGTGAACGAGGGAAGATCAAACTGACGCCACACGTCGTTGATACCGATGCAGATGGATACCCAATCCGGGTTTAAGGATACGACGTCGCGGTCAAACCGTTCTAAAAGATGCCGGGACGTGTTGCCGCTGATACCCGCATTGGTAACGCGAATACGCCGCTCGGGATAGCAAGCGGTGAGCAGATTTTCGATCATGCGAACATAACCGTGACCGAGGTTGTCACCTAACCCTTCTCCCACAGGACATTGACTGCCGCGGTCGGTGACGGAGTCACCGGCAAAAACAATGCGGTCTAAATCGTTAAAAAACATATTGCCCACTCCGATAAGACGTTTAGAAATTAAACAACTTTTGCTTCAGTTCTTCGGTAAGCGCGCCGCCGTACGGGCACACTTGGAACGCTTCCGCATAGCGGATCTTAGAGCCGCGTTCCTCGCCGTAACGAGCGATGAGTTCCTTGCGGAAACGGGATGCTGTTTGCGCGTTACGCAGATCGTATCCGCTGCCGCCGCGACTGGCGCTGAGTATCTCTTCGTCGGTGGACTCAGGGGTGATCTTGTACGGACCTTTCAGCCACTCAAAGCGCTCGGCTTCGCCTTCCGGTACTTCGGCTTCATAGCCCTTGGTGAACGGCAACCACTCATACACCTGCGAAACGTTCAGGTGCGCGATCTGCAGCTTGAGGTCGTTCTCGGCATCCATATCTAACACGATGTCAGCATGGAAGTCGGGCTCCTTGAAAGGGTCTTCGTTGTACAGGATAACGGGCGTTTTTGTCATAGCGGGTACGTCGGGGCACTCGTGCGGCACGATCAGCATGTACGAGGCGTCCTGAACCAGAATACCCGCCGCACGGTGGTCGGCGTGATAGTCGTTGGAACGGTGCGCGATAATGAGATCGGGAGAAAACTCGCGGATGTAGCGGATCAAACGGCGACGGTTTTCGAGCGTGGGCATCAGCGTGCAGTCGTTCACGTCTTCCCACACGTCATACCGGATGCCAAGCAGTTCCGCTACTGCGGCGGATTCCTTGGCGCGACGAGCAGTGGTTTCAGCAGGGGTCATAATATGGTGACCGCCACAGCCGTTACACAGGCTCAAAAAACGAACTTCGTAACCCATCTGGACATACTTGTGCGCAAGACCGCCACAACGGAATTCGTTATCGTCCTGATGAGCACCGATCATTAAAATTTTCATCACAACAGCACCCTTTCAAGAGGTATATTTTGTTAAAGGTAGTGTAACACACCGCCATTCAAATGTCAACGAAGGACGCGTAAAAAGCGCGAGTAAAGATTGATGTTTTATTGACAATCTTTCAAAAACTTGCTATATTAGGGGCGTAAAAGGTGGGGTCGAAAACCATGAAGCACTTCGATATCAAAACGCATATTTATTTTGGGGAAAATTCACTGGATCGTTTGGCGGACATTCCCTACCGCAACGCGCTGCTGGTGGCGGATAAATTCGTGGTGAGCAGCGGGTTGATCCATTTGGTCACCGTTCGGTTGCAGCAAGCCGGTGTTTCCTGGCAGGTGTTTGACGACGTCGTGCCCGATCCGCCGCTTGAAAAGATCGCTCTTGGTGCGCAAGCGGTATTGCAGCAGCGGCCGGATGTGCTCATCGCGGTCGGCGGCGGCTCGGCTATTGATTCGGCAAAAGCCATTCGTGAGGTTTCCTTGCAATTAGAGCCCTCGTATGCGCGCCCCGCGTTGATCGCCATTCCCACCACCAGCGGTACCGGAACCGAGGTCACCTCCTTTTCGGTGGTGTCGGATCCCGAAAATCAACGCAAGATCCCGCTTGTCAGCGATTCCATGTTGCCGGATGAGGCGATCTTAGATGCGGAACTGGTCAGATCCGTTCCGCCGTCGGTTACCGCAGACACCGGCATGGACGTTTTCACACACGCGTTGGAATCGTACGTCAGCACGAATAACACCGAGTTTTCCGCGGCATTGGCGGAAAAAGCGATCGAGATCGTCGGCTCGTTCCTTCTGCGCTCGTATCTGGATAACAACGATACGCACGCCCGCCAAAAGATGCACGTGGCATCCTGCCTTGCAGGTCTTGCGTTCAACACGGCATCACTCGGACTCAATCACGGTATGGCACATCAGCTCGGTTCTCATTTTCACATCCCGCACGGCCGTGCCAACGCGATGTTGCTGCCGCATATCATTGAATATAACAGCGATATCAGCAAATACAGCCGCTCAAAGACGGACTATCCCAAGCACGTGCGCAAATACGCAACGGTGGCGCGCACGCTGGGCTTGCAGAATTTCAACACCGTTACCACGGTGCGTGCGCTGTCCAACTGGACACAGTTCATGATGAAGGAAATGGATATGCCGCTGTCCATCTCGGAAACGGGGCTTTGTACCAAGGAAGAATATTTCGAGCAGATCCCGTCAATGGTGCGCGCGGCGCTGGAGGATGCCTGCACCGCCACCAATCCCCGCACTCCCACGGCGGAGGACGTTACCCGCCTGTACGCCGAACTCTGGTGATCGTAAAAAGGCAAGAAAGCAATCGCTTTCTTGCCTTTTTTTAGCATTGTTTAATAAGTCGAATGAAGAACTCCACCGACCGGTACAGCGCTTCCAAGCGGATACGCTCGTTGTGACCGTGAATGGTCGCGCGTTCTTCAGCGGTCAGATCCATCGCCGAGAACCGATACACCTTATCCGAGATGCGGCCGTAGTGACGGCAGTCGGAGCACTGCACCATCAGATACGGCGATACTAAGCACCCTTTCCAGGTGGAGGCGACCGCACGCGCCACCTTATCCCAGGCGGGACAGTCGATCACCGAAATGCGGCTCGGCTCCATACCGCCGATGGCCGTGATCTCCACCGCCTCGTCGTTTACCGCCTTGCGCAAGTGATCGAGTGCAGATGCCATCGTGTCACAAGGGTTGAGCCGCATGTTCGACACCATTTGAGCGCTCGGCGGAATAACGTTGGGTGCCTTCGACCCGCTCATTTGGGTAAACGCGACGGTGGTGCGCATCAGCGCGTTGAGCTCGCCGCCGGACGCTTTGCAGATCCTATCCAACACCGGTGCAAACAACCACAGATTGGAAAAGATCAGCCGGTAGACAAACGAGGAATGGCGACCGAGTGTGTCGAACATCGCCGCGACCGGTGGGGTGATGTGATAGGGGAAGGGCTTTTTCAGTACCTTGCAGCAGGCGGCGGCCAAACGGTCGATGGGGGCGTTCGGTTTGGGTGCAGACGCGTGCCCGCCGGTGGATTTCACGCGGTAACACGCATTGAGCATTCCTTTTTCCGCGATGCCGATCATACCGCAGGGGGCGCTGACACCGGGGAATACGTTTTCCACGACACCGCCGCCCTCATCCACGACCATGGACGGCGTGATGCCGTGTTCTTCAAACCAGTCAACGATATTGGCGGCGCCCTTACCGTTGACCTCTTCGCCGCCCGAAAAGGCAAAATAGACGTCGTGTTCCGGCGTGAAGCCCTCGGCGATCAGATGATCGGCGGCAAACAAAATGCCGTTAAAGGTCACCTTGGTATCCAGTGTGCCGCGTCCCCACAGAACGCCGTTTTCGATGATTGCCTCAAAGGCGGGCTTTTCCCAACCGTCCTCCTCTACCGGCACCACGTCGTAATGTGCCATCAGCACCGCGGGATCGCCCGCGGTTTTTCCTTTCCAGTGAAACAGCAGGGCGCGGTCGGGCAACTGTTCAAAGGAGCAGGTATCAAACACGCGCGGGTACAGCGTGGGAAGAAGCGCAATGAGCTTTTCAAACTCCGCGTTGTCCTCCAGTGACGGATCGGTATAGGACACGGTCTTGCAGCGGACGAGCTGCTGCAGATTGTGAACCGCGGTATCCTTATCAAAGGTTTCCTCACCCGCGAGGATTTCTACCGGCGGTTTTGGTGTGAACCGAAGTGTGCGGATGAGCAAAACCGCGACAAACAGCACGATTGCCGCTACGGGTATCAGCCACCACATATCACAGCCAACCTTTCTTGTACATAATGCGGGCAACACCGACCGTGAACAGCACCCCGACCGGCACCATAATACCCACCGTACCGGCGTTGAGCGCGGGAACGGTGATGAACAGCGCCAGCATCAGAATGATGGGGGCGATGGACAGCTTTGCGTTTTTGGAGATAAAGACCACGGCCAGACCGCCGAACAGGGCGGGGAGGATCATATCGAACGCCGGTTTCAAAACGGGGGATTCCAGCACAGGAGTCAGCGGTACAATGCAGATCACACCGACGATGATGATCAGTGTGGTCACGATACTGGATACCGCGATGGCAATGGTGGAGATGACCTCGCCCTCCTCGCTGCTGGCTTTCACCTTGGCGCGTTCCATCGCATCGATCGCACAGGGGAGCTTTAAGTTGGAAATGTTACCCGTGATAAACGACAGATACGTACCGCCTGCACCCAGCATCGGAACGTAGGTGAAGATCTCCACGATACCGACCGCCCAGTACATCGGCGCGGTGGCGACCAATCCTTGCACCAACACTTTCGTATTCGGCATGGCGCCGAACACGAGCGAAACGGCGACGGGAAACAGCATGATGAGCAGACCGACCACGATACCCCAGACACGGCCGTCGCGGTGGACGCTGTCCATATACGTTACTTGCTTTTTCATATCGGCACCTCCTTAACCCAACCAATTGGTAAACGGAATGGCGGACGCCATACCCAGTATCAGACTCAGTGGCAGAGCGTAATCCTCCATCCAGCGGGCTTTCAGCACCTTGGATAAGCCACCGAAGATGCCCATCACCACGGCGGCAACCGCCATTACACAGACGGGGATCAGACCGGAGGTATCGCCCGAAAAGACCAGGCCGACGTCGCAGAAGACGTAGCCGAGGAAGGCGGAGATCATACCGAGGAACATCGCGTTGTTGAAGATCTCGCCCCATTTTTTGTCTTTCATTCCCATTTTGAGCATACCGCCCTGTATCTTCTTGGTGACAAACGGTACCAGCACGATACCGGCGGCGATGCCGATGGTCATCACCCAGACGATCGACATAAAGATGGCAGGATCCGTTACGGTCGCGCTGGCTTCCAGTTCGGCTGCCGTCAGCGCATTACCTGCGGCGACGGTTTCATAGGTGATGGAGCCGATCACCGACAGGCGCAACCACGGCAGTGCTAATCCTAACGATTTAGACAGTGCGACGACACCCACCAAGATCGCGATGGCGGGAGCGATGGTGAACACCGCCGAGGATGTGACGGTCGATCTAACAGTCGCACTGCTGATGCCAAGCTGTTTGGCGCGGCGAAGCGCTTTGACTAAAAAATACACCGATTGCCCTAAGACGGCGGCAATGATGATCCCAACCAACACGAACAGGATGGGATGGTTGACACTGAATTCCATACGGAACCCCTCCTTTTCTGTTTATACGATACCATAATTTCTCTGTTTACGCAACTATGACTTGACAAAATGAAAGCGTTTTCGCAGCAGCTTTTTTCAGTAATTTGCGTAGAAATTACTTTACAACCACTATATAATGTGGTATACTTACCCCAACAAGGTTCATACTTTGTTCACATTTGAGGAGGGATTTTATGAAAACAAGAGCAGAACTCAAAGCAATGGCGAAAGCGCAGATCAAGGGCAATATCGGTATGCTGTTTGTGATCACACTGATCGTTGGCGTGATCTCCGGTTTGGCATCCGCCATTTTGTCGCTTATTCCGGTCGTTGGTTCGTTGGCGGCAACAATTATTATTACACCGGCGTTTACCATCAGCGTGTTGCGTGTGTATCAGAATCTGGTGCGGGAACAGAAACCTCAGGTTGGGGATGCGTTTGCCGGCTTTGACGATTTCTGGACGGCATTTAAAGCGCAATTGTTGGTTTCTGTATTCACGTTCCTGTGGAGCTTGCTGTTCGTGATCCCCGGTATTATCAAGGTGTTCTCCTATTCGCAAACGATGTTGATCGTGGCGGGAAACAAGGGCATCAGTGCCCGCGAAGCGCTCAACCGCTCCAAGGCGATGATGGAAGGTCACAAAATGGATCTGTTTGTGTTGGGTCTCTCCTTTATCGGTTGGGGACTGTTGTGCGGCATCACCTTCGGTATTGCGTATATCTGGGTCGGTCCGTACATGCAAGCGACTATGGTCAACTTCTACAACGATGTGAAGCCTGTCGAGGCTGAGCCGGTCGTCGAAGAACCTGTTGCCGCGGAAGCTGCTTCGGCAGAATAATTTCGATACAAACGAAAGCTCCCGCCGTGAGTGGACGGCGGGAGCTTTTTTGTCGGTAGAGTACACTCTACCGATGAGAAAAACAAAGTAGAGTGACCGATCAAGGCGGTAGGTTGTGTTTTGGACGGTGTGAGGGATATACTGTGGGTATTCCACAGAACAGCGAGGGAAAGATATGCGCACACCACTCAAAGCACGGCGCTTGCCGGACTATACACGCGGGCAGGAGATCGCCAACATGGTCACCCATATTGTGGGGGGCGGATTAGGGGTCGTGATCCTATTGGCGGCGGTGCTGTTATCAGCCGTTCGCCGTAATGCTTGGGGCGTTGTGAGCGGCAGTATCTACGGCGCGTCACTGATCTGCTTATATACCGTATCCAGTGTGTATCACGGGCTGACACATACGATGGGCAAAAAGGTGATGCAGGTCATTGACCACTGCACCATCTACTTTTTGATCGTTGGTACCTACACGCCGATTTTGCTCTCTGCGATCCGTCCGATCGCTCCGATCGCGGCGTGGGTGGTGTTTGGGGCGGAATGGGCACTCACCGCGTTGGCGGTGGTATTTACCGCCATTGACCACCATCGGTATCGCGTGTTGTCTATGACGTGCTACATCGGTCTTGGTTGGTGCGTGATCTTTATTCTTAAGGATACCGTAACGGCACTGGGGAACGCCGGATTTTTGTGGTTGCTTGCCGGCGGTGTTGCCTATACCGTTGGAGCGGTGCTGTACGGTGTGGGACGCAAAAAGCCGATCTTCCACACCGTATTCCATGGGTTTGTGGTGCTCGGCAGTATCCTGCAAGCCGTCGCCGTTCTGTTTTATGCGCTGTAACGAGTAAGCCCTCCGCTGATCGGCGGAGGGCTTGTTCGTTATATGATATCCGTCTTTGTTTCGGCGTAGCTTTGATCGCCGACGATAGCGGTCAGCTCCGCTTTGGTTTGCGACTCGTCAAAGGTGGAATACCGCACGTGGAGAATATCCCCCTCGTGAATGATCTTTTCGCCGTGCTCGTCCACCTGCGCGCCGCGGTCGGGGTCGTGCCGTACCGACAGCACGAACAGGTTGGCGGGCCAGAATATATCGCGGATCTGCTTGCCGATAGCGAACGCATCTGCCTGCACAGTCACGAAGGTATCGATTACTTCTGCGGTTTTAGATGCGTTGAGTTGTTCCGTCTTGTGCTCCAAGGCGTTCTCGTTGATGGAGCGGACGCCGAAGATCTCGGTGATGGCAAATGCCGCTGCGGCAACGATAATGACCGATAAAATGTTCTCGGAGCAGGATAATGCTTCCAGTGAAAAGATAATGGCGGTCAACGGCATTTTCATCATACCGGCGATGCAGGCGGTGATGCCTAAGACAAGCACGAGTGCATACTGCTCGGCGGACAGCCCGAATACCGAGGCGATGACCTTGCCGAGAATGGCGGATATGACGGCGCCGAGTGCCAGTATCGGAACGAATACGCCACCGGTGATACCGGTCGTGTTGGCGCTGAGGGTCAGTGTTGTACGCACGATCAAGATCAAAACCAACAGATACAGTGCGATATCACCTTCGAGCAACGACACGATAAGATCGTGACCGGTGGAAATGAACGAAAACGAGCAGAGCCCGAATCCCAATGTCAACAATAAAATGATGAAGATCCGCGGTGCGCGGTGTACCTTGTTCAGTGCTTTGCGAAACAGCGTGTTCAACAGACGAAAGTATTTTAAGAACAGTACCGAGCACAGACCGACGGTCACGCCCACGACCAGTGGGATCCAGATGTCCTCAATGGATAACGCGGTCAATTGGAGTTTCGGGAACAGGGAAATGCTGACACCGCACAGGGGTGCCAACAGCTCGGTCGTGATGCGGGCAAACAACACCGAAAAAGCGGAGATCAGCAGGATCATCGGGGATATCCGCTGATGCGCTTCTTCAATGGCAAACAGAATACCGGAAATGGGGGCACCGGTCGCCACAGAGAAGCCGGCACAGGCGCCGCCGGTCATGGCGTATCGATCCCAAGCGCGATGCTTTTTGGTGAGGGAAAAGACCGTGCCTCTGCCGATCGCCGTTCCGATCAGTACGGACGGCCCCTCATTGCCCAGCGGTACGCCGATCAAGAAGGAAACAAGCGAGAGAGCAAAGGTGCCGATCAGGTTTTTAAGCCAGTGAAAGGACAGGATCCCACGTAGGATGCCGATCGAGGTCGGGATACCGCCGCCTCGAAGATCGGGATACCTGCGGTGGTAATACGCCAACAGCAGAGAAATACCGAACAGCGCGCCTATCACGACGGGAAGCCAAACTAAATGCTCCCGCAAATAGGCGTATCCGGTTTCGGATACCGAGATGACGAAACCGGTGCATACCTTGAAGAAGGTGATCGCCACGGCGGTCAATATTCCGGTGATCGCACCGAACCAACAGGACGACGCGATCAGATCGATAAAATAGCGTTTGGATCGTTGTTTCATATTGCACCGACTCCATCAAAGAAGTTGTGTATTATTTTATCACGCTCATCACAGAAAGGCAAGGCGAAAAAAGACCGAAAGCGTTCGCTTTCGGTCTTTATAACTATTCAAACAGCGGGGTGGAAAAATATCGCTCGGCGGTGTCGGGGAGAACCGTCACGACCCGTTTCCCCTTGCCCAATTGTTTGGCAAGACGGATCGCCGCCGCCACGTTGGTACCGCTGGAAATACCGCACAGGATACCTTCCTTGGAGGCAAGATCCTTGGAGGCTTGCAGTGCTTCTTCATCCTTTACGATGCACACGTCATCGTAAATATTCTGATTGAGTATAGCGGGGATGATGCCGTCGCCAATGCCCATCTGAACGTGCGTGCCGATCGACCCGCCTGACAAAATTGCGGCGTTTTCCGGCTCGACCGCCCAGATCGTCATCGTGGGGTTGGCGGCTTTCAGCACCTCACCGATACCGGTGATGGTGCCGCCCGTGCCGATGCCCGAGCAAAAACCGTGGATATCACCGTCCACTTGCTCAAGTATCTCTTTGGCGGTGGCGGAGCGTTGAATGGCGGGGTTAGCGGGATTTTCAAATTGCTGTGGGACAAACACGTTCGGATCTTCGGCTTTCATTTTCAGCGCAAGCTGTAAACATTCCTCAATGCACAGACCGATGTTGCCCGCGTCGTGTACCAGAACGACCTCAGCACCGTATTGACGAACAAGCAAGCGCCGTTCCTCACTGACGGAATCCGGCATGATGATCTTTACTTTATAGCCGCGTACCGCGCCGACCAGGGCTAAGCCGATACCTTGATTGCCGCTGGTGGGCTCCACGATGATGGTGTCTTTACCGATCAGCCCACGCTGTTCCGCGTCGAGGACCATATTGTAGGCGGTGCGCGTTTTGATGGAGCCGCCCACGTTGAGCCCCTCAAACTTGACCAGAACCTCGGCGTCGTCCGGACCGGTCATATGATTCAGGCGGATGATAGGCGTGTTGCCCATCGCCTCTAAAATGTTATGGCAGATCATTCGACATTAAACCTCACTTTGCAAACTGTGTAATACAGTATACGCAAGCGAAGGGGAAATGTCAATTCTTATCCTGTTCGCGCATTGACAATTTTTGCGAAAGCTGTTACAATGCGCTTGTATGCTATGTATCGGGGGAATCATTGTGGAAATTAAGCAATTTTGCGCACTGGTCGACGAGAGAAAGGACGAGCTCTTTAAGCTCCTCGGCTCGTTGATCCGAATCAATTCTGAAAATTTTATGACCGGCGGAAGGGAAGAAGCGATTGCGCGGGCGGTACAAAAGCATTGCTTGGAGCTGGCTCTTGACAGCGAGATCTATTCGCCGATGGATATTGAGGGCTTTGAAGATCATCCGGATTATCTGCCCGGCAGAAATCTGGAGAACCGCTTGAACGTCACGGCTCGCTGGAACGGTGAGGAGAACGTGGATGAGCTTATGCTGATGGCGCACCTTGACACGGTGCTGATCGGCGATACGGCAAACTGGTCGGGCAATCCGCTTTCGGGTGAGATCCGCGACGGCAAGATATTCGGCAGGGGAGCGTGCGATGATAAATACGCGATCGCTACTGCGCTTTTCGTTATGAAGCTGCTCAGGGAGCAAGGCTTTTCACCCAAACGCAATCTGCTGTTTTCGGCGTACTGTGACGAAGAATACGGCGGATCTCACGGCGCGCTGGCATCTGCGCTCAAGTATCCCGCAAACCGCGTCGTCAGCATGGACGGCAGATACGGCGAAATATGGAACTGCGCTTCGGGTGGGCAGGAAGCCAAATATTTCTTCCATACACAGGATACCGTTGACAGTGCCGGCATCGTAGCCGCCGCGATTCCAGTCGTGCTTGAGGAGATGAAGACGTTTGCCCGCAACCGAGAAGCGGAGCTGGAAGCTAACCCCTATTACAAGGGGACGAAGATCCCGAAAACGTCGCTTCGCTATATGGGCATCAAAGCGGGAAACGCGGGCTCGGATCTTGGCAGAGGGGAGATCCACTTTACCTATTATACGGACAAAACGAAGGATGACATATACCGTGAGTTTGCCGAGCTCGAAGTGCGTATGCGTGAAAAGCTCGCGCCGCTTGGCATTATCGGTGACACCTTTGTACCCAACACGAGATTTTTCCATTACACCTATTGTCAGCCCGACGCACCGGAGGTGTTGGAGCTCTCTGATGCGATGTACGAAGCGGTCGGGAAAAGACCGACGGTGTGCGGTTCTTGTCTTTCCGATCTTTCGGTGATCGGCAAATACGGCGGAAAGTGTGCGTTCGCATACGGTTGCGGCAGAGATTTCAGCCGGCCGGGCGGTGCGCATCAGCCTAATGAGTTTATCGAATGTGACAAGCTCGTTGAGTACGCCAAAGCTATCGGTGCTTATATCGTCAAGACGCTTGGCTGACCGTCGTCAGCCGTTGTGCAAAAGAACTCGTCAAAAGCAGCCGGATCAAGTCACTTGACTTGATCCGGCTGCTTTGGTTGCTTGAACCAACGACACCCGCTCGCGCCGCGTGCCCGAAAAAATCGTCGGGTGCTTCGCGTCACAGATCATAGAATGCGATGACAGATCAGAGCTCTTCGGCAATCTTTCTTGCGCCGATATGCGGCAAAACACCGGAGGCGCCGTAATTCAGCCCGCTGACCCTTTCGGTCGTTTCGTCTATCCATTCAAGCGGAGCGCCTTTATCGACATACTTTTCGGTATGCTTGAGAAGATCGCTCGGAATGTTCTCTTTGATCTTCTTAGCCTCGGCACGGTACCGTTCGCCATCAACAAAACGCGAGAGCGTGACAGCGAGCGCTTTCAGAACGCTCACCATACGTTAAACCGGCTGTTATCCGTTGTTGCCTCTCTTTTCTGTGCGGGATTTTGTTGGCTCACATTATATCAAACACGAGAGGGCGGGTCAAGAATTGTTCATTATTCATCACAGCACCGCCTTGCATATATTGTGTGGTCGTGTCTGATTAAGACACAAAATTGCAAATAATGCAGTAATTATTTTAGATATTCATAAGCCTAAAGACCTGATATGCAGTGCTTAAAAGATTTTTATATGCAGTATCTGTATTTAACGCCTCTTCCATTGTTACAACCGTTCGCATAATAGGAAAAAAAGCGTCTATTCCATAGTCGTTGCATACTTCGGCATCTGCTGTTACACAGCCTGAAAAAGCAATTACTTTTTTACCGTGTTTTTTGGCAAGCTTTGCGACGCCTATAGGAGCCTTGCCCATAACGGTTTGTGAATCTAACCTGCCCTCACCGGTAACGACTAAATCTGCGTCAGTTATATATTCTTCAAGATTGGTCTCGTCCAAAATAATGTTAATTCCGGATTCTAATGAGGCGTTTGTAAATGTTAAGAAGGCGAATCCCAATCCGCCTGCCGCCCCAACACCGGGATGGTTAATATCGGCTTTGGGTGATACCGTTTCAGCGATTGCAGCATAGTTTTTAAGCCAAGAATCCATTTTTTCTATCATTTCGGGTGTTGCTCCCTTTTGAGTGCCGAAAACAACGCTGCAACCGCTATTGCCGCAAAGTGGATTTGTAACATCACAAGCTATACGAAAAGTACATTCTTCGAGTTCGGAAATCACATTTTCGGTAGATATCGAATGTAAATATTCAAGCCCCTTGGCGCCCAAAGGAATGTTTTGACCGGCTTTATCCAAAAACTCAAATCCCAAAGCATTAAGCATACCAAAACCGCCGTCATTTGTGGCACTACCGCCGATACCGACTATAAAATGACGACAGCCTCTTTTTATCGCGTCCTTAATAATTTCTCCCACGCCGTAGGTGGTGGTTAAAAGAGGGTTTCGTTCTCCGGATGATAGCAGGGTTATTCCTGCTGCCGATGCAATTTCAATAACGGCGGTAGAATTATCCTGCAAAATACAATATTTAGCATTTACAGGCTTTAAAAGCGGTCCTGATACCGTGATTTCTATAACCTTTCCACCAAGCCCGCTTGAAAGAGCATCGACCGTACCTTCACCACCGTCAGCCAACGGTCTCACAACGATCTCAGCGTTACTGTCAAGTTTTAAAGCTGCATCTCTTACGGCACTTCCTGCCTGTAAAGACGTAAGACTTCCTTTAAACGAATCAATAGCAATCACTAAACGCATCGGTTCTGACTCCTATCTATTTAAAATATCGGTTTTCTGTCTTTTAATATCTCAACACTTGAATAATGGCCTTCGCCAAAACGGACAAAATCTTCTGCTCGATTTCTCGTGATTTTCATTAACCTACCGATATTTATATGTTATAGCAGAAAACCGCTTGTAAATCAAGGCGAAGCCACATCGTTTTGTGTCCGCAAGCGGAACGATTTCGTGCAAAGCACGAAATGATGTTGACCGCAAGCGGTTAACCGATGTTGAGTCCTGCGGACACCAATACAAAAAGAAAGACACGAATGATATGTGCCTGGAAACTGAGAATTTCTTTATTTATCCCATAGATTTACTGCTTCGACTCTTTTTTCGAGTTCATCTACCATTATTTTAGAATCTTTCGGAGCATTCTTTTTTTCTTTTATTGTATTGATTAGTTGAAAAACAAAAAGCGCACAACATAAAACAAAAAGAATATAAGGAGTTTTTTTGCCGGCATCAGCAAAAGCTGAAACAATTGCAAATACAGACATTGCGGTCAGCATTACAAGACTAATTATCTTTAAAACGTTATTATAATGGCTATAAACGGTATAATAGGCAACATAGGTTTTCCCGTCTTGCTCGATAACCTCTCCGTAAAGAGCGGTAGAATATGTATGTTCAATATGCTTTGAAGGCGGATTAGTGACAGTAATT
>CAZBAO010000015.1:0-20851 GCA_964490085.1 uncultured Eubacteriales bacterium | reverse complement strand
CCCATCATACAACCGATCGCGATCAGGTTGTCGTAGTCAACAGGCGTGTCGATCAGGGAAGCGGGGATACAACCGCCGGACGGGCCGCCGGTCTGTGCCGCCTTAAACGTCTTGCCGTTCGGGATACCGCCGCCGATCTCTTCAACGATCTCGCGCAGGGTGGTACCCATCGGGATCTCAACCAGACCGGTGTGCTTGATCTTACCGCCGAGGGCGAACACCTTGGTACCCTTGGATTTCTCGGTACCCATCGAAGCGAACCACTCAGCACCCTTCAGGATGATCTGCGGAATGTTCGCAAAGGTCTCCACGTTGTTTTCAACGGTGGGGCAGCCGTACAAGCCCTTGACAGCCGGATACGGCGGACGCGGACGGGGTTCGCCGCGGTTACCCTCGATGGAGGTCATAAGAGCCGTTTCCTCGCCGCACACGAAAGCGCCGGCGCCCAAACGGATCTCCATATCAAAGTCAAAGCCGGAACCGAAGATGTTTTTGCCGAGCAAACCTGCCTCCCGCGCATCGTCGATGGCGATCTGCAGACGGCGGACAGCGATCGGATACTCCGCGCGGACGTACACGTAACCCATCGTCGCGCCGATCGCGTAACCGGCGATCGCCATGGCTTCGATCAAGCAGTGCGGGTCGCCTTCCAAAACCGAACGGTCCATAAAGGCACCCGGGTCGCCTTCGTCAGCGTTACAGACAACGTATTTCTGCGGTGCCTGGTTGGGAGCCGTCAGCGCCCATTTGCGACCGGTGGGGAAGCCACCGCCGCCGCGGCCGCGCAAGCCGGAATCGGTGACGATCTGGATGACTTGCTCGGGCGTGTACTCGGTCACGCACTTGGCAAGAGCCTGATAACCGTCGCTCGCGATGTACTCATCCAGGGACTCGGGGTTGATAACACCGCAGTTGCGCAGAGCCACACGAACCTGCTTCTTGTAGAAGTCGGTCTCGTTCAGCGCCTTGATGTCGCCGTCTTCTTCCACGGTCTCATCGTACAGCAAACGGGTCACGATACGACCCTTGAGCAGATGCTCGGAGACGATCTCGGGGATATCTTCCACCTTCACGCGAGAGTAGAAGCAGCCTTCCGGATACACGATCATGATCGGGCCGAGTGCGCACAGACCAAAACAACCGGTGCGCACGACTTTAATTTCTTTCGTTAAATCGTTTGCCGCAATTTCCTTCTCAAGAGCCTCGATGATCTCTTGACTGTGAGAGGAGGTACAACCGGTACCGCCGCAAACCAACACATGAGAACGATACATTCTTTTCCCTCCTGCCTTACTTCATGAGTTTCGCAACGGTGAACTCCGCAACCGGATTGCCGTTGACAATGTGATCGGTAACAACGCGAACCGCCTTTTCAGGGCTCATCAAACCGTAAGTAACTTTTTCTTTTCCGGGCGCGATCACTTCAACGATCGGCTCAAACTGGCACATACCGATGCAACCGGTCTGTACGACGGTCACGTTCTGCACGCCGCGTTTCGCGATCTCTTCCACGAACGCGTTGAGCACCGGACGAGCACCGGCGGCGATACCGCAGGTCGCCATGCCGACGACGATACGGGTACCCTCATGAGAACCCTCACGCATCGCGATCTTTTCACGGGCTTTATCCCGGATAGCTTGCAATTCAGCAATGGATTTCATAACAAAACCTCCTATAAACTACAAATACTTTTACGCTTGACTGTTCAGCGGAAGCAAACCCTCCGCCATATTACCGTCGATCCACTCCATCACGTCCGGTTCCGATAACGGAACACCGTCCAGTACCTCACGCAGTTCACGGGTGTCCAGTTCAAAGAACTGACCGTCGACCTCGTGCCGATATACAAAATCCAGATGCGGATTCAAGCGAATTAAGGTGGACGCCGTACCGGCCATATCCCCAAGGGGCATCCGATCGATATGTGTCAGACCAAAGGTCGCCGTGACCGTGGTACCCTCACCGAGTGTGGAACGGATGACAAGCTCGCCGCCTGCCATTTCCGCCGCCATACGGAAGAGGGGAACCCCCATGCCGACCTTGCGGGTCGTGCGGGTGGTATAAAACGGATCGCGCACCTGTTCTAACTGCTCCGGTGTCATGCCGCGGCCGTTATCCGCGATCACGAGAGTTAAACGGTCGTTTACCGTATCCTCATTTACCAGAAGCTCGATCAGCGTAGCACCGGCAACAATAGAGTTCTGAGCGATATCCAGAACATTCAGCGATAGCTCACGCATGATTTATTTGCCGTACTTTTCCAGAATGCCGGGCACGTCGTCGGCCGTCAGGTTACCGTACACATCGCTGTTGACGGTGAGAACCGGAGCCAGACCGCAAGCGCCGATGCAGCGGCAAGCAGACAAGGAATATTTACCGTCAGCCGTGCATTCGTCAGCATCGATTCCGAGCAGCTCCTTGAGCTTGTCGAATACGTCACCCGCGCCCTTAACATAGCAGGCGGTGCCGAGACACACGGAAATGTCGTACTCACCCTTGGGGGACAGTGCGAACTGCGCGTAGAACGTTGACACACCGTACACCTTTTCCAGCGGCACGTTCATGCCCTCGGCGATCATGTCCTGGACCTCCACCGGCAGGTATCCGTAGATGCCCTGTGCTTCCTGCATAACGCCCATCAGGCGGCTGGGATCGTGCTTGTTCGCATCGATGACCTTTTGCAGAGCAGCAGCTTGTTCCGGAGTACCCTTGAAAGGAAGTTTGCTGATTTTCTTTTGCATTTGCCTTTTCCTCCTTGACAGTTTTCATACCTGTTCACTATTATATATGATAATTTATTTTTTTGCAATGGTAAACTGCGACTTTGTCAGAAATTTGTCAAACTTTTTTTGAATGACAGAGAAAAACGGAAAAAAGTTTGACAAAATTAGGGCAAATCACTATAATTCAACTGTTTTGGAGGTGGCAATATGAATGATCCGTATCGTTTAACACGCCGATGCTGTTATCTCGGCATTATGATACAAGCGTTGATCTTGAACGTCACACCGCTGTTTTTTGTGACATTGCGTGATCAGTTTTCCATCTCCTTTGAAAAGATCGGTCGTTTGGTTTTGATAACCTTTTTAGTGCAACTGCTTGTTGATTTTTTGGCGGTATACGTTGTTGATGCGCTCGGTCACCGCCGTTGTATGATCATTGCGGAATTGTGCGCGGCAAGCGGTTTGGTGCTGTTCGGTATTTTGCCGAACGTGTTGCCGGATGCCTATGTCGGTATGGTGATGGCGGCTATCGTGTATTCGATCGGCGCCGGACTTTCCGAAGTGATGATCAGCCCGATCGTCGATGCGCTTTCCACAGAACATAAAGCGTCGTCTATGACCTTGCTTCACGCTTTCTATCCCATCGGTCAGGTGTTGGCGGTATTGATAACAACGGTAGCAGTCGTGCTTTTTGGTGAACGGTATTGGCCGTGGATACTGATGGCTTGGGCGATCGTGCCGCTTGTGAATCTGACGTTGGTTTTTCGTGTGCCGTTTCCGCCGATGCTGAAGGGTGAAGAAAAAACACCGCTCGGCCGGTTATTAAAAAAACCGCACTTTTGGCTGATGATGGCGTTGATGGTATGTGCCGGTTCATCGGAAATGGCGATGTCTCAGTGGGCGTCCTTGTTTGCCGAAGAGGGCTTGGGTGTGTCCAAACTGTTAGGGGATCTGCTCGGGCCGTGCCTGTTTGCCGTGTGTATGGGCATTGGGCGCATTTGGCACGGCAACAGCGGTGACCGTATCCCGATGCGTTTGCTGCTGATCGTGTGCAGCATTGCCACCGTACTTTGTTATGTGTTGACTGTCTTTGCTTCGGTGCCGTTGCTCGCGCTGCTCGGTTGCGCGCTTTGCGGCCTTGCGACCAGTTTGATGTGGCCCGGTGTGTTGGGTGTGGCATCCGCGCACTTCCCGAAAGGCGGTACGACACTGTTTGCGCTACTGGCGCTCGGCGGCGACATCGGTTGTTCGCTTGGCCCGTGGATCACGGGAATGGTCGCTGATCTGACACCGCACGGTATCAAAGCAGGACTCATTGCGGCGGCGGCTTTTCCGCTTGCTATGGTTTTCCTTTTAACAGTACAACGACGCAGAAAAGCGGCAGAGGAATGATCCTCTGCCGCTTTTGTCTGCATATTACGCTTTGAGCATGTTTTCAACGACCTTACGCAACGTTTCGGCAACGACATCCGCATCCTCCGGTGTGGCACCGGTTGCGGTGACGTATCCCTTGATTTTCGGCTCCGTACCGGACGGGCGCACGATGATGCTTGCGTGGTTTTCCAGTTCAAACATCAGCACGTTGGCGCGGGGGAGAGTAAGCATCTCAATCGCGCCGTCTGCCGTTTTGCGCTCGGCACTTTGATAATCCGCCGTGGCGAGTACTTTCAGTCCGCCGAGTTCTTTCGGCGGAGCGGAGCGCAACTTTTGCATGATGCTATCCATTGCCGCCATGCCTTTTGCGCCCTCAAACTGCACGTTGACGAGCAGATGGCGGTACGCGCCGTGCTCGTGGTACAACAACTGCAGGACATCCAACAAGGAGAGTCCGTTGGCTTTATAATAGGCCGCCATCTCGCAAATGAGCATTGACGCGACTACCGCGTCCTTATCTCTGGCGTGGGTGCCGGCAAGACAACCGTAGCTTTCCTCAAAACCAAACTGGAAGCGTTCAGGTCTTCCCGCTTGTTCCATTTCCACGATCTGCTCACCGATGTACTTAAATCCGGTCAGCACATTGCGCATCTCACAGCCGAAATTCTCTGCTATGCGCGTGGCAAGATCAGAGGTCACAATAGTCTTAATGACCACCGGATCTTCCGGTATTGTGCCCTGCTCGGCACGGCAGGAAAGAATGTAGTGTAAGAGCAGACAACCGGTCTCATTGCCGGTCAGCAGCACATATTCGCCGTTTTGCCGCACCGCGATCCCCACACGGTCACAGTCGGGATCGGTGGCAAGCAGCAGATCTGGCTCGACAGTTTCAGCAAGCTGTAATGCCAGTTCAAACGGTTGCCGCAGTTCGGGGTTCGGGAAGGGCGCGGTGGGGAAATTGCCGTCCGGCAATTCCTGCTCGGGAACGACCGTTACCTGCGATAATCCGATCCGTTCCAAAATCTTGCGTACCGGTTTGTTACCCGCACCGTTAAGCGGCGTGTAAATCACCTTAAGGTCGCTCTGCGCACAGATACCGGGATTGACCTGCTGAGAGGCAACGCAGGTGAGAAAAGCGTCTACCACGTCTTCGCCAACCATATCAATGCGGCCGTCTGCGACCGCGGCGTCAAAGTCCGCTAAACGAATATCCGTGAACAGATCCAGTTTTCGGATACATTCGGTCACCGTATTGGCATCTTCATCCGTCATTTGATAGCCTTCGGGGCCGTAGCATTTATAGCCGTTGTACTTGGCAGGGTTGTGACTTGCCGTGACCATAATGCCTGCCTGACAAGCCAAATGCTTTACGGCAAAAGACAGCACCGGCACGGGTGCCAATTCCGCAAACAGACGGACGGCTACGCCGTTGCCTGCGAGCACGCGCGCCGCTTCCTTGGCGAACAGATCGGATTTGATACGCGAATCGTAGCAAATGACCACACACGGGGCGGGATAGCGCGAATTGAGATAATCCGCAAGGCCTTGCGTTGCCTTGCGTACCGTATAGATATTCATGCGGTTCGTACCCGCACCGATCACACCGCGAAGACCCGCCGTACCGAATTCCAACTCGCGATAAAAACGATCGAAAATTTCTTCTTGGTTGTCAGCGATACCGCGCAGTTCTGCGCCCAGATCGGGGTCGTCAACAGCATCGGTGAGCCAACGCTCATAACATTCAGAAACGCTCATAACAGCATCCTTTCTGTGGTTGATACTGCCATTATACCCTTTTTTTACCAAAAAATCAAGTCAAGCCTTTCGACAGGAAACGCCGCCCACCGTAAATCACGGTGGGCGGCGTTCGGAGGGGAGAAGTTAGTCAATATAGATGATAGTATCCGTATCGTCGGAGGTCTCCTGCGACAGCTCAAGCAACCATGTCGGCAGCTCATTGCCTTGGTAATAGGCGAAGTACGACTCGTATTCGTGCCAGTATTCTTTGCCGTTTTCTTCATGTACCTCGGTAATATTTTCAAGATAGATGCGATAAAACGGCTTGGTGACGTCGGGAACGGCGTTGCTGACCAGTGTGTTTGCCAAGCTTTGAAGATCAGCGGCGTGATCGGGAATATCCTCATCGAGCTGCACGATGCCGTAGGGGGCGTCGCCGGAGAAATTATAGAAGTTGATCCGCACACTGTCCTGCTTATCCAATGCGGTTCCTTCGCGCAGAAGCTTTAACAATTCCACACTATCGATCGACTCTTGTGTGTTGACGGACAGGTATGCCTGTGTCGTTTTCGGCAGCACGGTGATATCCATCGGGATGACCATGGAATACCAGTTTATTCCTTCGTATAATTCACATTCCAGATAGCCGATGGTACTGCTTGCCGTAAATTCACTGCTGTAATATTTGTCCTCGGACACGTTGCTCAGCAACGCATACCATTTGTCAAAGCCGATCTCGGCGACCTCGTCGCGTAACACCTGATACAGCTCGTTTTGTTCTGCCGTGCTTGCGATGTACCCGTAGCTGTTCGCGTACATACGCGCAACGCTTTCCGGTAGATCCATATACACGTCACGGAACGCTTCCGTGTTATATACGGTGGTGTACATCGTTTCCAGATCGTCATTACTCATGAGAATATTGCGGAAATGAGTAGCGCCGCCGCTATTGATCCCGACCGATACGGTGGGGAGCTCGCTTTGATAGAAACGTTCGTGAGAGATCTCCAACAGATCCAGTGAATACTTTAATTGTTCAGCCACGATCTTTTTGGCGGCATCATCGGTCAGCTCGATCTCGGCGACCTTGGTCTCAAAGTAGTCGGGGGTTCCGTAATAACTGGAGTTCGCCAAAATATACACGGATTGGATCTCGTCCGCATCGGGCGAATAGGAGGCGGTGATGTAGTATAACCCATACATACTGCCCATGTATACGCCGCCGAACACGAGGATTGCCACGGTGCTGGTGACGGCGCATTTCAGGAGTCCTTTGAAACGGCGCGTGGTGATGACCTCAAACGCCAGCATCAGTACAAGGGAGACCAACAGTAAAATGATGATAGTGCCGAACATTTCCGCGTCCAAAGACTCGTCGTATGCCCAGGTATCAAACAACCCATAGGTGGCAATAGAGGTCAGCACGGCACCGATCAGCAGACGGTAAACGGCTTGCAGTGCACGGTTGGGTGCGGACTGTCCCGCTGCTTCACTTTTGCGATGTACGAACAACACCAGTGCGATAGCACTGTAAATCAAACCGATCACCAGTGTGTAGATACCGCTTGACAGGGAGGTGAGCGCGATTTCATAATCGCTGAACAACATACCGAACACAAAGCCGACCGGCACGTTGTATTCATAGCTGAGCACGTTGGCGAAGGGCAGATCGGCTACCAGCGGGAATGCCTCGCCGATCGCCATGACGAGAATAAAGATCAGCATGCGCGGCAGAAAAATGAGTAAGAGCGATACCAGTACGTTGCTGAACACCGTGCCGGTGACGGTCATGGCGATCGCCACGCTTGCCGCGATCAGCAGCGATCCGGCAAATCCGTTAAAGCAGGTTAGAAAGATGCTGGCATAGTTCACCGTATACAGATGCGGCATGATGGCGTAAAAGAACGTAATGATCGCCGCGGTGGATGCGATGATGAACAGCAGCCACGTCACGATCGAACCGAAGAAACTTAAAAATAAGCATTGCCGCGTTTCGGGAATCGCGTGGTAAAAGTCACTGGAATCACGTTTATTCAAAAAGGAAAACAGATACAACGTCATCAGCGGTGCGACTGCGCAGAACATCAATACGATGAGCGGGTTCATTTCAAAGAAATTCACATTGTAAGGTGAGAGATCCTCAAAGCGGTAATCCAGTGTGTTGAGATAGCGCATGACCGGTGTGATAAGCCCGACCAATGTGATGGCGATGGTGGACAGCACGCCGATAATACGCAGCTGCTTGATACCGTCAAGATACAGACGGGGGCTGAAAATTCGTTTCTTCATGTCTTACACCTCCAACATATCGCCTGCGGTATAGCCGAGCGCTTCCATTTCATAGGTAAAGACTTCCTCCAAGGAAAGCGGCAGTACGTCTAACAGCACGGGCGACAGTGCGGATAACTGTGCCACCGTTTCCTCGCGGTTACCGCGGACGATGAGATTGGCAACCGATCCGCGCTTGACAAAATTCAGAATGTTCAAAGCGGCGAGATCTTCTTCACCAAACTCGTGATTAAAGGCGATCTGTACCTTGAACAATGAGGTTTTTAGGTTACCGATATCGCTTTCCAGTACCAGACCGCCTTTGTGCAACAACGCCAGTTGATCGCAGGTATCCTCCAGCTCGCGCAGGGAATGGGACGTGATGATAGCGGTCGCGCCGCTTTCCAACACGTCCTCGCAAATGAGATTTTTGACCACGTTGCGCATGATGGGATCGAGTCCGTCAAAGGTCTCGTCAAAGAAAATATATTGTGGATGGGTGGACAATGCCAAAATGGTCGCCGCCTGCCGTTTCATGCCCTTGGAAAACGTGTTGATCGCTTTTTTAGGATCCAGATTAAACGTTTTGGTAAGCTTTTGAAATCGCGTTCTGTCAAAATCGGGGTGTACAGCCGCGTACAGGTCGGCCATGCGGTTCATGGATGCACCGGCAAGGAAAAATAAGCCGTCCGGCACATACGCGATCTCGCGTTTTTTGGCGGGGTTTTCATAGATCGGTTGTCCGTCAATGAGCACCGTACCGGCATCCGGACGGTACACACCGGTGATAGCACGCAAAAAGGTGGATTTGCCGGCGCCGTTGGAGCCGACCATGCCGTATACACATCCCTGCGGGATGGTGCAGGTGATGCTATCCAGCGCTACGAAATCGTCAAACTTTTTCGTCAGATTTTGCGCTAAGATCATGGTGAACACCTCTTTCTTTATAGATAATGTGAATACAGTCGATGAGCTCTTCCTCAGGGATACCGGCAAGCGCCAGATCATCTGCTAATTGCCGCAACGAATCCAGTTTCCGACGCATATGCGCCTGCAATACCTCGGCTGCGTTTTTGGCCACAAAGCAGCCGATACCGGGAACGGAATAGATAATGCCGCGCGTATCCAGATCAGAATAGGCCTTTTGGATCGTATTGGGATTGATGGACAGCTCCAGTGACAAGCTGCGCACAGAAGGCAACTGAGAGTCCGCCGGTAACAGACCGGTCAGCACCAGCTTTTCCAGTTGTTCAATTAATTGCTCATACACAGGCTGCCGTGATAGGGGATCGATCCGGAACATACCTTTCCTCCTTTCGGGAAATGTTTACCCGATATAGGTGTACTATGTCAGGTAGTACACCTTGAGTATAGCAGACCCCTTGACGGTTGTCAAGGGGTTGCGAAAAAATTTTTCCATGTGCAAAATTAATGGCAAGGGGCAGTGTGATTCATTGCCTTAATTTTTGAAAATGCGATACAAAAATCAATAAGCAGTACGATGATGGATAACGTCCAACCGATCGGCCACACGGCGTACAGGAAGGAAAGGCTTGGGAAGAGCGGGAAAATGGCGTATACCCATAAAAACCGCAGTGCGCACAAAAACACCAGTGAGGTGACAGCCGGCGTGATCGGCCGTCCCATTCCTTTAAGCGAGCCGCCTAAAACCTCATTGATGCCGCAAATGAAATAGGTGCTGGATACAACCATCATTCGTTGTTGAGAATAGTCGATAACCGCCGGCACGTCCGACATCAGGCCGGAAAGCTGCCGCGAGAATATCGCAGATGCCGCACCGAAAGAGGCGCCGATCAAGAAGGTGAGCAACGTGGCTTTTACGGTAATTTCTTTGATGCGTTGTACTTGATGGGCACCGAAATTCTGCGCAATATATGGGGTAACCGCCAAGGAGGGTGCATAGCAAATCTGATATAGGATATTATCGAATTGGGTGGCGATGGAAACGCCGGTGCTGGCGTCGGCTCCCATACCGTTGACGGTAGTTGTGATAATGACGTTTGCAAATGAAAACAGCGCGCTTTGAATACCGGCGGGAAGACCTATGTATAGAATACTCTTACACTCTCGGAAATCAAAACGTAAACGGGAGAACTTGACCTGCAGACGGTTTTGCCGCTTTAGCAAGACAAAGACTGCCGGTACGCACGCTATCACGTTGGAAATAATGGTGGCATAGCCGACGCCGCGCACTGTCAAATTACAGTAATTGACAAAAAGATATGTAAAGATAACTTTCATGGCGCCGCCGATAACTAAAAAATACATTGGACTTTTGGTATCGCCGATCGAGCGAAGTATAGCGGCGGTAAAATTATAGATAACGAGTGCCGGCAAACCGTAAAAATACAATCTGAAATAGACGGTTGCCTCTTCCAACAATTCGGTGGGACAGTTGGTGAGCTTTAGAAACGTTTGGGCAAACAGCACGCCGACGGCCAATGACAAGGCACCGCCGACAAGCGCAATTACGAGTGAGGTGGAAGCGGCGCGATCTGCTTGTTTTTGCCGGTCGGCACCAATGTGTTTGGCAATAACGACGTTGGCACCGGAAGCAATGCCGGTAAAGAAATTGGTGAACAAAGCGGTTAGCGTTCCGCAAACGCCGACAGCGCCCACCGCCGTGCCGTGATTCTTTAACATCATCATATCAATGGCGTTGAACAGCACTTGTGTAACGTTCATCACCATAATGGGGAAGAGCATTGCCAGTAAGCCTTTGGTTACCGAGCCGGAGAGCATGTTGACCGTTTTTGTGCGATTTGTACGCATGGTACCACCTATATTCCTTTGACTGTGAACAGAATGTTATATTCCGAACAGGGTCTTGGCGTTTCTTTTTGCAATATCGAATATGTGATCGGTGTCACATCCGCGAATCTCGGCAATCGCCGCCGCGGTATGCGCGATCAAGGACGAATCACACCGATGTCCGCGGTGGGGGACCGGCGCTAAATACGGCGCATCGGTTTCGAGTAACAACCGATCCTCCGGTATCATAGCTGCAACTTCCACCAATTTGCGAGCGTTTTTGAACGTTACCACGCCGCCGATACCGATGTACATTCCGAGCTTTAGTACCTCTTTGGCGGTTTCGACACTGCCGGAAAAGCAGTGCACCACGCCGCGCGGACGGTATTCTTTAAGCAGTGCTACGGTATCCTCGTGCGCCTCGCGATCGTGAATGACGACAGGCAGATCTAACTCGCGTGCCAGTTCCAGCTGACGGCGAAACCAGGTTTTCTGTACGTCGCGGGGGCAGTATTCCTCGTAATGGTGATCCAGCCCGATCTCACCGATCGCAACCACCTTATCATCAGTCGCTAACCGACGTAGGATATCCAGATCCCCGTCGACAGCACCCGCCGCCTCTTCGGGGTGGATGCCGACCGTGGCATAGAGCCCCGCGTAGCGGTGGGCGAGAGCGACCGCTTTTTCGGCGCTTTTCGCCGTTGTCGCCGCCTCGATGATCCCGCAAACGTCGGTTGCAAACAGCTTCGTCAGCAACTCGTCGCGGTCTTGGTCGAATGCACTGTCCAAATAATGAGCATGGGAATCAAAAATATACATCGTGTACCTCATAAAAACAGGACGCAAATGCGCCCTGTTCGTGATTAGTGAATTTGAGCGCCGGGCTTCAGTCCGTCCACAAAAATGACCTTGGCGGCATCGCCGTCATCCGCGGCAAGGATCATGCCGCAGCTTTCCACACCGCACAGCGTGGCAGGCTTCAGGTTCGCCACTAAGATGATGGAACGGTCTTTGAGTTCTTCCGGCTTGTACCACAAGGCAATACCGGATGCCACCGTGCGCGGCGTACCGCTGCCGTCGTCCAACGTCAGCTTTAAGAGCTTTTTCGCCTTCTTGATCGGCTCGCAGTCCACGATCTTGGCAACGCGCAGGTCGACTTTGACAAACTCGTCAATGGTGATCTGCGGTAGGAACGCGACGTTTTCAGCCACTTCCTCTGCGGCGGCTTTCGCTTCCTGCTCGGCGGCGATCTCCGCCAGTGTTTTTTCCACGTCGATACGCGCAAACAACGGCTCGGGTGTGCCGACGGTATAGGTGTCGACCGCACCAAATTTGAGTGCATCGAGCTCCAGAGCGGTAACGTTCATCTGTGCGGCGATCTTATCCGCCGTTTCGGGCAGGAACGGACGCAGGCAGGTGGCAAGAATGCGGATGCATTCGAGCAGATTATACAGCACCGTTTCCAGACGGTCACGGTCGTCCTCGTTTTTCGCGAGAACCCACGGCGTGGTTTCGTCAATATACTTATTGCAACGCTTGGCGAGGTTCAGTACGACCTGTGCCGCTTCTGCGTTGTGATAGGTGTCCATGAGTTCGGTATAGCGCTGCACGGTCTGTGCGGCAACCTCCAGCAATTCGCCGTCGGTCTCGCCGCCCGGGGTGCCGTTTGCTTTTACTGTGCCGCCGAAATACTTATTCGTCATCGCGATGCTGCGGTTGACAAGGTTCCCCAGCGTGTTGGCAAGATCGGCGTTATAGAGATTCAAGAAGCTCTCGTAGGTAATGGTGCCGTCCTGCGCGAAGGGAATCTCCGACAAGAGATAGTAACGCACGGCATCGGTGCCGAATCTATCAGCCAGCTCGTCGGCATACAGCACGTTGCCTTTGGATTTGCTCATCTTATCCTCGCCCGACAACAGCCACGGATGTCCGAGCACCTGCTTCGGTAACGGCAGACCGAGCGCCATCAAGATGATGGGCCAGTAGATGGTATGGAAACGCACGATATCTTTACCGATGACGTGCAGATCAGCGGGCCAGTACTTGTTATACAACTCGCCGCTGCCGTCGGGATGATACCCGATACCGGTAATATAGTTGGACAGCGCATCCAACCACACGTACGTGACGTGCTTCGGGTCAAACGATACCGGAATACCCCAGGTGAACGAGGTGCGCGATACACACAGATCGGACAATCCCGGCTTTAAGAAGTTGTTGATCATCTCGTTGCGGCGGGAATCCGGCTTGATGAAATCGGGGTTCTCCTCATAGTATTTGAGAAGCTGATCCTGATACTTGGACAGACGCAGGAAATACGCTTCCTCACTCGCATCCACGACCTCGCGGCCGCAATCGGGGCATTTACCGTCTTTGAGCTGCGAGGGGGTGAAGAAGGACTCACAGGGAACACAGTACTTGCCCTCGTATTTACCTTTATAAATATCGCCCTGCTCGTACAGCTTCTTAAAGATCGCTTGCACGGCGGATTCGTGATCGTCGTCAGTGGTGCGGATAAAGCGATCGTACGAGGTGTTCAGTTTATCCCACACCTGCTTGATCTGTGCGGCAACGCCGTCTACGTATTCTTTCGGCGAAATGCCTTGTTCCTCAGCGTATTGTTGGATCTTTTGGCCGTGTTCATCGGAGCCCGTCAAAAAATGCACATCGTAGCCCTGCATTCGCTTATACCGCGCGATCATATCCGCGAGCACGATATCGTACGCGTTGCCGATATGCGGTTTGCGTGAGGTATAGGCGATGGCTGTGGTGATGTAGAATTTCTTGTTTTCCATGGAAATGGCCTCCTTTTTTGCATACACTGTTATTTTAACAGATTTTAGTAAAAAAACAAGCCTTTCTTCAACGACTTGCTTTTTTTCTCAAAAACCCGTATAATACAACCGCATCGGAGGTGCTTATGGGCGAATTGAAGTTTACGGTCCCGTCGGAATATGACGGAGAAACGGTACAGACCTTTCTGCGGCAGGGTCATGGCTTTTCGTGGCGCATGGTCGTGCGGCTCAAACATACGGAAAACGGGATCACGGTGAACGGACGGCTTCGTCGAAGCATCGACCGTGTCAATGCCGGTGAGCAGCTGGTGCTACGGCTGCCGGAGGATGCCATCCGCGTGGAAGAAGCGGATATTCCGTTAAACGTCGTTTACGAGGACGATTCGCTGCTTGTAGTGGACAAGCCTCCGTATCTGGCAGTGCACCCCTCGGCGTTCAAACCGGAACCGACCTTGGCTAACGCCGTGGTCGGATATTATGCCAAGCAGGGACAGTCCCACGCGTTTCGCCCCACCAATCGCTTGGATCGCAATACCAGCGGGTTATTATTGACCGCCAAAAACGCTCACGTCGCGTATGCACTTGCCCATAAGGTTGACAAGACCTATCTTGCCATCGTACTCGGAAAATTGGAGGGTGAGGGTGTCATCGATCAGCCGATTCGTGTGAAAGACGGATGTACCATCACGCGTGAGGTGGGTGAGGGCGGCAAGGAAAGCCGTACGCATTACAAAGTGCTCGCCACCGACGGAGAGATCACGCTGGTGCGACTGTGGTTGGAAACCGGCAGAACGCATCAGATTCGCGTACACATGTCATGGTTGGGATTCCCGCTTGTTGGAGATACCATGTACGGTACGGATGAAACGATTTTGCCACGACACGCATTACACTGCGCTGAAATGGCGTTTACGCATCCTTTAACAGGTGAACGGGTGCGGTTGCATAGTCCGTTGCCGCCCGATATGAAGGAATGTCTTGTAAAACACGGATTGGAGGAATTTGTATGAAACAGATCAAAAGCTTTCAGATCAACCACGATACCCTCACAGAGGGCCTATATATCTCCCGTACCGACGGGGACGTCGTCACCTATGACCTGCGCTTCGTGCGTCCCAACACACCGCCGTTTTTGGAAATGGCGGCGATGCACACGATTGAGCATCTGTTTGCCACGTATGTGCGAAGCAGTGTGTATGAGGATAAGATCATCTATTTCGGCCCCATGGGTTGCCGCACAGGGTTTTATTTCTTGACCCGTGGTATGACACACGATGAGGTCGTTTCGCTTACGCGGGAAACGCTCTCTTTTATTGCTGCATTCACAGACGCCATTCCCGGAGCGACAAAAGTGGAGTGCGGAAATTTTTTGGAGCACGACCTTAACACCGCGCGGAAATATGCTGCCGTTCAAGCGGATATTCTGCGCGATTGGACGGTGGAACGTCTGCAATATCCCGCGTAATTTGCTTTTTTCGGCAGAATGTGTTACAATAAAGCATCTTAATGCAAAAGGAGGTGCCGGTCGTGGCAGATCGATCAAAGGCCAAGCAGTGGTTGGAGACCGTCTATGCCGTATGCTTTACGGTAGGTGTCCGCTCGATCCGGTGCCTAAAAGCATTGGTGCGCATTACGCGTTTGGTATGGGCGCCGATCGCCCATACCCTGCGTCGCATACTGGACTGGTTGCTGTTGCGTCACCTCCGCACGTTGCGGGATGAATGTCGTCGCATTTCCAAGGATTATCGCACTGCAAGAGCGCACGTTTACGAAACGGCGCGCGCTGATCGCGGTCGCGCATTTCTGCAGCTTTTAGCCATGCCGATCCTCGCCGCCCGCCGCCACCGCGGTGTATTACGCGCGGTCGGAAACGTGGTGCTTCCCATAGTGGCGACGGTCGTGCTGGTGCTCACCGTCCAATACTGGACGGGTGCCAGCTTCGCTTTAGCGCTCGAATATCAGGGAACACCTATCGGCTATATTGCCGACGAGGGCGTTTATGCCGATGCGGCGACCATCGTGCGCAGCACGGTCATCAACGCAGACGACTCCTTTACCGTTGAACAGGCGCCCGATATGCGCGTCGAGGTGCTCGGTGACGCTTCGGTATTGGGTGAACAAGAGGTCAGCAACCGTATTCTGCAGGCGGTCGACGGTGAATTGACGCAGGCAGCAGGGCTGTATGTAGACGGTGTGTTCCACGGTGCCTTGCCCACCCGCGGCGAGTTGCAGCAGCAAATGGATGCGGTGTTGGCCGTTCATAAAACGGATAAGGTGGATGACGTTGGGTTTTTCGCTCAAACACAGATCGTGGAGGGCCTGTACCCGACGACATCGTTGACAACGGCCGAGCGTATGGAAACTTACCTCAAAACGCTGACGATTAAGACGATACGCAACATTGAATACACGGAAACGATCAAATATAAAACCGTATATCAAGAAACCGATGAGTTGCCGCTCGGTTATGAGAATGTACGGCAAACCGGCAAGAACGGCAAGCAGCGTGTATATGCGCAGGAAATTTACGTCAACGGTGTGAAAAAGTATCAAACGGTTGTTTCTACCGAGATTCTTCAGGAGGCTGTTGACCGGGTGATTACGATCGGTGCGCAGAAATACGATGCGTCTACCGAGCTGGGCGATGGTAAAGCAACCGGTACTTTCATTTGGCCGTTGCCGTACACCAAAACGATCTCGTCGCATTTTGCCAATCGCTGGGGCTCGATGCACGGCGCCATTGATATCGCCAACGGCAGCACCAACGGTAAACCCATCATTGCCTCGGACGGCGGCACGGTTGTTGAAGCACAATATCACAGCAGTTGGGGATATTACGTGCTGATCGACCACGGAAACGGCTTCAAGACCCGTTACGCGCACTGCAGCAAGTTGGAGGTTGAGGCAGGGGATAAGGTTGCACAAGGGCAATATATTGCCAAGGTCGGTAATACCGGCTATTCCACCGGTCCCCACCTGCATTTTGAGGTTATCAAAAACGGCGTTCTGGTCGATCCTTTGAATTACGTACAACGATAAAAAATACACCGTTACCGACGGTGTATTTTTTTGTGGACGGGCAACACTAAATCGGGGTGTTGCTTATGCGCAATTTTATACGTATATTTTGTATCGGCGGCGTCGCGTATAATCTGATCGAGATCCTGTGGCGTGGACACAGCCATTGGTCGATGTTCTTGGTGGGCGGTACGTGCTTTCATTTGATTGGAACGATCGGTACACGGCTTCGCCGTCAGGGCGCTTTCGTGATCGGTGCCGCTTGTTCCGCCGCCGTGACAGTGGTGGAATACATGAGCGGTTGTTTGTTTAATCTGCGGCTCAAACTGAATGTGTGGGATTATAGCAAAATGCCTGCCAATCTCAATGGGCAAGTATGTTTGCTTTACAGTGTGTTGTGGGGTGGGTTGAGTCTGCTTGCCTTGCCGGTGTACCGTATACTTGACAAAAAAGGCAAGGTCAAGTGACCTTGCCTTTGCAATGCTCGGATAACGGACAATTATCGCATTTCGGCGAGCGCGCCTCGCAGATGTCGCGGCCGAACAGTACCAAGCGATGACAAAAATCGTTGCTTTCCTCCGGCGGCAGCAATTTGCGCAGTTGTTCCTCCACCTTGCGGGGATCCTTGGTATCACACAGCCCCAGCCGATTGGCGATGCGGATACAATGCGTATCGGTTACAACCGCCCCGGGCATACCGTAAATATCACCGCAAATGAGGTTGGCGGTCTTGCGACCGACACCCGGTAGAGAGGTGAGTTCCTCGATCGTGCTTGGCACCTTGCCGTCAAAGCGATCCCGTATTTGCCGGGCGATCGCCACGATATCGCGTGCTTTGGTCTTGTATAATCCGCAGGAGTGGATGTACGGCTCTACCTCTTCGGGGGTTGCTTCGGAAAACGCTTCCAACGTGGGAAAACGCTCGAACAACGCGGGGGTCACCATATTCACACGCGCGTCGGTACACTGTGCAGATAAGCGTACTGCGATAAGAAGCTGCAGCGGATCCTCCGACTCCAGCGAGCACTGAGCACCCGGATACCGCTCTTTGAGTTTTTCCACGGCAAACAGTGCCAACTCTTTTTTTTTCATGGTTATCACCTCTGTATTACCAAGTGTATCATGTCGAAAAATCGGTGTCAATGCAAAAAGGCACTTGCATAATAGTGGTAAAAACGCTATGATAATAGGCGGTAGGTGATAACATGGCTCCACTTGCAGATCGGATGCGTCCGAATACGCTGGACGATATGGTCGGTCAGCGGCACTTGCTTTCCGAGGGTAAGGCCTTGCGTAACATCATTGAATCGGGTAAGATCCCGAATCTTATCTTCTATGGCCCGTCGGGTGTTGGGAAGACCACGCTGGCGCGGATTATCGCGCAGAAAACCTCGATGCGCTTGCATAAACTGAACGGTACCACAGCTTCCACGGCAGATATTCGCGCCGTTTTAGACGAGGTGGATACCTTTGTCGGCGCAAATGGCATTTTATTGTATTTGGACGAGATTCAGTATTTCAATAAAAAGCAACAGCAAACCCTGCTTGAGCATATTGAGAACGGTAACATCACCTTGATCGCCTCCACCACCGAAAATCCCTATTTTTACGTATACAGTGCCATTTTAAGCCGTTCCACGGTGTTTGAGTTCAAAACCGTGGAGGCGGACGAGGTCGCGGCGGCGGTGAGGCGCGGTTTTGCATTCCTTGCCGAGGAGCAGGGAGTAAGCATCACGGCGGATGATGAAGCGGTGATGTGCATTGCACAGGGATGCGGTGGCGACGTGCGCAAATCGCTTAACGCGGTGGAACTCAGTGTGCTGGCTACCAAACCGGACGAAAACGGAGATCTGACCGTTACCGTCGATACCGCTCGCGAGGTTGCACAAAGGAGCGCGATGCGGTACGACAAAGACGGCGATGAGCATTACGATCTGCTTTCTGCCTTTCAAAAATCCATGCGCGGCTCGGATGAAAACGCCGCCGTTCATTACTTAGCACGCTTGCTTGAAGCAGGCGATCTGCCGTCGGTGTGCCGCCGCTTGGTGGTGTGCGCCGCGGAGGATGTGGGATTGGCGTATCCGCAGATCATTCCGATCGTGAAAGCAGCGGTGGACAGTGCGTTGCAGGTCGGCTTGCCGGAGGCACGTATTCCGCTTGCGGATGCGGTTATTTTGGTCGCGCGCGCTCCCAAATCCAATTCCGGTGAAGCGGCGATCGACGCCGCACTGGCAGACGTTCGGGCGGGCAAAGCCGGTCCCATCCCGCGGTGCTTGCAGAACAAGCATTACGACGGCGAGGACGCCGAGCGAAAGGGTCAGTTCTACGAGTACCCGCATATGTATCCGCACCACTGGATCAAACAGCAATACCTGCCGGATATTCTTAAAGATGCCGTGTACTATGTGCCGGGCGAAAACAAAACCGAGCAAATGTTTGAAGAATACTGGAAAAACATCAAGAAATAGAAAACAAAAAGCGCGTAGAAACTTCGGTTTCATACGCGCTTTTTTGTGTGAATTAGTAGGGGCTTATGGGTGGCTTTGAATACTGCGTGGTTCGTGACAACCGTCGGGCGGAATCGCCAGCCAACAGGTCAGATGTTTGTTCTCCGGCAGAGGGATGTTTAAGTCTTTAAAATAGGTGCAGTACTTCGGATATAAGCGATTATCAAACCACTGTTCTCGGGTCGCCGGGCCTTTTGTGCCGCGGTTAGTCTTGCAGTAACAGCAGTTCATACAATAGATTCGTGTGCGAACCGGGTGCGAAGCACGAGGTCGTGGCGCAGTGGCTTGGCAAGAACCTGTATCAAAACGGGTTTGCGCAAGCGGTGGTGAACGGTGACGCCAAGGTGGGTAACGTGATCCTGCGCACGCTGGATCAGGTGCGGTTGGCGCTCGGCGGCACGCAAAAAAGCCGCACGGCTGCGAATATTGCCATCGTGGAACGGTTGTTCATGAGGGCATTACAGCAGTCGCCGGCTTTGGATAACAGCGGCGGGGCTCAGTACAGCATTGGAAGTTTGCCACAAAAAAACAATAATAATACTCAAAATAGTGACATTTCAGAAGAAATGCTGTATAATAACAACTGGGAAAGTTATGAACTAACAGATGAGTTTGTAACAAAAGTGCCATACGATGAGAGACACGCGTTTCTTCGTAGTCTCGCAAACAAGACCAGCGAACTAAAACAAGGGGAATGTAAAAACATCGTAATCTATACTGACAAGCATGTATATTTCTATGCAGCAACAGGGTATATGAACGGCAGTATAGAAGATGTGTTCAAAGTCGACAGTAAAAAAGCCAACGCAAAAATTACAGCATGGAGGGATATTAGTGGTAGTAGTGACACCCGCGCAACAACATTTGATTCTATGGCTCAAAGTTATGTGCGTAGAAGAGGACGAGATGGTTGGGATAATGCTACTAATGGATACACCGGAGAAACGGGACAAATTGATGATGTGGATGAGTCAGCACAGGGAAGCGACCCCATCGGATATATTGGGGAAAGCGATGGAGATTTCTCGGAAAGCGAAGAACTAATACCCGGTTCTTTGGTATTTACGGATGATGGTCGAGTCTTTAAGGTTAATGATGATGGCACAACGGAAGACATACCACTCTTCAACAAAGATACCGAGTACACGAATACGAAAATTTATGAAGAAAGTCCGCCGTCGCAAGACGGAGCGGGCTTTTTTGATGCCCAAAACGGCACGCAAAGCAGTTTTGAGGGTAGTGACGAGATCGCAGAGGCAGTCGCGCTGATGGAACGTGAGCGGGCGGAGCAGGGGGCGGCTCCGGTTGAGGAAAATGACACACTACCCCTCAGTCGGCAGTCGCCGACAGCTCCCCTGACAAGGGGAGCCGAGGGAGAGATTCAGCAAGGCGATGCGGGAACGGTGCCGACGACGGATATTCCGAGTCCGCTTGAGAGCGGGCGGGTGTCCGAGGACACGGTAAGCCAAGCTCAGACGGTGGACGAGCTGACGGCGGAGATCGGCGACGAGGCGGTGTACCGCCGGATGTACTGTGCCGCACAGATCGACCGCCCGCCCGCAACGTTGGAGATCGACGGGCAGACGGTGAACACTACCGCGTATATGGACGAGCTGTACGTGGCGTTGCCGGATGACGATGCGCAGTTGACTGCAT
>CAZBAO010000014.1:0-21917 GCA_964490085.1 uncultured Eubacteriales bacterium | reverse complement strand
GCCGTCCATTTCAAAGGTAACGCCGTTGCGAAAATCACCTGCAGAAATCATTTCAAAATCCTCCATATATACATACTACGGTTATTTTACCCCATCTTACGCCGTTTTGCAAGTGTTATTTGATAGAAAAGCAAAAAAGCAGGCAGCTTTCACTGCCTGCTTGAGTTTTATTCCTCGTCTGCGTGATAGGTTTCCATAATCTTCTTCGCGATGTTCATGGGAGCTTCTTCGTAACGCGCAAAGCTCATGGTGAAATGACCGCGGCCCTGCGTGGTGGAGCGAAGCATCTTGGAATAGTCCGCCATTTCCGCCATCGGAACCTCTGCCGAAACGCAGGTCATGTCCGGCTCATCCGCCGGATTCATGCCGATAATGCGGCCGCGACGCTTATTGATATCGCCCATGATATCGCCGGTGGTATCGTTCGGTACGTACGCGTACACGGTGCCGATGGGTTCCAGCAGTACCGGTGAGGCTTTGGCGATACCGTCCTTGTACGCGAGCGATGCTGCCGTCTTAAATGCCATTTCGGACGAATCGACCGGATGGTACGAACCGTCGACCAGAGTAGCTTTTACGCCGACCAACGGGAAGCCAGCCAGTACGCCGTGCTTGGCACTGTCGCGCAAGCCCTTTTCAACTGCGGGGAAGTAGTTTTTCGGCACCGAGCCACCGAACACGGTCTCCTCAAACACGAGTTCCTCACTGTCGCAGGGCTCAAATTCGATCCACACGTCACCGAACTGACCGTGACCGCCGGATTGCTTTTTATGGCGACCTTGTACCTTTACCTTGCCGCGGATGGTTTCGCGGTACGGAACCTTGGGCTCCTTGAGCAGTACGTCAACACCGAATTTTGTTTTCAGTTTGGAAACGGTAACGTCCAAATGCTGCTCGCCCAAGCCGGACAGCACCTGCTCACGAGTCTCGCTGTTGAACTCCAGAGAGATCGTGGGATCCTCTTCCTTTAACCGATTCAAGCCGGAAACGATCTTTTCCTCATCGCCTTTGTTTTTGGCGTACACCGCCATCGACAGGGAGGGGGATTCGAAGTTGATACCGGGCAGGATCACCGGACGAACCGGTGCGCACAATGTGTCGCCGGTATTCGTGACCGCGAGCTTGGCAACGGCACCGATATCACCCGCGACAACGCAGGGAACTTCCTCCTGCCGTTTGCCGCGCACCAAGAACAGCTTACCGAGCTTCTCGGCGGTGCCGGTGCGCATATTGAGAAGTGTGGAATCCGGCGTCATCTTACCGCTGATGACCTTGAAATACAGCAGCTTGCCGACGAAGGGATCCACCACGGTCTTAAAAACGATCGCGGTGGTCTGCGCCTGCTCGTTGACGGTGAGATGCACCTCCTCCCCGTTCGGATCAACGCCGGTCTCGCCGGCGACGGTCTCCGCCCACGGTGCAAGCCACATCAAGCCGTTCAGCAGCTGATCGATACCCTCCAGCATCTGCGACGAGCCGCAGTATACCGGACAGATTTCACCGCGGCGGACGCCGGTGGCAAGACCCATGATCAATTCGTCCGGTGTGAAATCAACACCGGAGAAATATTTTTCCATCAGTTCTTCGCTGGTTTCGGCAACCGCTTCGTTGATCGCCGTGCGCAGACCGTCCAGACGGTGGCCCATATCGGGAAGCGGACATTCGGTAGCTTTGCCGTCACGGTACGTATAGGCCTTGTATTCCAAAATGTTGACGTAGCAGATGACCTTGTGATTCTCCACAAAGGGAACGACTAACGGGCAAACCGTCGGACCGAATTTCGCTTTCATGTCCTCAAACACTTTATAAAAATCCGCATGCTCACTGTCCAGCTTGTTGACGAACAGCAATTGCGCGATTCCCTTCTTGCGGGCTGCCGCCAACGCCTTTTGCGCACCGACCGTGATACCGCTCTTGCCCGATATCACGACGACCGCACTGCCCGCCGCGCGGATGCCCTCACTCATGCCGCCCGCAAAATCAAACGAACCGGGGGTGTCCAGCAAATTGATCTTCGTATCTTTCCATTCGACCGGAAGCAGCGACATGGACACTGACGCCCCACGCTTGATCTCCTCCGGATCAAAGTCGCAGATGGTGTTGCCGTCCGCCACCTTGCCCAAGCGATCCGTCAAGCCGGCGGTATACGCAATCGCCTCGGCAAGCGAGGTCTTACCCGAACCGGCGTGGCCGACAAGGGCGACGTTACGGATATGCTTTGCATTGTACTGTTTCAAAAGATGGACTCCCCTTTCGTATCATCGGTTTACGAGTTCTAAACCGACGCAACCTGACAAAATTGAGCAATAATACACAAAAACCTTTTACATGTATAATTGTTCTTTGATAATTATAACCTATAGAGTTTGAGATTTCAACCACAAATGTGGTAAAAAACAAAAAAATCCCCTCTGCATAAGGCAGAGGGGCGTTTTTTGGTGGAAATGACGGAAATCAAGTCTTAGCAAAGACAAGAGCGGCGGCCGCCGACACAAGAGCGGCACCGCCGAGAAACTCGACCGCATACAACGGCGGGATCAGCACATCGCTGAAAAACGCCATACTTGCCGTCATGAGGATGCCGATCACGCCGACCACCACTTGAACCGCGGTGAAAAAGCGCATACCGGTGCGCAAGCGGCGGCATTGTGTGAGGGCAGCCATCATATCGCAAATATCACCTGTTGACACGATGCCGGCGGGCTCCTGAGGTGTCACGCCGTCGATCAACGCTTCAAACGAACGACCCGCCGGAGCGCCGAGCAGTTCCACATAGAAACCGTTGAGCCCGAAGGTGGAGGCAATCAGCGATTCGGTAACATTCGGATCACAGGTGCGCACGAGCAGGGTGATGCGGCGGTGCGTGAGATTGGTAAGAATCTTTTTCACCCGAGGATCCGCAATATAGCTGATAACAAACATGGCGGACAGCTCACCGGCGATTGACAGATACACCAGCTGACGGCCGTTTTTGGCATAGCGTTCCTCATAGTCCTTTGACGGAATGTCAATGCCGTGATTATCAAGCAACTTGCGGTTGCCGATCAGCACACGACGGCCGCTCACCCAACCGGACAAGCCCATATCCTGTTCATATACCAGCGTGTCCACATCGTGGAGCATATCGACCTTGTTTAAGATCATGCGACGGAACACGTGAGATAACGGTCCGCCCGCGCGGATAGAGACCGACGCGGCATCGAGAATCGCCTCGTCAATACGCGTGCCGGAGAAGGTCTTGATGCCATGAAGCAGAACGCTGGTATCCGGAAACAGGTCGGTCGCATCCAGCGCTACTGCGTGAGCGGATCCGTATTCTCCGACCGCATGGTAGCCAACGACGGCGGTTGCGCACTTGCGCAGCTCCTTTGCCGTCACCGCCATGGCTGAACGCAGATAGATCAGCGTCAAAGCAGGTGACGATATACAGATCATTGAGCAGAACAAGGTAACCGCCAGCAGCCAAGCGGTGAGACCGTTCAACAGCAGATACACCAGCGCCGCGATCAGTGAGACCGCCACAATAATCGGCAGGTACCACCGCATCAGCGCGTTTCCGCACAGCGGATCCTCTGAGTTTTTGAGATACTCGCCGGAAAACTCCGTTTTTCGGAAATAGGTGACGCGGGGTTCACCGAGGGCAACAGCGGGACGACCGATCTCCTCCGCCAACGCACTGTCTTCAATACGTTTCGCGGTCAGCTTTTCGCCCTGAGCGGCAACCAAGCCAAATGTGCGGCTGACGCGATCCGTCTCCAGCTTATCCGCCACCTGCATCAGCAGCAACGACAAGCCCGCAACGGCGGTCAGCACCGGTGTGGTGCCGTCGGTAATGCCGGACGTGTTCAAAAATTGCAGTGCCGTGTGCACCAGCGCGAGCACCGCCGCCAAGGCAACGCCGCTTTCCGCCGTGACCGAACCGCTGAATAGGCGAGACAAGCCTGCCCGCAGGCGCCCTCGCACGGCGAACATCATCGCAACGAGAAGCGTCAAATGTATGACGAGGTAGGTGATTGGATTCACGGAGACCGCAGGTGACACGAAAGAAAATACCGCGATAAAGAACAGGATGATCTCCAAAACGGCACTGACAAACAGCGACACGCCCGCTTTACGCTGAGCGGCCTGCAGTTTTTGGCGCACCACACCGAGCTGCTGATGGGAGGTGAAATCCTCACGTTCCGGTTTCGGCTGTTCAGGCAGTGTTTCCGGATACACGACCTCGCCGCGCTCGGCCGGCTCTTCCGCTTCGGCTCTCGCCTCAGCGCGCTCGTGCTCCTCCCGCTTTTGTGAGAAATCCTGAATTTTTTCCTGACGGATACGGCGAAGCGCTTCGTCCTCGCCCTCTTCCGCTTCTTCTTCGCTGTCAAAGCCGTCGAGCATCAGCTGTGTGGCGTGCTCGCCGCTCTCATCCTCATCCGTTTCATCGTTCAGCACGCGGGTACGCTGCGACACCGTCACCTCACGGGTATCGTCCATCGCATCGTCGCCGTACACCTTGACGCCCTCTTCCTCAGCATCGGAAACCTCAGTCGTCGGTTGCTCGATCGGCACTTCTTTCCCGACCGACTTTTTCTTGGAACGGTTCTTAAACAGGCCGCGCTTTTTCTTGGCGTGTGCCGCCGGCGCGGGTGCTGCCTGTTCGGTATATTCGGGCTCAACAGCCACGACTGTTGGAAATTCGGTCGTGTTGACACGTTCCGATTCCGTCACGGTGTTTTCCGTCTCCTGCGGGGGTACGGATCGCTCTCTTTTCACCACAATCACCCTATCCTCTGTCATTTCAAGCCAAGACGCTGACGTGCGACCTCATACACCATGATCCCGCACGCCACCGACGCATTTAACGAATTGATCTTGCCGCGCATGGGCAAGGACACGATCCCGTCGCATTGCTCCTTCACAAGACGGCTCATGCCATGTCCCTCCGAACCGACCACCAAGGCAACGCTGCCGGAAAAATCGGTCTGACACCAGGTTTCTCCGTCCATATCCAGTCCGTACACCCACACGCCGCGCTTTTTGAGCGTTTTCAGCGTTTCGGTGAGATTTGACACACGCACGACGGGCATGTATTCCACGGCACCTGCCGAGGTCTTATACACCGTCGAGGTCAGCCCCACGGCACGACGCTTGGGGATGATCACGCCGTGACAGCCCGCCGCTTCCGCACTGCGCAGGATCGCACCCAGATTGTGCGCATCCTCCAGTTCGTCGCATACGATCACGAACAGCGGCTCGCCTGCTTTCTCCGCGCGTTGGAACACATCCTCCAGTGAGGCATATTCCTTGCAGGCGGCAAAGGCGATAACGCCTTGATGATTCGCACCGCCGACCGCGGTCAGCTTGCGGGCGTCGGTCTCCTTGATCGGAACTCCCTGCTCACGGCACAAGCCGCGGATCAAGCCGATACTGCCGCCTCGCTCGCCCTTGGCGATCCAAAGACTGTCCAGCGTACGGCCGGAGCGAAGCGCCTCCAACACGGCGTTGCGCCCGATGATGCGATCCTCCTCCAAACGAGGGGACTCGGCACCGGTGATCGGCTGCTGCATACTGTAAAACCTCACAATTCCCCAATATTAGTTTTATTGTACCATATATCTTTTCAAAATGGAATACCCCATTTTTATGTTCTGCGGAAAATTCTTGCAGGGAACATAAAACTGTGATACACTGAGTGGAAAGGGGGTTGACGGTATATGAAATTAGCAGTGATCACCGGCGCATCCTGCGGTCTAGGTGAAGAATATCTCAAGCAGGTCATCAAACAAATGCCGGAGGTCGAGGAGATCTGGCTGATCGCCCGCCGTCTGGAAAAACTGGAAAGGCTCGCTTCGCGCTTTGCCGAGCGCCGTATCCGGTGCCTGCCGCTGGATCTCACCGCGCCCGAAAGCTTTGAGGTCTATCTAAAAGAGTTAGAAACCGCAAAACCGGAGCTCGTACTGCTCATCAACAACGCGGGTTGCGGAAAGCTGGGAGTCCTTGCCGATGCCGACTATACCGATCAGGCCGGTATGGTAGATCTCAATTGCCGCGCGCTGACCGCGATCACAACGCTTTCGTTGCCATATATGCCGAGGGGCTCCGGCATTTTGAACGTCAGCTCGATTGCCTCGTACGCGCCGACACCGCGTATGACGGTGTACTGCGCCACCAAATCGTATGTATCCGCGTTTTCAAAAGCACTCAGCGAAGAGCTCCGCCCGCGCGGGATCACGGTACACACGGTGTGCCCCGGCCCGATGGCAACCGGTTTTTTAGAGGCGGCGGATATCATCGGCCGTTCACGCACCTTTGAAAAGCTGCCGTACTGCCATCCCGAACGGGTCGCCCGAAACTCCCTGTCGCGGCTGAGGCGCGGAAAGCGCTGGTACACCGATCGGTTTTTCTACAAGCTGTACCGCGTGCTCGGCAAGCTGCTCCCCCATTCCTTTGTGATGAAATTTAGTAAGACCTAAGGTGCAGAGGTATCGCTTATGAAAAAGGTTGTATTGCTTGGTGATTCCATTAAAGCGTGGTATGCACCTATCGTTCGCGAAAAACTGGCGGGTAAGTGTGAAGTTGTGGTCTACGAGGGCGAGAACGGTCGATTTGTGTATAACAATCTTCGTCATCTTATGGATCTTGTTTCAAAACACGGCAAAACGATCGATCTGGTGCATTTCAACAGCGGTTACTGGGATATGTCTTTGATGCCCCTGTTAAATGAGCCTATGATCTCTCTTGAGGAATATCAAAATGGCCTAAGAAAAATAATCCGGCTGTCTCGCGCTGTCGGGGCAAAGCTTGTTTTCGCGACGACCACACCCCTTCCCGGCAAAGAGGTTGGACCGGATAACACCGGCACGGGTGCCACGTTCTCGTTCGAGCGGGAAATGGTGGTTGACTACAATAACGCCGCACACGAAGTGATGGCAGAGGAGAACGTCCCGGTCAACGACCTGTATGCCGTTTGCAAAGCACACGAACGATATTATAAATGTGAGGATAATCTTCATCACACGCCCGAGGGGAACGAGGTGTTGGCACAGCACGTTGCCGACGCCATTCTCAAAGAACTCGGCATGGCATAACACAAAACAAAAACTGTGCGGGACTCAGTCCTGCACAGTTTTTTGTTTGCCCTTCTTGCCGACTGTGATATACAGTTTCCGAGGGCAGGTTACGGCGCCGTCGTCGTGGCGGCTGCCGTTGTCACCGATACCGTCTGGCCTTGGATCAGCGTCAGCGGATCGGTATAGGTTCCGTTCACCATTACTTCCATATGCAGATGTGACGGATCTAATACCTCCGCGGGCACGGCGGATAGCGCGCCGATCACGTCGCCGGCTTTGACACTTTGGCCTTCCGCGATCGAGGCGGCCGTCACGCCGCAGTAACGTGTGGTAATGTTACCGATGTGTTCGATCTCGATCACGTCGCCCCACAGGGCGTCCTGACGGATATCCGTGACCGTGCCGTCCGCCGCCGCTTTCACCTCAGTGCCTTCTTCAGCTTCAAAATCAACGCCGTTGTGCGTCACCCATTCGCCCAACGTGTCCGAAAAATAATGGGTTTTACTGAATGGACGCAACACGCAATTTGATACAGGAAACACAAACAAGTCCGTTTTCGCGGTCGTTTGCGTCACGGCAACGGTGGTCGTCGTGGCGGTCGTGCGATCGTCCTTGACGTCGGTTGCCGGTATCACGACCTGCTGTACCGATTTCGTCGTTGTCGTCGTGGATACCGTCGTCTGATCGGCGCTCTCCGGCTCATCGGTCGGCAGCGTGCTGACAAAGGTCGTCACTGCGACACCGCAGATTGCGATCAGGCAGATGGCAAGTGCGATATAAAAGCCTTTTCCACTGTGCTTCTTTTCTTCTTCGGTTTCAAGCTCGTCCGAGTATTTCACGGTCATTCCTCCTCGCGAAGGTAGTGTTCACCGCCGTCAGCGGTTTATGCACGGACGGATTATTTTATTTTCCCGTCCAAAGTGGCATTGCTTTTTTTAAAAATCGCGGTATACTATTTATAATCTTAACAAGGAGCGAAAGTTATGCGAAAAACAAAGATTGTCTGCACATTGGGACCGGCAACCGCCGACAAGGAAGTCGTACGTCAAATGATCCTGAGCGGTATGAACGTTGCCCGTATGAATTTTTCACATAACACGCATGAGGATCACAAGAAACGCATCAATACGGTCAAAGAGCTGCGCCGCGAAATGAATCAACCCATTGCCATCCTGTTGGATACCAAAGGGCCGGAGATCCGTCTGCGCAATTTTGAGGGAGGTTCAGCGACCGTCGAGGAAGGTGAGATGTTTACACTCACCTCGCGTTTGATCGAAGGGACAAGCACCTGCGCTTCGATCACCTATGACGCACTGCCTAAGCAGGTCAAAGCGGGCGATACCATTTTGATCGACGACGGCAAGATCCGTCTGACGGTCGAAGCGGTAGAGAATCACGATATTCACTGTCGCGTGATGTACGGCGGTGTGTTGCGCAATCACAAGTCCATCAACGTTCCGCACGTGCGACTGGCGATCCCCTATCTCAGCGAGCAGGATAAAGAGGATCTGTTATTCGGTATTGAGCAGGACGTGGATTTCGTTGCCGCCTCCTTCACCCGCAACAAGGACGATCTGATCGCTCTGCGCAAGTTCTTAGACTATAACGGCGGACATGCTATCCGCATTATTGCAAAGATCGAAAACATTGAGGGTGTCGAGAATTTTGACGAGATCCTGTCCCACGCCGACGGTATCATGATCGCGCGCGGGGATATGGGAGTCGAGATCGAATACGAACGGCTACCCGGTCTGCAAAAACGGTTTATCCACCGTTGCTATCAATCCGGTAAGATGGTCATTACCGCTACCCAGATGCTGGAATCCATGGTAACCGCGCCCACGCCAACGCGTGCCGAGATCACGGATGTTGCCAACGCGGTATTTGACGGCACCTCAGCAGTGATGCTGTCGGGCGAAACAGCGGCGGGTGACTATCCGGTGGAAGCGGTCAAGGTCATGGCGAAGATCGCCGAGCAGGCCGAGACCGACGCGTTCCAAATGGGCGCATACGAGGGCATTCATTATGATCTGGACAGTGCCGATACCACCAACGCCGTGTGCGATGCCGCCTGCACGACCGCCCGCGACATCAAGGCCAAAGCAATACTGGCGCTCACCAAATACGGGCAAACCGCCAGACGGATGTCGAAATTCCGCCCCGCCGTGCCGATCGTGGCGGCAACGCCGGTGGAAAAGACGTTCCATCAGTTGGCACTCTCCTGGGGTGTCTACCCCGTTTTGTCGCGCTATCAGAAAACCTCGGACGATCTCATGCAGCACGCGATCGACTGTGCCAAGCAGATCGACGCGGTCGCAGACGGCGACCGCGTGGTGATCGCGGCGGGAATTCCGCTGGATACCGCCGGCAGTACCAATTTGCTGAAAGTCGAGATCGTCGGCAATAAATATTAACGCAAACGCCCCTCCGAGGCCTTGGAGGGGCGTTTTATCTTGCTTATTCCGTTTCGATCGCGGTGACGGTATAGCCGGCATCGGTGACCGCTTTGGCAAGCGCCTCGGCAGAGGTGGTGCCGGCATCGATGACCGCTTGCTTTTTGCCAAGATCCACGGTTGCGTGGACACCCGTCAAGGCATTCAGCGTGTCCTCGACCCGCTTGCGGCAATGATCGCACATCATGCCTTCAATCGTTAACGTTACCATACCTTTTTCCTCCTTTTTCGGTGCTTTATGAAAGCGGCGAAGCCGCAACGCATTGGTAACGACAAACACACTGCTTAAACTCATTGCCGCCGCTCCGATCATCGGGCTGAGCCGCAGACCCAACAGCGGATAAAACACACCCGCCGCCAGCGGGATGCCCAAGCAGTTATAGAAAAACGCCCAGAACAGGTTTTGGCGGATATTGCGGATGACCGCGCGGCTCAAGCGAATTGCCGTCACCACATCGCGCAGATCGTTTTTCATGAGTACAACGTCGGCGCTTTCCACCGCCACGTCCGTACCCGCGCCGATCGCGATCCCGACGTCGGCGCGCACCAGAGCGGGGGCATCGTTGATGCCGTCACCGACCATTGCCACGGTTTGACCGTTCTCGCACATGGCGGCAACCACCGCTTCCTTATCCTGCGGCAACACCTCGGCAATCACTTCATCCACGCCGACGTCTGCGGCGATTGCTTCGGCGGCACGGCGGTTGTCACCTGTGAGCATCCGCACCGATATGCCCATATCTTTGAGCGCCGCGATCGCCTCACGACTGGTATCTTTCGGGCGGTCTGACGCCGCTATCACACCGATCACTTCGCCGTTTTGGGCGAAGATCAACGGCGTTTTGCCGTCGTCTGCCAATGCGTTCAAGGTGTCTTGAACGGCGGTGACATCAATACCGTTTTCGTGCATCAACCGCTCGTTGCCGGCATAGCACACCGCGCCGTTAAAGGTTGCCGATACGCCGCGACCCGGCAGCGTTTCAAAGGCGGTCACCGACGGAATGTCAATCCCGCGGGCGGATACCTCCGCCATGATCGCCGCCGACAGCGGATGCTCGCTGCGGCTTTCCAGGGCTGCCGCCACACGCAGCAACTCCTCTTCCGAAACCGATAGCGGCAGACAATCGGTGACGATCGGTTTGCCGACGGTGACCGTGCCGGTCTTATCCAGCACGACGCAGTTGACTTTATGTGCAATCTCCAGTGCTTCACCGGATTTTATCAGAATGCCGTTTTTGGCACCCTGCTCGGTGCCCACCATGATGGCGACCGGTGTGGCAAGCCCCAACGCACACGGACAGGAGATCACGAGCACGCAAATCGCGGTGGACAGCGCTTCCTCTGCGCTGCCGAAAAACAACCACACAATGGCGGTTACGAGTGCGATCAACATCACGATCGGTACGAATACCGCGGCGATCTTGTCGGCGGTTTTGGCGATCGGGGCTTTCCCCGCACCCGCGTCCTCGACCAAGCGAATGATCTGCGAAAGGGTGGTATCCTCCCCAACGCGCGTGGCGCGCAATTTCAGATAGCCGCTTTGGTTCACGGTGGCACTGATGACCGACGAGCCGATCTCCTTTTCCACCGGCATGCTCTCGCCCGTGATGGCGGATTCATCCACTGCGGCATGACCTTCGGTCACCACACCGTCCACGGGAATTCTGCCGCCGGAGCGCACGATCACAACGTCACCCGGGATCACCTGCTCGAGCGGTACCGTTATTTCGACGCCGTCCCGTTCCACGACCGCGGTTTGGGGGGCAAGATCCATGAGCGCTTGCAAGGCTTGCGTGGTTTTATTTTTAGAGCGCGTTTCAAGAAATTTGCCGAGTGTGATCAGCGTCAGTATCATCGCGGCGGATTCAAAGTACAGATCCTCGTGATACTGCGCGACCAGTGCCATATCGCCGACGGCGATGCCGTGCGCCATGCGGTACAGCGCGAACACGCCGTACACCAGCGCCGCCGTCGAGCCTACAGCCACCAGACTGTCCATGTTCGGCATGCGACGGAACAGCGCCGGTATGCCTTTTTCATAATACACGCGGTTGACGTACACGATCGGCAGGCACAATAACAGTTGTGTCAGCGCGAACGCGACCGCGTTGTGATGTCCACTCAAAAAAGACGGCAACGGCAGCCCCACCATGTGCCCCATGGAAAGGTACATTAAGGGGATCAAAAACGCAAAGGATATCCGCAGCCGCCGTTTCATGGCTGACAGTGCGCCGCGCGGCGGTTTGCTATCCAGAGGCTTCGGCTGCGCACCCATCGGCGCGGCACCGTAGCCCGCCGCACGAACTGCCTCGATAATCATCGTGTCGGTCACCCGCGCGGGATCGTACGATACGGTCATACTGTTGGTCATTAAGTTGACCTGGGTATCCTCCACACCGGCAAGCTTGCTCACCGCGCCGTGCACGTGGGACGAGCAGGCGGAGCAGGTCATACCGGTAACGGAAAAGCGTTGTTTCATACGTCGTGATCCTTTCGGTTAGTCATTGCTAATTGGTGGGTAAAAAGAGCGGCGGTTTACCACTCGATAAGGCACACCGCGTGCGCCGCGATGCCTTCACCGCTGCCGGTAAAGCCGAGGCCTTCCTCGGTGGTGGCTTTGACACTCACCACATCCACCGACAGTCCGCAAGCTGCCGCCAGCCGTTCACGCATTTGCGGAATATACGGTTTGAGTTTGGGGGCTTGGGCGAGCACCGTGGCATCAACGTTAGACAGGGTATAGCCGGCATCGCGCACTGCCGCCGCTACCAGTGACAGCAGCTTCAGGCTGTCGGCGCCCTTGTACTGCGAATCGGTGTCCGGAAACATCCCGCCGATGTCGCCCAGCGCCGACGCACCGAGCAGGGCATCCGCGATAGCATGCGCCAGCACGTCCGCATCCGAATGGCCGAGCAGGCCTTTTGCATAGGGAATCTCCACACCGCCAAGAATGAGCGGGCGATCCGCCACCAAGCGGTGTACGTCATATCCGTGACCGATGCGAAAACTCATCGTAACAGCTCCTCTGCAAACGGCACGTCTTCCGGTGTCGTTACTTTGATATTGGTATAGCTCCCCTCCACCAGCTTGACCGGTTGACCGAGCGCTTCGACCAACTGACAGTCGTCAGTGACGTCGAGACCCTGTGCAACTGCGTGTTGCCACGCGCGTTCGTACAACGCCTTTTCGAAGATCTGCGGGGTTTGGACGTTCCACAGTGCGGTGCGGTCGGGGGTCGTGATCACCACACCGTTTTCATCGGCGATCTTGACGGTATCCTTTGTGCGCACCGCGGCGGTTGCCGCGCCGTACTGCACCGCGCCTTGTATCACCAGCTCGATGATGGCAGGGGTGACGAGCGGACGCGCACCGTCGTGGATCGCCACGTAGTCTGCGTGACACGCGTTCACGCCGTTTCGCACCGATTGTTGACGGGTACTGCCGCCGCACACGACGGCGGAAAGTTTTGTAATGCCGTAGGTTTCGGCGATTTCCCGCAAGCGGGTGTGATCCTCCTCACGCTCGACTACGACGATCTCACCGATCGCCGCACACTGCTCAAACGCCGCCAAGGTGTGTGCGATCAAGGGGCGACCGAGCAAGGGGATAAACTGCTTGGGTGTGCCCATACGGGTAGAGCTGCCTGCGGCAACAATCACCGCGGTTACCGACGGAGTCATACGATCACACCTCTTCCACTTCTGTCACCATCAATACGGTACCTTTAACACGAAACCGGATCGCCCACTTACCGTAGGTCATCCCGTACACGCGCTCTTCATCCTGCTGATAGGACGGGCGCGGGTCTTGTTCCAAAATGGTGATCAGCGTTTCGCGCTTGTCCTCGTCAATGCGACGAAGCAACGCTTCGGGGAACTCCACCGTGACCGCGTAATCCCGCACCGCATCCGAAAAACCGCCGATCGCATCGGGATGTGAATCCGTGTAGGCGATGTACGGTTTGATATCCCAGATGGGAGTGCCGTCCATCAGATCGGCACCCTCTACAACAAGGACGGTTCCGTCCTTATCGGTGTGTTCCACGCGAACGAGCCGGACCGAGGATAAGCCGATCGCATTCGGACGGAACGGCGAGCGTGTCGCAAACACGCCCATGCGACGGTTGCCGCCTAGGCGCGGCGGGCGCACGGTCGGGCTGAATTCCTCCCGCACCGCTTCGGAAAACTGCCAGATCAACCACAGATGCGAGTATTCCTCGATCCCGCGCAGAGCTTCCGGATCCCGATACGGTTTTTCAAATACAATCGTAGACAGCATGCCCGAGGCGAGTCCACTCTGCCGAGGGATGCCGAATTTGCTGTGGAAGTCGTTGTGAATACGCGCAATACAGTTCATACGATCCTTCTCCGAACCAATCTGGTTTTCGTAATGTATCATAGCACAGTATTGAGGATAAGTCAATGAATCGTCGGCGAACAGGCGAGAAACAGCACAGCTTTTTCTATCCCCGTATTGACAGTGAAATCCGCCACGTGGTACAATATGGAATGTATAGGATATTAGGAGGGGTATCTATGCTTTCAACTGTGTTTTGGGTGTATTCACTGCTCGTTTTTGGTATATCCTTTGCGCTGTGCATCTGGTTGGGATATCGCCGCGGTGTGTTTAACAGTGCGATACGGCTCGGTTTTTTTCTATTTTCGGGAATCCTTGCCTTTATCCTTGCCAAGGCACTGGTTGCTCCGATCGGCAGAGCCCTTTCGAGCCGGCTGGTATCAGCGATCGGTGAGGATCTGGCCGTGCTGACAAGCATGAATTCCATCCTACAACTTATCGTAAGGCTGTGCGGCGGCCTGCTGGCCCCGATTGCCTTTATGCTGTTGTTCTTCGTGATCGATAAGCTGACTTTTTTTGCGTACGTACCGCTGAAGAAAAAATTTGCCGGTAACGAGAAATTGCATAATATCCCGCATGACAAGCTGTTCGGTGCGATACTCGGCGGCGTGCTGGCGTTTTGCATCACGCTGACCTGCGTATTGCCGGTCGGCGGGTATCCGAATCTCCTTGCCGAAACCACCGATCAGATCGCTGCCTCCTCGCTTGCCGAGGAACTGTCCGACGAGATGACCGAAACCGTCGATGAATGGGTCAATACACCCGCTGTTAAAGTGGATTATGCTCTGTCCGGCTGGCTGTTCCGCGGGCTTACCTCGGATGCACGCACCGCGGTATCGTCTTGCTTTTCACTGCTCAATCTGGTAGACACCCTACAGAATGCGGAGGATGCCTCCTCTGTATCTGCTGCGTTGCAGGAACTGCCCACGGGATCCTTAGACCTGCTGGTATCACTCACGCAGGATCTGCTGACACAGCTTGCACCGGATGATGAATCGTCGTATCAAGCCGTTTTAAACATCCTTTCAGAGGCGCTTGACAAGCTCCCCACCATGCGTGATGAACTGTCGTCCGAAGAATACGTCAAGGAGATACAGGTGCTCGCAACGCTTACCATGATGCTGAGCGATCCCTCCTCCGTCACAAACACGGATATGATCAAAGTCGTGCTGTCCTCCTCGCTCCTGACGGAAGTGATGGTCAAGAACAGCGACGTGCTGGCGGAAGAGCTGTCGGACGTGACCGCCGAGCTTTCCGCGAAAGACAAGCAGGAGATCAAAAAGGCCGTCAACGAGTACGCCGACGAGTTCGATATGGATGACAAAGTCGTATCGTCCGTACTTTCCATATTAGGTATCTCCTAATTTTCCGCGTTTCCAGAAAGGAAGTGGCATTTATGGTCAACGTATGCCCTGTCGAAGTGTTTGACCTGTTTGCCAAGAAAGGCATTGAAACTGCATCGATCCAAGCCGCCGCACACAGCGACCGCGATATAAGCGGTGCGCTGTGTGAGTGCTATCTTGTCGCCACAAATGAACATCTGGCAATTCTGTCCGGTATCTTTTCGGTCGTTGAAAAAAAGAAAACGCCGTTTTTAGGCGGGTCGCGCCTGCGCATTCGTTCACAGTTCACGGAGCTGTCCTATGTGCAGTACCCGCTCGCCGCACTTTCCGACTTTGCCGTGGAGGAATTGCTGTCGACCTGTCGCTTGACCGCCGTCAGCAGTGCTGACGGCGGTTCTGTGCTGCTTGCCCGCTCTACCAACGCGCACAAAGATGAGTTGTCCCGTTTCGTTCACCATCTTCGCGAGCTTCAAAACGGCCGACCGGTGGTGATGGCCGAGGAGGAGGCAAAGGAATCTGCCGTCTGCCCCACCTGCGGCATGCGCTACCCCAATCCGAACCGTCCCGTTTGCCCGAAATGTATGAACAAGGGCAACCTCATTCGACGGTTGGCTGGCTTTTTCAAAAAATACACCCGTTCATTGATCGTTATGCTGCTGTTGCTGGTAGCGATGAGCGCGCTGGGCGTCCTGTCACCGTATATCAGTTCCGCCTTCTTCTACGACGAGGTGCTCAGCGAGAGCGGCTCCTTCTACGGTCAGATCCTGCTCGTGCTGTCGCTCATCATCAGCGTGCGTATTTTTTCGGTACTGATGAACATCGTCAACGGTGTCATTTCGTCCCGCATTGCGGCGAAGGTCACCTATGATCTGAAATTGACCATCTTCAACGCGATCCGCCGTCTGTCCCTCGGCTTTTTTAACGGGCGTCAAACCGGTGGGTTGATGACGCAGGTCAACAGCGATGCGCAGACCATCCATCAGTTCTTTTTGAATGGGTTGACACAGTTACTCGTCAACGGCGTACAGATCCTGGCGTTGCTCGGTGTGATGCTGTACATCAATCCCCTACTGACGCTGCTGTCCTTGCTCGCCATTCCGCTGTACGTGATAATGCTGCGTTTTTGCCACCTTCGCTTGCACGAGCTGCATGCGAAACGCTTTTCCGGAAACCGCGCCCTGTCCGGCACACTCAGCGATATTTTAGGCGGTATCCGCGTCGTGAAGGCCTTTTCTAAGGAAAAGCAGGAGGTTGACCGCTTTAACCGCTATTCCAAACGGCTCGCACAGTCCGACGAGGATCTGTCCGCGTTTCAATCCGTCGCCTTTCCGCTCACCAATTTTCTGCTGAGTCTCGGCGGTTCCCTGATCTGGGCCTTCGGCGGATGGATGGTGATGCGAGGCGGGCTCACCTACGGTCTGCTGCTCAGCTTTGTCGCGTATTTGAATATGATCTACGCACCACTGCAAAGCTTTGCCCAGATAACCAATATGGCAACCGATTGTCTGAACGCCTGCTCACGGCTGTTTGAAATTATGGATACCGTCCCCGACGTGCTGGAAGCGGAGCATCCCGTCTGTCCAAAATCCATAAAAGGAGACGTCAGTTTCCGCAACGTGGAGTTCTCGTACACCAAAAACCACAAAGTCATAGACGGCGTCAGCTTTGAGATCGAAGCCGGTAAGACCCTCGGCATCGTCGGTCATACCGGCGCCGGTAAGTCCACACTCGCCAATCTCTTGATCCGGCTGTACGATGTATCCGCCGGCGAGATCTGCATCGACGGCATCAACATAAAAAATCTGTCGTTTGAGGCACTGCGAAAAAACATTGCCATCGTGTCACAGGAGACCTATCTGTTTGCCGGTACGGTGTTGGAAAACATCCGTTACGCGCGGCCGGAGGCAACCTTGGACGAGGTCCTCACCGCCGCCCGTATCGCCGGTGCGCACGATTTTATTATGCAGCTGCCGGACGGCTATGCGACGATGATCGGCACCGGCTACAAGGATCTGTCCGGCGGTGAACGCCAACGGCTGTCCATTGCCCGCGCCGTTCTGCGCGATCCGCGTATTCTGATCCTGGACGAAGCGACCTCCGCCATGGACACCGAAACCGAACGGCAGATCCACGAGGCGCTGGAGCGCTTGTGTGTCGGGCGCACTACCATTATGATCGCCCATCGGTTGTCCACTCTGCGGAGTGCCGATAAGCTGATCGTCATTGATAAAGGAAAAATGCCCGAATCCGGCACGCACGCCGAGTTGATCGCCAAAAAAGGCATTTATCATAAACTGTACCGTATGCAGGCGGAAGCGCTCAAAAACATCGGTATTGAAGATTGGAAAGGAGATGCAACGCCATGCCCACCAGACCGCCTCGGCCCGCCGCGGGGCCCCAGACATTAAGCGATATCGTAACCGTCAACTATCTGAACCGCGATAACTGTTCCTTCACCGAAAAGAACGGTTTTTTAGGGCTGCGCGCCACCATCGACAAGCGCAAGACATCTCTCTGGGAACAGCATCTCAAAGCGGACGATTCCGCCGTTGATGAGAAAGAAGAGCTGGTCTTGGACCGCATCTTTTTGTCCCGCGCATTCCCGTTTGAAAAGCCGTTTGAATACATTTCCGTATTTGATGCGGATAAGCACGAAGTCGGCTTCATCCGCTCACTTGAAGAGGATTTTGACAAGGACGTCCGTGAACGGCTGATGCGGGAGCTTGAGGAAGCATATTACTGCCCTGTCATTCAGCGTATCCTGTCGATCAAGACACAGCGCGGCATTTCGTACTGGCAGGTCGAGTGTGATTTCGGCGAGGCCTCCTTTTCGCTGCGCGATGCGTACGTCGATATACGCAAGCTGGAAGGGCCGACGAACGGCGAGGTGCGTCTGCTCATTACCGACACCTACGGTAATCGCTATGAGATCCCCGACGCAAACGCATTAGACCGCCAAAGCTACCGTCGGATCGAGTTGTATTTGTAAGCACCTTAAGGATGTGACACTGTATGGATCAACATAACGCTTTGTTTGACAGCGCTCGGCTTGCCGCAAAGCACAAAGAACAGATCACGCGTTCACGCCGTGAAAAGCTGCTCAGCATCGATCCCGACTGCCCGACGGAAAACGTCGTGGCACTGTTCGTCTTTGACCTTCCCGATCACGAGGCGGATGCCGTCTCCCACGCTCGCAAGGTAGACGGGTTAGCCGTGATATATACCGACCGTTTGACGGTGTACGGTGACGGCAGGCTGTTGCGGTCCTTTCCGCTCGAAGCCGCCACCGGTTTCCGCGCACATATCGCCGTTGGCAGTGTCACCGCCGAATGTACGGTGGATGGCGAGCAGCACTTGATCTGCCGTGCAACAAGACAGCACGCGGGCGAGCTCGGCGCTGTCATGAAACAGCTGACCGCCTATTGTGAGAACGGTGTGTATTGTGACGACTATCTGCAAACTGTCGCTTGTCACTGTGAGCACTGCGGCCGCCCCTATCTCCCCGGATCCGCCTTTTGTCCCTTTTGCGCCAAAAAGGCGGGTGTCATCAAACGGCTGTGGGAGGTCGCCCGCCCGTTCAAATGGCATCTTATCACAGCAGTGACACTGTTTTTCTGTGTCACGCTCGTCAATCTCATCACCCCCTCCCTCAATCGCATATTGGTGGATGAGTATATTAACACCGCTACCCCCGAAGCGGTATCTGCCGCCGGGTTTATCGGTGTGATCGCCTCGATGGCCGCGGTGCAGTTGCTTTCGCACGCACTGTCCATACTGCGTAACCGCGCGCTAATTCGGTCAAGCAATCACGTGGTGGTGAGTTTGCGGGAAATGGTGTTCGCCAAGATCCAAGCGATGTCGATCGCCCGCATTTCCCAGCGAACCGCCGGTTCGCTGATGCACCGCGTCACCAACGACACCGTGGTCATCCGCGATTTCATCACCAACGTGCTTCCGGAATTCGTGCAAGAGGTGTTGGTGCTGCTGTTTATCTCCACCTATCTCTTTGTTTACGATTGGCAATTGGCACTGCTCATCCTGCTGCCCACGCCGTTCGTCATCTTCTCCTTCCGTTTCATTCGTAAGCGCATGCGGCTTCTGTGGCGGCGGCGATGGAACGTCAGCTCCAAGGCAAACAGCATTCTGCACGATATTTTTTCCGGCATCCGCGTGGTCAAGGCATTCGGTATGGAGGACTATGAGACCGAACGCTTTGATAAGGTGTCGGCGGAATATCGGGATATATCCATCAAGGCGAGCAACCACTGGCAGACCGTTCATCCCATTCTGCATTTTTTGATCGGGATCGGCGAGTTCTTCTTGCTGTTTTATGTCGGCAACCGTATTCTCGACGGCACCATGACGCTCGGTCAGATGGCACAGTTCTCCACCTACGTCAGCATGCTGTACACCCCCCTGCGTTGGCTGTCAATGTTGCCGCAGAGGCTGACCGATTTCAGCACCTCCGCCACCAAGCTGTTCGAGATCATTGATGAGACCGTTGAGATCGACGACAAGCCCGATGCCAAAGCCGTCCCGATCCGCGGGACGGTGGATTTCAACAACGTATCGTTCGGCTACGACAATACTGTCGACGTACTGTGCGGCATTGATCTTCACGTAGAGCCGGGCGAGATGATCGGCATCGTCGGCCGTTCGGGTGCGGGCAAGACCACCCTCATCAATCTGCTGATGCGGTTGTACGATGTTGGGGACGGTTCGATCTGCATCGACGGCATCGACCTGCGCGATTTCTCGCAGGAGGCTCTGCGTTCCCAACTCGGTGTGGTGTTGCAGGAGACATTCCTGTTTGCGGGAACGGTCTACGATAACATCGCCTACGCCAAGCCGACCGCCACCCGCGAGGAAATCTTGGACGCGGCCAAGGTCGCCGGTGCGCACGAATTCATTATGCGGCTGCCGGATGCGTACAACACCCAGATCGGTGAAAAAGGATACACCCTGTCCGGCGGCGAGCGCCAACGCATTTCCATTGCCCGCGCGCTCTTACACGATCCGCGTATTCTGATTCTGGACGAGGCGACCGCCTCGCTGGATACCGCCACCGAGCGGCAGATCCAGGACGCCCTGCAACGGCTGATGAAGAATCGCACCACCTTTGCGATCGCACACCGACTGTCCACCCTGCGCAACGCCACGCGACTGATCGTATTGGACAAGGGTGTCATTGCCGAGGTCGGCACGCACGAGGAGCTGCTCCGAAAAAAGGGTATCTACTATAACCTGGTGATGGCACAGCGGCAAATGTCCAATATGGCACCGAAGAAGGACTAAACATTGTTAGGAGGCTTTTTATATGTTTCATGAAGATCACATCGTTTTAAATTTTGCCGTCCTCAGTGATATGCATATGGGCGGCGCTTGGCGACTGGCGGAACACGAGCAGCGTTTCAAGAATGCGATTCAGCTGTGCAAGCGCTTTGCGGGCGGTAAGCTTGACGCTTTTTTGTTGAACGGTGATTTTACAGATGCGATGAACTCGCCTGCGAACGTGTTTGTCGGTAACGGTCACCCCGAAGACTACGAGGAAGCAAAGAAACAGCAAAACGCCAACGAGTTCCGTATCATCCGCAGTGCACTGGCAACCGTTGATGACGAGACCGAGATCCTTTATACCCTCGGCAATCACGACGGTCATATGAATCGCGAGCGCTTTATCACCGAGTTTTCCTCCCGCGACAAGATCGGTGATAATCGGAATTTCAAGCGTATGTACCGCACCGATCTGGACCTGCAGGCAATGCGCAAGGGCGTTCGTCATTGCGTGGTAGGCGGATATCATATTCTGTGTCTGGATGTTCTTTCGGATTATACGGAAGCGCTCGCTCTGATGAAGCAATGGTTGGACGAGATCACAACAGCCGACCCTGAAACCTTCGTGTTTGTACTGTATCATTATAAGGTTCCCAACACGGTTATGTTCTCGGATAATTCGGGAACATGTCCGATGGTGGGTGAACTGCTCAGGCACTATCCGCAGGTCGTGTTGTTATCCGGACACACACATTCGCCACTGCAAAATGAACGCGCGATCTGGCAGGGAGAGTATACCGTTGTGGAAACGTCGTGTATGCGTTACCTCCTGAACAGCAGTGTCCCTGAGGTGAATGTGACGGGCGCGATGAATTGTACGCAAGCGCATGGGCTGTTGATGCAGCTGGATGATACCGGCAACCTGCGTATACTTAAGCTGGATCTTAAAAAGGAGTGCACCATCGGCACGCCTTGGGAGCTGCCGAAGCCGAAAGCGGACTTGAGCCATTTGAAGCGGTATTCCAACGCGCGTGCCAACCGTTACCCCGCACCGCGGTTCCCGAAAAACGCCAAGCTTTCGGTTGTCCCGAAAGAGGAAGAAACAGCCGTCTCCTTCCCCGCCGCACAGCACGAGGATATGGTGTACCGTTACGAAGCGGTCGTTACCGATATTTCCGGAAAATCGCAGTTGTTTTATATTTCGTCGCTGTTCTGCTACGATAACCCCGACAGAGAAACCGTTTCGGCGGTGTTGCCGTATCCTTGCGATGCGATCTACAGACTCACGGTAACGCCACAGGACGTGTGGTTCAACTGCGGTGAACCGCTTCATTTCAACAAATATCAATAAGAACCCAACCCGCCAACGCAATTAAAATTGCGGGAGGGTGTCCCGGAACCTTGTTGCTTTCGCAATCATAACCACCGGCCGTGCC
>CAZBAO010000013.1:0-22230 GCA_964490085.1 uncultured Eubacteriales bacterium | reverse complement strand
GAGGTGCATAACATGAACAGACCGAAAGGCATGGTCGATCTCACCATCCGATTGAATAAGAATACCTGCTATTTTTTAAAAACCGGCAAATGCTCGTTGAACGTTGTCGAAGATTTTTCCGTTTCCGGCAGTACCAAGCTTTCCACTAATGATCTGCTGTATTGCCCGAAACTGTATAAAACGATGCGCACCAAAAAAGAGCAAATGCGTCCCATCACGATCGCTCTATGTGAATGCGGTCACGGCGAAGTGCTTTCAGGTCACCAACGCGCCTGCATTGCCAGCCAACGCGGCGTGGCATTGCCGATTCGCGCATCGGACGAGGAACTTCGCCCCGCCTGCTCGGTATGCGGCGGTCAAATGACCTTTGAAACCGTACAAAACGATACCGGCGCGCGCATTGTTACCTTGCCCGCCGTTGCAATTCTGGACGAGGAAGATGCAAGCGAGGAGTAAACCATGCCGACAGTGAAGTCTCACATCATGGATGAAAGTGCTGTCAAGCGTACCCTGGTACGCATGGCGCACGAGATCGTGGAAAAGAATGCCGGTTGTGACACGCTGTGTCTGATCGGTATTCAGCGCCGCGGCGTGCCGCTGGCACAGCGGTTGGCGGAAAACATCCGCTCGTTTTCCGATATTCCGATCGAAGTCGGCTCGCTTGACATCACCCTATACCGCGACGATCTGGATGGGTTGTCGGTGGATCCGATCGTCGGCAGCACCAAGATCGACTTCCCCATCAAGGATAAAACGGTGGTGTTGGTGGACGACGTGATCTATACCGGCCGTACCGTTCGCGCAGCGCTGGATGCGGTGATGAAGCACGAACGGCCCGAGCGTATCCAACTGGCAGTATTGATCGACCGCGGTCACCGCGAACTGCCCATTCGGGGTGATTTTGTCGGCAAAAATCTACCGACCTCTCGCAAGGAGGTCGTGGCGGTCTTCGTGCCGGAGATCGACGGCGACATGGGTGTCGCGATATACGAAGCATAAAAACGACCTCTGCTTTGCAGCAGAGGTCGTTTTTTACGTTAATCCGCGTCTTGAATCGTAAATAAGCGTGTTTCGAATTCTTCCATATGCAGTTCGAACATTGCGGCGGTAAACGCTTTTTCCCTGGAATACACGTCCTTTAACACGCTGTTTTGAGGCAGGCGAACGGTTTTTTTGCCTTTCGTTGCCGCGTGAATTCCCAACAATCCGTTCCCAACGTAAATGACATCGTCGGTATCGCAGAAGACAAATACCTCGGCTTGTTTTGCGAAGGCGCGTATCTGTTCAGGTGTGTACGTCGGGTTTTCTTCATCCACCAACAAGTACGGTATCTTTGCTTCTTTGCAAAGTTGAATTGCTTTTTTGAGGCGGTCGGACATCACAGGAATCGGGAATGCAATCGCTTTATACTCGCGATAATGTTTTTCGAAATCACGAAGCAAATAGATCTCGTATGGGATACCGCTGTTGCCAAACGCATTACACAATTCCGACGGGGCGCGGTAAAGCGGCGCGCCTATCTTTTGCCGTTGATACAATTCGCCATCTGCAAAGATGGCAATCTCCGGTTTGAAGCTGTGTTTTTCGGGACGTAAGTTCTGACATAACCAAAGACATTTTTTTGCTTCCCGCATATAGGACGGGTGTGCATACCAACCGCCCCACATATCAAACCACCAAAGTCCGTTATTTCGGGTGATCTGGTGCGCAAAGCTCTTTCTCATGGCGGACGTTGAAAGTTTAATCGTTTTGGGGCCTAACCAAATGTTTCCGTAATACTTATTACTCTTGTCCGCACCGGGTCGGCAATTGTTGATGAAATCCGAAAGAGACGTGCGGATATCCCCCTCTGCCAAGCACAATTTTCCGCGGCTTTTTACCGAACCGGAAGCAATCATTTCGCCCCAATCAACACCCAATGCGCGGGTGTTGTAATACGAGTTGGGTGAACAGAAGAAATCAATGTATTCGCAGTCGATTAACGCATCGATCGCCAAATCCCCGAAAAAGCCGCCGCACACTTCCATCGTATATCCGTAAAACACACCGACCGTCTGTGTGTAATTGACCGTCTCTTTGACCGTCTTTGCGAACAAGGCAACGGATTTCGCGACCTCAACATTTAAGAATTCCATATAGCGTCGGAGTTTTGGATCTTCAATTTCGCCGTCACCAAACGCTGTTTCTTTGTCGGGCAGCTCGCCATCGTATACTTCATTCGGATAGTTTTCATTTAAATACTTGACGAAATACGGTGCTTCATTTTCATAGCGACCGCATTCTGTTCCAAAATGGAACCATTCTTCCGTGCGACCGCCCGCCAAATGATATCCGATAATATTATCTGCATAGGACGCGCTTTGGATATGCGCAATCACTTGTTTGAGCATTTCGGAAGCATCTTGGCGAAACCGATCCGAAAAGAGAAGCTCACGCGTTTCTCCGTCCGGAGCGAGCAACGTTTCTTCGGGATGCTTTTCGCACCACCATTTCGGCATGGTGATATAAAGGCGCGGGAAGATATACGCATTCGGGCAGGATTTGAGGATCCGCTCCACCGCTTCATCCAGGCAGGAAAAATCAACGACACCCTCGTTGTCGAAAATGCCTTTTTGATGAGGTGCAAAGCCGCCGCCATAGGAATTGACGGGGCGCGATGCAAACGATACCGTTACGGAAAACAAACGGTACCCCACTTTGGCAAAATCATCGTACCGATTACGCTCATCAAAATAGGTTACGTAAGCACATGCCGGTATTATCGTGTTACTCACGCACAGCTGCGGCCGGCCGTTAACCGTAACGATCTTGCTGTTTGCCATATACGCTTCCCTCCCGTTTCTGTCAAGCTTGTTTGAAAGCCTCTACCGCTTTCTTAATATCCCAATCGTTATTCTCCAACAAGCTTTCCGCCGTATCAGCGGAACACGCGGCAAGTTCACAAGTCATACGGATCATGCGGTCTTTGAGTTTGATGTTAGTCGGCTTGACATACACCATATAATTCTCATAAACGCGTCCCAGTTTTATCATAACACCCGTCGACAACATGTTTAGCACCATTTTGTGTGCATTGCCCGCTTTCATACGCGTGGAGCCTGTCACCACTTCCGGACCCGTGTCGGTGACGATGAGAATCTGTGCGTGCTTTGCCAGCAAACTGTTCGCATTGCAGGTGAGCCCGACGGTGAGCGCTTTTACAGAATTGGCATATTTCACGGCACCATCCACATAAGCGGCGTTTCCCGCTACAGATATACCGACAACGGAATCGTTTTCTCCGACGTTGTATGCCTGCAGGTCGTGTTGCCCCGCTTCAAAATTATCCTCTGCATTTTCGATAGCATGGCGAAGTGCTTTGTCACCACCCGCAATGACACCTACCACCAATTCAGGGGAAACACCGTAAGTAGGCGGACATTCGGATGCATCCAAAACACCTAACCGTCCCGACGTACCGCATCCGACATAAAAGAGTCTACCGCCCTTGTTCATGCGTTTACTGATTTCGTCTACCGTCTGCGCGATCTCGTTTTTGGCAAGCGACACAGCGTTTGCCGCCTCGATATTAGCAGCTTGCATAACCTCACACATTTCCATCGACGTCATACGGTCGATATGAGTGGAAGATGGATTGCGTTGTTCGGTTTTAATCACTGCGTTCACCACCTAAAAGTTTTGCTAAACGGACAGCCCCCATAACGGGACGGTCCGCCAAAAGTTCGACCACCACCGTATCACGTGCAATGTGTTCGCGAATCAAAGGAAGCAAAATATCCGAACTAAACGTTAATCCACCGCTGATAACGAGCGGGATAACCGCTTGCTCATCGAAGTTTTTTAACGCTGCGGTGATCTGCGTACATAATTTTGCTACGTTATCCACGACGATGGTTTTGGCAACGGCATCGCCTTTTTTATATGCTTCAAACACGAGAGGTGCAAAGGAAGCAATATACGATTTGCTTTGTTGATAGAATACAGGAAGCATTTCAAAAATAGGAGCATTGCACTTTTTTTCAAACAGCTCGGTAAGCAAGGTTTTGGGTCCGCTGCCGTCGGCAGCCGCTAATACGGCACTTAACGCACACCGGCTGATCTCGTATCCGCTGCAGTAATCCCCCAAAAGATGGCCATAGCCGCCGTATCGTATCACTTCATTTCCAATTGAGCAGAAGACAACCGAACCGGTACCGAGAATGGTAATGAGGCCATCGCGACCGTACAGGCCCGAGGAAATGCTGTTTTGCGCGTCGGCACCGTACGAAAACTGTGCAAAGCCGAATCGGTTTAGAATGGAAGCCAGTTTGTTTCCGCTGTTCATACCGGCGGCACCTGCGATACCGAAAAATGCCGACACCTGACCGAGCGGAATATCGGAACAGGTTCTGCTTATACCGTCGGTCAAGATGGTGTTGATATCGGCATCACTCATATTCAGAATATTACAAGGGCCTAATGTACATTGACCGATGATTGCATCGTCTTTGTCAACCAAAACGAATTCCGTTGAGGTCCCCCCTCCGTCTACGCCCAAAAAATACGCAGGGGATTCGGTAGAGAAGAATAACGAATTGAGGTCCGTTTGAAACAAATCGGCAATTTTAAAGATCACCTCAACAGGCGGGATGACGTCCCCCGATTCCCATTTGCTGACCGCCTTGCCGGAATAGTTTAATTGTTCGCCAAGCTCCTGTTGCGTCAGATTTGCCGTCGTACGCAACGTTCGCAGGTTGTCTGCAAAATATCGGCTTTTAAAACTCAACATAACACCCCTCTTTTTAACTACCAGTATACGCCCTTTCATTCTACTTGTAAATCCTCTGTTGTGATATTTCGCACTTGCCATTCTCTTATTTGTAGAATTCGGAACATTTTAAACCCCCGATTGCCGCACTTGGCAATCGGGGGCTTGAGCGTTTATTCTTCTTCGTGACGGTATTTTTCGCGTGTGGCAATGCCACCGCGGATATGTCGCTGCGCCTTATTGATCTCTAAAATACGGCGCACCTCGCCGTATAACTGAGGGTTCACGGTCTGCAGACGATCGGAAACGTCCTTGTGCACCGTCGATTTTGAAATGTGGAATTTTTTTGCCGCGGCGCGTACCGTGGTTTTATTTTCCAATATGTATTCGCCAAGCTCAATCGCGCGTTCTTCAACGGCCCCTTTCATGCTCTCACCCCATATCCGTGTTCTATACACTATATGGAGTGTGAGGGAAAAGTATGCGCGTATTATAGCGTGTTAGTGGTTACCATTTCTCTCCATGTTACGAAATCGCCTTTTTCCTTCATGGAAGAACTTGATACTTCTTCGAGTTCCGGAATCGTGGAAATCTCGCCCGCCAAATATTCCTCAAGGGTATTGCAGCAGTTCTTCATGCGCATGATAAGTCCGCCTAAACGGATATCCTGCACCTCAAAGCCGAAGGGTTTGTTTTCTTTATACCATTGCTTACGGAATACGTGGTAAAACATTTCAGTGCGATCAATCATTTCGCTATAATCTTCAACGATGCGGCGAAGTTCCGACTCATTCCCTGTCTTATATGCTTTTCGAGTACGAATGCCGATCTCTGCTTTGATCTCCAATACGTCGCAAAATGCAATGATGGTATCAAAAAGATAGGTGTATTCACCAGCATTATCCTTTGCGGCTCGTAATTGAACAGCGACATCCGCATAGTGTTTACCGTCACCTTGACATACGCCGCCTTCGTCGAAAATGCCCATCAAACAATCGTTATACAGCTGATACTTAGACTGGTATGTGAAACGGTTCTGCATATATACTTCCGCTTTGTCTGGTAAGCCAAGTGTCATAAAGGCATCGAAGTCGGCGCCGATCCAGTCTTTGAATTTGGTTTTGATTTCTTCGTCATCAACAATTCCGAGATTGATACAAGCGGCGATGCATAATGCCGGCAACACGGAATACGTCGATGCCTCACCACCGTTGTCACCCCACAACGTGATGAGCACATCTTTAATGCCGTTTTTCGCACAAGCTGTGAGCGCAGTTTTGGTTGCCAGGTTGGCAAGTTCACTGTGCGGAACAAAGCTCGCCCATTTCCAAGCACCGCCGGCAAAAACAATGTTGTTGCTCAACTGCTTATGCGCCTCAAGCATTTTGTCGTAAAACGCTGCGTTAGTGTGAAAATAATCCCAATAAACGAGGGGCACATTTTGCGGAACCTTGTCTTTTATCTTTTGCGAGAACTTGGTGTCTTCCGCATAATACTCTCCGTCGTTGGCAAGACGGAAGAACATATCGCTCCATATCATCGGCTCAAAGTCGTAGTGAGCGGCTATCTCACTTACTTTCTCCAAATGTTCAAGCAGGATATCACATTTCTCCCGCTCACCGTGCTCGTCGCGATAACGGCCTTTTCCGAGGTTATGTGCTTCATCCATGCCGATGTGGATTTTGTTGGTCTTAAAGCTCTTCCGAAGTGAAGCAAACATGTGATCGATAAATTCATACACGTTCGGATCGCCGACTAACAATATATCGTCACGATCGCACATTTTGCTGTATCTCGGCCAACGGAAAATACAGTTAAGATGCGCTAACGTCTGCACGCACGGCACCAGCTCCACGCCATTTGCAGCAGCAAAAGCATCCAATTCCTGCAATTCCTTGATGAAATATTTACCGCGGAGAAAGCCGAACAGTTCTTCGTGCTCGACTTCATACGTATCTTCCATGTACAGTTGAAGCTGATTATATCCCATTTTAGCTAACAGTTGGATGAATCGTTTCAGTTCCTCCAAATTCATGACCGCATTGCGGGAACAATCGACCATCGCGCCTAATGTGTTAAAACAATGCTTCATCTTTGCCCCTACCCAATTTTTGTTATTCAGATACAGTCAGTACAGCGTTATCCAGCATGGTCTGTGCCGCCAATAAGACACCGATCTTGCCGGAATGGAAATTCAGTCCCCCCTGCATATATACCGCGAACGGATCTCTGAGCGGTGCATCAGCAGACAGTTCAATGGACGAACCGAGCGTGAACGCGCCTGCTGCCATAATGACTTGGTTATCGTAGCCCGGCATATCCCACGGCTCGGGTGTCACGTAAGCATCAACGGGTGCACCGCTTTGAATACCGCGGCAAAACGCGATCAGCGCGTCCGAATTTTCCAAACAGATGGCTTGAATGATGTCGGCGCGCACTTCGTCAGCCGTCGGCGAGCAACGATAGCCGAGGCGTTCAAACAACGAGGCGGCAAACACGGCGGTTTTCAACGCCTCACCCACCACGTGCGGTGCATGGAACAAGCCCATAAACAGTGACCGATTGTGGCCGAGCGAAGCACCCACCTCGCGACCAAGCCCCGGTGTGCTCATACGATAGGAGCACTGCTCGACAAGATCGCGGCGCCCGCAGATATATCCCCCGTTCTCGGCAATACCGCCGCCGGGGTTTTTGATGAGCGAGCCTGCCATCAGATCGGCACCGACCGCCGTCGGCTCGATGGTTTCGACAAATTCGCCATAGCAGTTATCCACGAAGACAACCGCATCCGCGCGGACGGCGCGAACGGTCTTTATGATCTCGCCGATCGCGGCGACAGATAACGAGGGACGAAGATCGTAGCCACGGGAGCGCTGGATATGTACCATGCGAATGGCGGGATCTTCCCTGAGTGCTGCCGCAATGCCGTCAAGATCCGGTCGACCGTTGATAAGCGATACTTCTCGGTAACCGATGCCGTACTCCGCAAGAGAACCGTCGGACGGCTTGTCCGCGCCGATCACACCGATCAGCGTATCATACGGCTTACCGGTCGCCGCAAGCAGCGTATCGCCCGGTCGCAGCACACCGAACAACGCCAGTGTGATCGCGTGTGTGCCGCATAAAATGCTGTGACGCACCAGTGCATCCTCGGCGCCCATCACGTCCGCAAACACTTCTTCCAGCGCATCGCGGCCGCGGTCGCCGTAGCCGTAACCGGTGGTGGAGGCAAAATGGCTCTCGCTGACCTTGTGACGGATGAAAGCGGATAATACCTTCTGCTGATTGTATTCGGTGACGTTGTCGATCCGATCGAACGCCGCTTTTGCCGCTGTCATCGCTTCGTCAGACAACGCCTGCAAGCGGGGATCAATGCTGAAAAACTGTGTATCCATGTTATATCCTTTCAATAACGGTCACGGTGCTATGCGCCCGAAACCCCAATGATTCATATAAACGCTGTGCCGGCGGGTTATACGGGCAGATCCACACGGTCTTGCCCTTTGCCTGCAGAGCCGCCGTCAAGCTCAACACGCAACGCCCCGCATGGCCGCGGCGGCGGTAAGCGGGCGCGGTGGCAACACCACCGAGCAGCGCTCCGCCCTGCCATTCCGCCACCGTCATGGCAGAGGATGCAATCACACCGTTATCCGTAATCGCCGCGTGACGGCAAAGATCGTGCCGCGTGCGGTACGATACGTCTAAATACCACGCTTCAAACGGCGGCAGATCGTCAAAAAACGGGCGCAAGAAGGGATACAGATCCCGCAAGCTGACCGTTTCCAACGTTTCGGCTTCGGTGACGTTCGGCGCGATCATAGCTGTAAAGTGTTTCACCTTGCCGAAAAAACACGCAGGATTTGTGGTATATACCGAGCAAACGTCGGGTTGCAGATCGAAAAACGCGGCAACCTCTTCGGTGTCTGCCGTAGGAACGCAGGCGACTGCTTGCGTGTCCATCACGGCAATCGCCCCGCCGTGTTCCGTTTGGTAGAACCGAGCGATGGGCGTATCGCGGTAGGCTTCCCACCAGGAAAGCAAACGGCCCGATACAGGCTCGTCCCCGATAATACCGGCGGGGAATTCGCGATTAATCAAGGAAATCATACCGACGTCTCCCATGCAGGTAGTGTGTTAAGCAGTAATTCCAAAAGCCGATAGGTATCGGTGATATCCTGTTCTTTCAGCATCGAAGAGGGCGAATGGATATACCGACACGGCAAGGAAATTGCCGCCGTATAAGCACCTTCGCCCGCGCACTGAAACGCGCCGGCATCGTTGCCGCCCGCTACCATGGTTTTGGTTTGTGTCGGGATACCGTTCTTCTCCGCCAAATCGCGGATATACGCATACAACGCGGGATCGTACATCGTCTGACGATCCATAAAGGAAACGACGGGGCCGTCACCCATACGACACACCTGCTTATCCGACGGCACGCCCGCGCTGTCCGCCGCCGTTGTGGAATCCACCACCACCGCGATCTCCGGTTGCAGGGCGAAAGCTGCTGTCATCGCACCGCGCAAGCCGACTTCCTCCTGCACGGTAAAGACCAGCGTGACGTCGTATTCCGGCTCGGTGTGAGCCAATTCAAGCAACAGCGCACATCCGGCACGGTCGTCCAACGCTTTGGCGCAAAGCTTGCCGTCGTCAAGTGAAAAAGACGCAGGCGAAAAGGTAACGGCATCGCCCTCACGCGCAACGGTGAGCGCCTCTTCCTTGGAGTCGGCACCGATATCGATCAACATACGGCGAGCGGCGGGGATCTTGGTCTTTTCGTCCCCTTTGCACTGATGCACCGCTTTTCCTCCGATCACGCCTGCGTGACCGTTCACCCACACCTGTCGGGAAAACAGAACGTCGGGCGTGATACCGCCGACCGTGTCAAAGCGCAAATACCCATCCTCGGTGATGCCGGTAACGATACCGCCCACCTCGTCCATATGTGCGGCAAACAACACCTTTTTGGGTGCCGCTTTGCGGCCTTTGAGAGAAACGATGCAATTCCCAAACCGATCCACGCGAATCTCAGCAATCGCAGGAGCATCTTGCAACTGTTTGATAAGGTAGTCACGCACGGCGTGCTCGCGGCCCGAAATACCGGGAAGTGCGCATAAGTTTTTTACCCTATTAAGCACGGTCCGACACCTCCCCTTCGGCGGCGAATGCCGCGATCAAGCGGGCAACCACTTCCACATCCCGCAGAGAAACGACTTCCGCAGGCGTGTGCATATACTTAAGCGGAATCGAAAGCAAGGCGGTGGAAATGCCGTCAGCCGTCACGCTGACCGTATCGGCATTCGTGCCGGTGATGTCGCCCATCACTTCATATTGTAACGGTAAATTCCGGTTCTCCGCCAATTCCCGCAGAGAATCCGTCATGCTCTTATTAAGTATCGGGGATATACCGAGCATCACACCGCCGCCGAGCGTGCCGCAAGAAGCCTTGTCCGCATCGGGTGTGTGTGCAAAGCTCACGTCCACAACGATCGCCGCATCCGGATGGATCCCGTACGCGGCGGTTTTCGCGCCGCGCAGACCTAATTCCTCCTGCACGCAAAACGCCACCGCTAAATGAAACGGTAAGGTTTGTCCTTTAAGAAGTGAAAGTGCGTATAAAACTGCCGCAACACCCGCGCGGTTATCCAATGCTTTTGCGGATACACGTTCGTTCAGCAATTCCTCAAAATGAGCCGCAAAAGCAACGCGTGTGCCGATCGGGATACGCGCTTTTGCTTCCTTTGCACTCATACCGACGTCAATGCCGCGTTCACCGATCTCCGGCAGCGGTGCATCGTCCTTTGCAAGGTGCGCCGGTGTGGCACAAAACACGCCGTTACAAGACGGATCGGACAGCACCGTAACGGGCGCCGCCGCCAAGGTGCGGTTGTCCACCCCGCCGCACGGTGCAACGTGCAAAAAGCCGTTGTCGTCAATCTGCGTAACGGTAAAACCGATCTCATCAATATGCGCTTCCAGCAACAGTGTGGGTGCATTGGGATTATCGGATTTCAACAATCCGCACACGTTCCCCAAGCGGTCACGGCGGACATCATCGGTAAATTCAGATAAAAACCGCGCCGCGACGTCTGCCGCCTCACGGTATCCGTTTACACCGGAGGCTAAACACAGGGCACGTAACGTACTTTTCAATTCCATAAAGGTTTCCTCACAAATCGTTGACGAGTTGTTTGAAGTGATCGCCGCGTTCTTCAAAGTTTTTGTACATATCAAAACTGGCGCTGGCAGGCGACATGAAGACAATATCGCCGTTATTCGCAATTTGATTCGCCGTTTTGACCGCTTCTGCCATATCGGCAACGCGGTAGATGGGTAGGTCGGAACACGCACGTATGGCGGTTTCGATCGCACCCGCGGTGGCACCGAGTAAAATCGCGGCAGACACCGTTTCGGCGGCGATCGGGCCGAGCGGATCGTACGGAATATGCTTATCGTAGCCGCCCGCGATCAAGATCACTTTTTGATCAAAGGCTTTCAGTCCTGCAATGGTGCGCGACGGGCTGGAGCCGATGGAATCGTTGTACCAACGAACGCCGTTATGCTCCCGTACCAATTCCGAACGATGCGGCACGCCGCTGAACGTACGGGCATAGTCCGCCATCACCGATACCGGCACCACACCCCAAACAGCCGCAAAGGCGGCCAAATAGTTTTCGACGTTGTGAACACCCGGAATACGGATGTCCGACGCGGGCATAACGGCAACGGTTTCGGTGCCATCCGTGCCGTAGAGGATCCCGTCCTCTCCGAGATAGGTACCACGTGCTACCGGATGGCGACGTGAGAACCGCCACACCTCACCCGTGCAATCGGCAGCAAAAGAAGCCGTAATTTCGTTATCCGCGTTTAACACCGCGCGATCGGTCGGCTGCTGATGAGCCACCAAATTCTTCTTTGCATCGATATATTCCTGCATATCGGTGTGCCAATCCAGGTGATTGGGGGCAACGTTGGTGACGACTGCCACCTTTGGGCTTTGGGTCATCATCGTCAGCTGAAAACTGGAAAGCTCAGTCACCGCGGTATGCGAATCTTCGATCTCCTCAATGATCGGCAACAGAGGTCTGCCGATGTTGCCGCCGAGATGCACGGTTTTACCCGCCGCTTCTAACAAACCGGCAATCACGGTGGTTGTGGTGGTCTTACCGTCCGAGCCGGTCACTGCATAGATCGGCGCGGGACACAGATCGAAAAACAATTCCATTTCGGAGGTTACGGTCTTGCCCGCAGCGCGCGCCGCCTCAAACGGCGGCAGATACGGTTTCATACCGGGGGTGCGCAGAATAAGATCGGCATCCAAGTTATCCAGATAACTGTCACCAAGCTGCAGCGCGGCACCCGCCCGTATGAGCAATTCTGCCGTTTCACCGAGTTCTTCACGGGAACGCTTATCACAAGCCGTCACCTTGGCACCGTGAGCAAGCAGCTGCAGCACGACCGGTGTGTTGTTACGGCCGATACCGCAAACCGCCACCCGTTTACCGGACAGCGACGTATAAAATTCCGAATAATTCATCTCATCACGCTCCTCGCAACAGTACTATTATACTGTCACTCAAGGAAAATATCAATACAAAAAACAAAGGATGAGGCTTTCGCCTCATCCTTTGCTTTAGTCATCAGAGAATCGCGAGAGGTGCAACAGGCCAAGCAGTCCGCCGACAAACAGAAGAACCGCAACACCAATGGTCAGCACCCAGTGCCACCATACTGAACCGAGCGCACCGAATCCGGGAATGATGTGCTCCTCAAAGATATCCCACAAGGAACCCAGTACAAACCCAATGATGACGCAATACGTCGGCCGCGTAAAACGGTTCATCGCCCATTCGAGCGGCTTCGTGATGGCGAAAATACCGACGAGCAAGGAAATACCGATGATCGCAAGTGCCGGAAGCGGCATGGATACGATACTGGTAATTCCCAAAATAATCAGCATATGGGAAGTGCTGATACCGGGCAGGATCAGCGCGATCGAGATCACAAGCCCCGTCACGATCCAAAGCAGAATATTCGCCGGTGTAATACTGCCGGTGGTGGATACGAGAGAGGTAACACCCGATTCGATCACACCGATCCATTTGAGAAGATCCAGGATGTTCGCAACGCCCAATACGATCACGACACCGAGTAGTCCCCACAGCAAAGACGAAATGCAGAATTTCGCTGTCACTTTATCGGGTTTGATCTTACTCACGAGAGTCGGAATACCGCCGATCACCGCGCCGAAGAACAACGCCGATACCGGAATCGGAAAAATCTCAAGCAGATGACCGATCAGCTCATAAAACAGCACCAGACCGATCGCGGCACCTAAGCCAAAACGGATGAGGAACCACGCATTTTCTTTGAAATTTTTGCGGATACCGCTGATGGCACTGAGCAGGCGATCATAAATACCGAGAACGATCGCCATCGTACCGCCGCTGACACCCGGCACTGCCATTGACGAGCCGATGATAAATCCTTTGATGGATACCATAAAGCGCTTGAAAAAAGTTTTCATCGTTATCTATCCCCTTTTCAAAAACATTCTACAACATCTACCCGCTTTTGTCACGAGAAATCTTGCAATTTTTTATAAAAGACTTTATACTGTAGATATTACGATATCTTTATGAGAAAAAGGAGTTCACTATGAGTCCGAAAGAGCGTTTTATCGAGATCTATAAACAGCATATCAAGCGTGAAGGTGCCGATAAATTTTTGGAGTATCTGGAATCTAAAGCCTGTGACTTCTTTACCGCACCCGCCAGCACACGCTTTCACGGCTCGCACGAAGGCGGTCTTGTGGAACATAGTCTGAACGTGTACGATTGCCTGCATCACTATCTCGACCGTGAGCGTGTCAAAGAGGTATATGGGCTGGATTACAGTGAGGAAAGCATTGCGATTGCCGCCCTGCTTCACGATGTATGCAAGATCAATTTCTATAAGGCGGGCACCCGCAACGTGAAAGATGAAAACGGTGTGTGGCAGAAAGTTCCCACCTACGAGATCGACGATAAACTCCCCTACGGTCACGGCGAAAAATCGGTGTATATTCTGTCCGGTTATATGCGCCTGACCCGCGAAGAAGCCTTTGCGATTCGGTATCACATGGGTTTTGCCGGCGACGAGGATGCGCGCAACGTGGGAAAAGCCTTCGAGATGTTCCCGCTTGCCTTTGCCTTGTCCGTTGCCGATATGGAGGCTACCTACTTCCTGGAGGGAAAATAAATGGCAAAAGATGCAACACTGCCACGCTGTCCGCTCTCTAAAAAGTGCGGCGGCTGTCAGCTGCAAAACATGAGCTATGAACAACAGCTCCGTTACAAACAAGAAAAAGTGATTTCCCTGCTCGGTCGCTATCACCGCGTTTCGCCGATCGTGGGAATGGAATTTCCGTATCACTATCGCAACAAGGTTCAAGCAGCATTTGCGTTGACGCGGCGGCGCGAGATTCTCTCCGGCGTGTATCAGTCCAGTACACACCGCATTGTCAAGGTGGATTCCTGCCAGATCGAGGATCCCACCGCCGATAAGATCGTGGTATCCATTCGCCGTATGCTCCCCGAATTTCAGATGCTCCCGTATCAGGAAGACAGCCACAAAGGCTTTTTGCGACATGTGCTGATCCGCCGCGGGTTTACGAGCGGTCAGGTGATGGTGGTATTGGTTGCCGCGCACCCCGTATTTCCGATGAAAAAACGGTTTGTGCAAGCGTTGTTAGAGCGGCACCCCGAGATCACCACGGTGGTGCTGAATATCAACCCGCACCAAACCAGCATGGTGCTCGGCGAGCGCGAAGAGGTGCTGCACGGTATCGGATATATTGAGGATACGCTGTGCGGGTGCGTGTTTCGCATCTCTCCCCGCTCGTTTTATCAGATCAATCCCACACAGACCGAGAAGCTGTACGGTAAAGCGATCGAGCTTGCCGGTCTCACCGGCAAGGAAGCGGTGTTGGATGCATATTGCGGGATCGGTACCATCGGTTTGATCGCCGCGAAATCCGCGGGTCAAGTGGTGGGTGTTGAAGTAAACGGCGATGCCGTGCGGGACGCGCGTGTAAACGTCAAGCGCAACAACATCACGAATGCGCATTTCATTGAAGCCGATGCGGGTAAATACATGGTAGCGCTTGCCGAGGAAGGCCAGCACGTTGATGTTGTCTTTATGGATCCACCGCGCGCGGGCAGTGATATGCCGTTCTTAAACTCGCTGATCACGTTAGCACCCAAAAAGGTGGTATACATTTCCTGCAACCCCGAAACACAAGCGCGCGACCTGCGCGTGCTGACAAAAAACGGATATCGAGTCACCTATATTCAACCATTTGATATGTTCCCGCACACAGCTCATATTGAGTGTGTGGTTTGTCTTAAAAGAAAGCAAGAGTAACCCATCAATTCCAAAGGAGAAGCGAGAAAATGAACGATCAGACTTTGCTTTATCAACTCACGGAAACAAGTAAGTTTATGATGAGTTTCGTTTTGGTGACCAAGGCGGATAACGTGATCGTGATCGACGGCGGACGCGAGGCGGATATGCCGCTCTTAAAAGAATACGTAGGAAAAAGGCATATTTCCGCTTGGATCTTAACACACGCACACGACGATCATATAAGCGGTTTCATTTCCGAATTCAAGCGCAACCGTTTAGCGGACTTTGATATTGAAAAAGTCTATTATAACTTTCCGCCATACGATGAGTTAAAAGGACGAACCGACGTTCCGGATGCGGAATATTTGGATCGGGAGCTTGAAGAAATATTGCCGGAATTTCTCGAGATAGAACCGGAACTTTCAAATATCGCACATATCGTTACACAAGGCGAAAGCGTTGATGTTGACGAATGCCGTATCGACTTTATCTATACGTATCACGACGGTTTGTTTTCCAATTTGATGAACGATTCCTCGTTGGTTTTCAGCATCACGACACCGAATAAAAGGGTACTGTTCCTCGGGGATCTTGGCCCCGAGGGCGGTGACGTACTGTACGAGGAATCACGGCACCTTCTCAAAGCCGACATTGTACAAATGGCGCATCACGGACATATGAACGTCGGCATGGAGGTTTACGCCGCCGTTATGCCCGAGGCGTGCCTGTGGTGCTGTGCGGATTGGTTGTATAACGAGCCTGAGATACCGCCCTATCTCGCAGACCGTGAAAAATTGCGCCGTATGCAACGCGAGCGTATGTACGGTACAACGGTAACTCGAAAATGGATGGATATCCTGGGCGTGAAAACACATTACGTGACCAAGGACGGAACGAATACGATAGCGCTTTAAGTAAAAATAACGGCACCCATGGCACATGTCTTTAACGGACATTACACCACGGGTGTCGTCTTTTTATAGTTCCCAGATATCCTCGGCGTATTCTTTGATGGTTCGGTCACTGGAAAAGTAACCGGCATTGGCGATGTTGAGTAACGCTTTGCGATCAAACAATTCGCGGTTTTGGTAATCGCGGTTAAGCTCTAACCGCTTGTCGCAATACGGAATAAAGTCCGCGAACACGTAATACGGATCGGAACGGTGCCACAACGCACCCGTCGTGAGGGAATCGTACAGATCGCGGAACATTCCCGTTCCGCCGTCGTCGAAGGTGCCGTCGATCAAGGTGTTGACCACGCGGCGCAAGCGGGGTTCCGCTTGCAGATAGACTTGCGGCGAATAGGTGTCCTTCATCGCGCGAAGACCCTCCACACGCGCGCCGAAAATATAGTTGTTTTCCTCCCCTGCTTGCTCGACGATCTCAATGTTCGCGCCGTCGTAGGTGCCGAGTGTGACGGCGCCGTTGAGCATGAATTTCATATTACCGGTACCCGAAGCTTCCGTTCCCGCCGTGGAGATCTGTTCCGACACATCCGCCGCGGGGATGATCTTCTCGGCATACGACACCGTATAATTCGGCAAAAACAAGACCTGCATACGATCCGAAACCGCCGTATCTTTATTGACAAGCTCCGCGATCTCGTTGATAAATTTGATGATGGCTTTTGCACGCCGATAACCGGGAGCTGCTTTTGCGGCAAAAATATATGCCGTCGGTGTAAAGTCGGTGATGCAACCGTCTTTGATCCCGTAATAGGTGTCCAAGATCGAAAACGCGTTGAGAAGCTGGCGCTTGTATTCGTGCAATCGTTTTGCCTGAACGTCCAATAAAAAATCGGATTTGAGATGCAGACCGCTGTGTGCTTCGACATACTCGGCAAGCTGCTGCTTTTTGAGTGTTTTGACCGTGCGCAGCATTTGCAGGAACGACGGATCATCCGCATACGGGATCAGCTCTTTCAGCTGATCCAAATCGGTGATCCAGCGTTTGCCGATGGTTTCGGTGATAAGCCCAGCCAATTCGCGGTTGGCAAGTGCCAGCCATCGGCGCTGTGTGATACCGTTCGTCTTGTTGTTAAAGCGTTCGGGATACAGCCGATACCATTCCGGCAAGGCGCTTGTTTTGAGCAGTTCGCTGTGCAGCCGCGCCACACCGTTGACCGAGTGGGACGCGTAGATCGCGAGTCGTGCCATATGAACGTGCGTATCGTCCACAATGTCGTACGGTTTCGTATCGGTAATACCGCGCGCCGTAAGGTCGCGTACCAGTGCCTTTTGGATCCGCAATACATAGCGGTATATCTGCGGCAGAACACTGCGAAACAGTTTGATATTCCACTTTTCCAACGCTTCCGGCAAAATGGTGTGATTGGTATAGGAAAAGGTATCGCGCGCGATCTGCAAAGCATCGGCGAACGATACCCCCTCTTCCGTCAGCAAACGGATCAGTTCGGGGATGGATACCGTCGGGTGGGTATCGTTGAGTTGAATGGCATACCGTTCGGCAAACTGCGAGAAATCCGTACCGAATTGCTGCTTATAGCGCCGAATAAGATCCTGCAGCGATGCACTGCAAAAGAAATACTGTTGTTTTAACCGCAGTTTTTTGCCGGCTTCGGTATCGTCGTTGGGGTATAACACCATACTGATACGTTCGGCGTGATCGCGTTCCTTGACTGCCTGATCGTATTTTTGCTGATTGAACAACGCAAAATCAAATTGCTTTTGCGCCTCGGCTTGCCATAAACGAAGGCGGTTGACGGTCTTACCGCCGTAACCGATCACGGGACTGTCGTACGGCACGGCGTATACCTGCTCATCCGCAAAGACAACAAGTACCTTTTCGGATTCTTTGCGCACCGACCACGGGTCACCGAACTCAAGCCAATCGTCGGCAATCTCCTTTTGAAACCCCTCCATGATCTGTTGCTTAAACAGTCCGTAGCGGTAGCGAATGCCGTATCCATCCAGCGGGATCCCCTGCGTGGCAGCGGAATCCAGAAAGCAGGCGGCTAAGCGTCCGAGGCCGCCGTTGCCGAGTGCCGCATCTTCGATATCTTCAAAGATGGCGGCGGATACCCCGTATTCACGCAACAACCCGTCCGTTTCATCCGATAATCCCATATTCAGCAAATTCGATTCGATCATACGCCCGATTAAAAACTCTGCTGAAAAATAGGCAACCCGTCTTTCCTTTGCTTCGGCCCGTGCATCTGAGCAAAGCCGCGCCATTGCCGCTTTGGATACGGCGGTATACCACTGCTTCGCAGTCGCTTTTTTCGGATCTGAAACGCCCTCCAAGCGTAAGCTGCTGAGGATTTCCTGTGAAAAATCAGTCATTGACAAACGATTCCTTTCTGTCTATCTGCTATCCACAGTTTCTCCCCGAAAAAAGCCACATATACATAAAAAACGCGATGAAAACTGCGTTTTCATCGCGTTTTATCATCAAATTACAAAACCACCGTTTACACCAAGTACCTGACCGGTGATATAGGAGGCTTTGTCGGATGCCAAAAACAAGAGTGCTTCGGCAACCTCCTCCGGTTTACCCAACCGTCCGAGCGGTGTTTCTTCCGCTAAGCCGTTCAAGGTTTCCTCATCAAACGAAGCGCACATATCCGTTTGGATCACACCCGGTGCCACACAATTCACCCGAATGTTGGAAGGCCCGAGTTCCTTGGCGAGCGCCTTGCTGAAGCCGATCAGTCCCGCTTTGGCGGCGGAATACGGCACTTCACAAGAGGCACCCGTGACACCCCATATCGAAGATACCGTCAGGATACTGCCGCACCCCTGCCGCACCATGGCGGGAATAACCGCCCTGCAACAGTGATACGCACCGTCCAAATGCACTCCCATCATACGGTGCCATTCTTCCGGCTCGGTATCCGTGAGCAGTTTTTGCTGTGCGATACCGGCATTGTGGATGAGGACGTCCAAATGGCCGCAGCGGTCGTACACCGCCTGCACCATCCGTTTTACCTCATCCGCTTTTGAGACATCCGCCTGCACCGCAAAGGCTTCGCCGCCCTGTTCTCTGATCTCGGCAACCAAACGATCCGCTGCCTCTTTTGAGCAACAGTAGTTGACAGCTACTGCATATCTGTTTTTTGCAAACAGCCGTGCCGCCGCGGCACCGATGCCGCGGGAGGCGCCCGTAATCAAAACAGTTTTCATAACCGCCATCTCTCTTAAAGTTTCAGTGTGATGTCTTTATGTTCACCGTCAAACAAGCGATAGACAACACCGGTCATATCAAACATTTTCTTGGAGGCGATAACCGAATCCGTGTCGGCGTATTTGTCCTGCAGATAAATGACCTCTTTGATACCCGATTGGATGATCGCTTTGGCACATTCGTTGCACGGGAACAGCGTGGTGTATACCTTTGCACCCTCTAAGCCCGAACGACCGTGGTTGAGGATCGCGTTGAGCTCTGCGTGACAAACGAACAGATACTTCGTGTTCAGCGGATCGCCGTCACGATCCCAAGGCATACAATCGTCGCTGCAACCGATCGGCATACCGTTGTACCCCATCGACAAAATTTTATTGTCCTGACCGACAATGCAGGCACCGACCTGCGTGCCGGGGTCTTTACTGCGCTGTGCCGACAGCAGGGCAACTCCCATAAAATATTCGTCCCAGGAAAGATAGTCCTCGCGTTTCATAAAACGTCCTCCTTTAGTATGTCACTATAGGTACGAAAGGCCGTTGGCAGTGCATAGTCCGCCAATTCCTCTTTGGAAACCAATTCAAAATCGGATTTAAGCGTAATGCTTTTTGCCTTTACAAAGAAACCTGCCATGTGCCACTCCATGTGGGAAAACACGTGTTTTGCGGCGGGAAGCGAGTCAACGGAACTTGCCCGAATCCCCCAATCGGACAACACGTCGCCCAAATAATCGGATTCGATGTTCGGCAGTTCCCACATACCGCCGAGCAAACCTTTTGGCGAGCGGCGGTGCAACAGCACCTTATGCGGTGAATCATCCGTGACGATGACATATACGGTGCGTTTCTCCACGCGGCGCTGCTTCGGCTTGGCACGTGTGGGCAGTTCCCGCGCCCGCTCCAGGCCGGCTACCGCGCAATACTCAAAAAGCGGACATTCACTGCAACGCGGCTGTGCGTTCGGCAAGCACACCGTTTCACCGAGTTCCATAATACTTTGGTTAAAGTCTCCCGCGTGCTGTTCCGGCACGATGCTTTGCACAATCGCCGTCAACCGCTTGCGGTTTGCCGGTTGCATGACATCCGTGTGATCGTCTGTAAGGCGCGCCATGACGCGCAGGACGTTTCCGTCTACCGCGACGGCACGCTTGCCGAAGGCGATGGACGCGATCGCACCGGCGGTGTATTCCCCTATACCCGGTAGGGTCAACAGTTGTTCGTAGGTGTTGGGAAGTTCTCCACCGAAATCTCTCATTACCATTTGTGCGGCCTTCTGCAGGTTGCGCACACGGCTGTAATAACCGAGACCTTCCCACAATTTTAACAGCACGTCCTCCGGTGCAGCCGCCAAATCGGCAACGGTGGGAAGCGTCTGCATAAAGCGTTCAAAATACGGCAAGGCCGCTTCAATACGCGTCTGCTGCAGCATGATCTCCGACACCCACACCCGATACGGAGACGGGTCTTCCCGCCACGGAAACGAACGCTCGTGTTGACGATACCACGCCGTAAGCGGCGCGGCAATATCCGTAATCGGTCTTTTCATGCTCATCTCCATGTTTCCCACACCTCGGGGCAGTACCCGACGGTGGCGAGCTTGCCGTTGCGCACGATCGGTGTGCGTAACGCTTTTGGGGTTTCAAGCAACTTATCTTCTTTGTCGCTTTCATAGGCGAGATACCGTACGGTAACCGCCTCTTTAGCTTTGGGGTCGATCAATGCCTCAAGGCCAACAGCCGCCTTGACCGACTGAAATTCCCCACGACTGATCCCGTATTTATCCAGCTCAATGCGCTGAAAGCGGATGCCGCGTTCCTTGAAATACCGCTCTGCTTTTTTGGTGTCAAAGCATTTGGATTTTCCGAAGATCTGAATATTCATCATGAGCGGCTGAACTCCTGTAATTGTAACTCTTTGTTATGATCGAGTGCCCATTGAATGTTCCAGCTGCTGGTAAAGAGCAGCAACGGATTTCCTTTAAGGTCTTGCACATATTTGGTATCCGACGTCAAGTCAAGCGCCTTTACATCAACGTTCTCGCCGACTACCCAGCGGATATATTGATACGGAAGGCCCTCCATGATCACGTCCACACCGTACTCATTCTTCAAGCGGTATTCCAGCACGTCAAATTGCAAGGTGCCGACCACACCGACGATGACCTCTTCCATACCGCCTCCCGGCTCCTGGAAGATCTGGATAGCGCCTTCCTGCGCGATCTGCGAGGTTCCCTTGATGAATTGTTTTCGCTTCATCGTATCCTTTTGACGCACCAAGCGGAAATGTTCCGGTGCGAACGTCGGGATGCCCTCAAATTCGAACTTCTTGGAGGAGGCGCACACCGTATCCCCGATGGAGAAAATACCGGGATCAAACACACCGATAATATCGCCGGCAAACGCTTCATCCACGATCTCTCGATCCTGCGCCATCATCTGCTGCGGTTGCGACAATTTGATCTTGCGCCCGCCCTGCACGTGATTGACCTCCTGCCCTTTTTCAAATCTGCCCGAGCAGATGCGCATAAAGGCAATGCGGTCGCGGTGAGCCTTGTTCATGTTCGCTTGGATCTTGAAAACAAAGGCGGAAAAATCGTCGTTAAACGGATCGATCTCGCCCTGCGAGGACGCACGCGGCAGCGGTGAGGTGGTCATTTTTAAGAAGTTTTCCAAAAAGGGCTCTACGCCGAAGTTGGTGAGAGCGGAACCGAAAAACACCGGTGACAGCTTGCCGTGACGAACCGCCTCCAGATCAAACTCATCACCCGCTCCGTCCAGCAATTCACGGTCATCCATCAGCGTCTGATACAGCGTATCACCCAGCATATCTTTGAGCGCCGGATCGTCCATTGCCGTTACCTTTTCGTCAGCCTCGTGACCGATGCCGTTATAGGTGAAGGACAGCACCCGCTCTTTCTCGCGTTCGTAAACACCTTTAAAATCCTTACCGGAGCCGATC
>CAZBAO010000012.1:0-22325 GCA_964490085.1 uncultured Eubacteriales bacterium | reverse complement strand
CATTCATTCTGCATAATGCCCAGGAAGTTGACCATCTGATTGCACAGAGTGGACAAGTGGCTGGCGGGCGAGGAGGTGATCTTGCCGGGAACGCCGCCAAGACCCTCCTGAATGAGCTGCTTTAAGCTCCAACCGGCACAATAACCGGTGAGCATGGACAGGTCGTGCAGGTGCAGAGCCGCGCTGCGGTGCGCCTCCGCGATCTCGTCGTCGTAGATCTCGGACAGCCAATAGTTGGCGGTGATGGCGCCGGAGTTGGACAGGATCAGACCGCCGACCGAATAGGTGACGGTGGAGTTTTCCTTCACGCGCCAGTCGTTGATCTGCAGATAGTTGTCCACCAGATCCTTATAGTTGAGCAGGGCGGAGTTGACGTTGCGGATCTTCTCGCGTTGTTTGCGGTACAGGATGTAGGCTTTCGCTACGTCCGAATAGCCCGCCTCGGACAACACCTGCTCGACCGAGTCCTGAATCTCCTCGACCGTGATGACACCGTCCTTGATCTTGGGCTCAAACGCCGAGGTCACCTGCAGTGCCAGCATGTTGATAACGGTGGGGTGATAGTTTTTTTCCAATGCGTCAAACGCTTTGGTCATAGCGGCGCTGATCTTGGAAATGTCGAATTCCACGGTGCCGCCGTCGCGCTTTAATACCTGATACATACTCAAATCCTCCTCTTTATGTCATATCTTTTATATAAACCTTTTATAAGCTCACCCGCGAGGGCGAGTGCTTACACTATACCACATCTCGTAACAAATGTCAACATGTTGTGTAGAATATTTTTTGAAAACCACAAGATATTGTGGTTAGGACGCCCCACGGATGGAGATCTCCGATACGTATGGGGCGAGGATCGCCTTGTAAGCGGCGAGCGATTCCGCAGACGGTGCGTGTAAGCCGGCACATAATACGCTGTCGCGATCAACGTAACCTTGTAAGAAGAAGTGTTTTGCTTTGTTTTGAGACAGATCGCGTAACCATTGTCCCAATTCGGCAAAGGTCTGCTCACTGTGCAACTCGTCCACAACGGTGGTGCGCAGCTCGTAGTCTACCGCACCGTTCAACAAAAAGGACAGGCTTTCCTCAACGGCGTCTAAGGCGGGAGCGTTGGTGCCGACGGTAGCACCGTACCGTGCGGGAGCGTTCTTGACGTCCATCGCCACATAGTCCAAAAGGCCTTGGGCAACCAACCGTTTGAGCACCGAGGGGCGGCTGCCGTTGGTATCCAGCTTGACCGCGTAGCCGAGTGCCTTGATCTCACGGATAAGTGCTTCCAGATCCGGCTGCAGGGTGGGCTCACCGCCGCTGATACATACGGCATCCAGCAGGCCCTGACGCTTGGTTAAAAACGCGAGCAGCTCGTCGCGGCCGATCGTTTCGGGGGCGGCGTCCAACAGGCCCCGATTGTGGCAGAACGGGCAACGAAAATTACAGCCCTGTAAGAACACGGTGCAGGCGACCTTGCCGGGATAGTCCAGAAGCGTCATTTTTTGAAGTCCCGCGATCACCATATTGCCCGACCTCCTACACAAGGGATTTTTCGCGCGCTTTCACATCATACTATACATGGTGACGCTTGTCAACACAAAAAGCACAAGATATTGTGTTTATTTTTTTGACCAAATCCTATATTTTGGGTGATAGAGCGGTGGAAAACCGCGTGGTTGAGCGAAAAAACGACAAAACAACCGCTATTCGGACGGCGGGATTCTGCTGAAAATTTGCGGACAAGCTTCTATACTTAATAGCGATAAGGAGGACGAGCAAATGGTGGTACGGATAGAGACGACACCGACAGACCTCACGGCGTTTCTGTCGGGTGAATTGGATCATCACACGGCGCGCGCGATGCGCGAGCAGATCGACGCGGCGGTGGGACGGTCGTCGGCAAAGCTGCTGCGGTTGGATTTTTCCGGTGTCGGGTTTATGGACAGTTCCGGCATCGGTCTTGTCATGGGACGGTATCGGCTGATGCGATCGCGCGGCGGGCGGCTGTTAGTGGTCGGCGTATCCGAGCGGCTGCTGCGCGTGATGAAGCTGGCGGGGCTTGAGCGCTTACCGGTGTGGGAGGACAAGGCGCATAACGTGAAAGAGAAAGAGGCGTATAAACGATGAAAAAAGCAATGAATGAAATGAAATTGACGTTCCCAAGCCGATCGGCAAACGAGGGGTTCGCGCGGTCGGCGGTGGCGTCTTTTCTGTCACAGCTGGATCCCGCGGTGGACGAGCTGGCGGATCTGCGTACGGCGGTCTCGGAGGCGGTGACGAACTGTATCGTGCACGCGTATCGCGATACCATCGGCACGATCACCGTTCAGATGCGGCTTTTTGCCGACGGACGGGTGGTTATCAAGATCCGCGACCGCGGCTGCGGCATAGCGGACGTGGAGCAGGCGATGGAGCCCTTATTCACCACCGGCGGGGATGACCGGTCGGGGCTCGGCTTCTCGGTGATGGAAAGCTTTACCGATCGTCTGCGGGTGTCGTCCAAGCCGGGACGCGGAACCGTGGTGACGATGGAGAAATATATCGCGGTAAAGGAACGGCAGGCGAAGCCGGCGTGAGCGAGCGCGACGAGAAGATCTGTAATAACATAGGTTTGGTACATACCTGCGCCAGACGGTTTATCGGACGCGGGATCGAGTATGACGATCTCTGTCAGGCGGGCAGTATGGGGCTGGTCAAGGCGGTGGACGGCTTTGACGAGAGCAGGGGACTGAAGTTTTCCACCTACGCCGTACCGGTCATTTTGGGGGAGATCCGACGCCTGTTCCGCGACGGCGGAACGGTCAAGGTCAGCCGCTCGCTGAAGGAGTTGGCAATGCGTGTATCGCGTGAGCGGGACTCGTTTTGTCTGCGTGAAGGCAGAGAGCCCAGCGTGACCGAGCTTGCAGAGGCACTCGGCATCGAACGCGAGCAGGCGGCGGAGGCGCTCGGTGCCTCGTTGCCCGCCCTGTCCTTGACGCGAAGCGGCGAGGGGGATGATGGCGACGAGGTAGATATCCCCGTCGCTTCACCGGAGGAAACCATCACCGACCGACTCGCGCTGCGGCAATTGCTTTCCGAATTGCCGCCGCCTGATCGCACGCTCATTGAATATCGGTACTTTAAACGGCAAACACAGCAGGTGACTGCTGAAAAGCTCGGTATGACACAGGTGCAGGTATCACGCCGAGAGCGCGCGATCCTGCGTCACTTGCGGGACCAAATGACGGGATAAAAGCAAAAATAAAACATTTGTTCGATTTTTCTCTTGATTTTTGTAAAAAAGTGCGATATAATGAAAGCACTGATTGCGAAATGCGTGAAAAAGTGAGGAAACGAGCATGGCAGACGTAAAAAAGAAGGCGGCACCTGCCGCACCGGCCACGAACAAGCAGAAAGCGTTGGAGGCGGCGCTGTCGCAGATCGAAAAGGCGTACGGCAAGGGCGCCGTCATGCGTCTGGGCGAAAACGCCAATATGAACGTGGAGGTCATCCCGACCGGCTCGTTGACGCTGGATCTGGCACTCGGCGTGGGCGGCTTGCCGCGCGGCCGTATCGTGGAGATCTACGGGCCGGAGGCATCCGGTAAGACAACACTGGCGTTGCACGCAGTGGCGCAGGCACAGAAGCAGGGCGGTGAAGCGGCATACATCGACGTGGAGCACGCGTTGGATCCGGTGTACGCGAAAGCGCTCGGCGTGGACGTGGATTCGTTGCTCGTATCCCAGCCGGATACCGGTGAGCAGGCGCTGGAGATCGCGGAGGCTCTGATCCGTTCGGGTGCGATCGATATGGTGGTCATCGACTCGGTCGCGGCGCTCGTACCGCGGCAGGAGATCGAGGGCGAGATGGGTGACGCGCATGTCGGCTTGCAGGCGAGGTTAATGTCGCAGGCGATGCGTAAGTTGGCGGCGGCGGTCGGCAAGGCGGGCTGTGTGGCGATCTTTATCAACCAGCTGCGCATGAAGGTCGGCGTGATGTACGGCAATCCCGAGGTCACGGCGGGTGGTAACGCGCTGAAATACTACGCGTCGGTGCGTTTGGACGTTCGCCGTACCGAAACACTCAAGGTGGGCGGTGAGCCGATCGGCTCGCATACCCGCGTGCGCGTTGTGAAAAACAAGGTCGCGCCGCCGTTTAAAGAGGCGGAGTTTGACGTGATGTACGGCAAGGGCATTTCGCGTATGGGTGAGCTGCTGGATCTTGCCATCAAGCTGGAGATCATTCAAAAATCCGGCTCTTGGTTCTCGTATAACGAGGAACGCTTAGGTCAGGGCCGCGACAACATCAAGGATCTGCTCGTGGCGAATTCGCAGCTTAGTGCCGAGATCGAACAGAAGGTGATGGAGGCGATCAACAGCGGAAACGCGGAGAGCGCCGACGAGCCGACACCTGCCGCGCCTCCGGTGGAGATCCCGATCGGGGCGGCGGCACAGTATACCGCGAGCACCGCGCGTTCCGCCATTGATATTTCGGTGGACGACGAATGATCGTCGTCGGCGTTCGTCCCGCCCGTCAGAGCCGCGTGAAGCTGCTGACCGACACGGGTGAGGAGATCTTGATTGATAAAAAAACCTGGGAGGAGTCCGCCTATTCGGTGGATTCCTCCTTGTCAGACGAACAGCTCTGTGAGCTGATTCGGGAATCCGATCACCGCCGTGCGCAAAGCAGGGCGGTGTATTTGCTGTCTAAACGCGATCTGTCCCGCCGCGAGCTGGAGCAAAAGCTGTGCCGTGAAAAAGGGCGATACGTACCGGAAAACAAAGAACTGGCTCAGCAAACGGCGGCGTACATGGAGGAGCTCGGCTACGTCAACGACGCCGCCTATGCTGAGAGATTGGCCGAGCGCTACAGCGTCGAACGGTTGTATCCGCGGCGGCGTATCGTGCAAAAATTGACGGAGAAGGGTATCGCCCGTACGATGGCGGAGGATGCCGCAGCGACGTTAGAAACTGAGGATACGGATCTGGCACTTGAATTTTTGGTGAAAAGGCGCTATACTATTCCGAAAGAGCAACACGAGGCAGAGCGGATCGCCGCGGCGCTGGCGCGGTACGGCTTTGCCGGTGAGGATATCCGTCGCGCCATGCGCCGGTGGATGGAGGATGCGGATGAGTAAGATCGGAATGGTGTCGCTGGGTTGCCCGAAAAACCAGATGGACGCGGAGCTGATGCTGGCAAAGCTGCGGGACGCGGGCTTTGAGCTGACGGCGGAGAGCGGTCTGGCGGACGTGGTGATCGTCAATACCTGCGGGTTTATTGAGGATGCCAAGCGGGAAGCCATTGAGAACATATTGGAGTTTGCCCAACTGAAAAAAGAGGGACAGATCAAGAAGGTCGTTGTGACCGGATGCTTGGCTCAGCGGTACAAGGAGGAGCTGTGCCGCGAGCTGCCGGAATGTGACGCGGTGCTGGGGCTTGGCGCGAACGGCGATATCGTCGAGGTCGTGCGTGAGGTGTTGGCTGATAAGACGACGGCGCGATTTCCCGATCTGTCGTGTTGGAAGCTGGACGGCGACCGTTTGCAGACGACACCGGATTTCTTCGCCTATCTGCGTGTCGGTGACGGCTGTAATAACTGCTGTACCTATTGTGCGATCCCGCACATCCGCGGTCGGCTGCGCAGCCGTGATATGGATACGATCGTTGAGGAGGCGCGAGCCCTTGTCGGAAACGGCGTGAAGGAGCTGGTGCTCGTCGCGCAGGATACCACGCTTTACGGTGCGGAACAGGACGGTGTGTCCAAGCTGCCGCAGCTGCTGAATCGTTTGTGTGAGATCGAAGGATTGCATTGGATCCGGTTACTGTATTGCTATCCCGAGCATATTACCGAGGAATTGTTAGACGTGATCGCGGGGCAAGAGAAGATCGCGAGGTATCTGGATATTCCGATCCAGCACGCGAGCGGCCGTGTGCTGAAGGCGATGAACCGGCCGGGTGACCGCGATAGCTTGGCGGCGCTGATGGCGCACATTCGTGAGCGTGTGCCGGGTGTGGTGCTGCGAACCACGGTGATGACCGGCTTCCCAAATGAGACGGATGAGGATTTTGAGCAGCTGTGTGAATTTATCAAGGACGTTCGTTTTGAACGGCTCGGTTGCTTTGCGTTCTCGACGGAGGAGGGAACGGTCGCTGCTACGATGCAGCCGCAGGTGCCTGAAAAGGTGCGCGAGCAGCGGCGTGATATCGTCATGGAGCTGCAAACGCGCATTTCGGAAACGTATCAGGCAACACAGGTCGGGAAAACCGTGGAGGTTTTGGTGGAATCGTTCGACCGCTATGCGGAATGTTGGTTCGGTCGCACCTATGGGGATGCGCCGGATATCGACGGAAAAGTCTTTTTCACGACGCGTGAGCGGGTAGCGCCCGGTGACGTGGTGCAGGTGAAGATCACCGAATACATGGATTGGGATCTTGTGGGGGAACGGATATGAATTTACCGAACAAATTAACCGTAGCGCGTATTGTGTTGGCGCCGTTGTTTTTGCTGTTTGCGGTGTGGGACTTTCCGTTCCACTACGCGGTGGCGCTTGTTGTTTTTATTGCCGCCGCACTGACGGATATGTTTGACGGCAAGATCGCGCGCTCCCGCGGTTTAATTACCAATCTCGGAAAATTTTTGGACCCGCTTGCGGATAAAATGCTGACCACCGCTGCTTTTTTGGTGTTCATGGTGACGGGTCAGATGAACGTGTGGGCGCTGATGATCGTGTTGACGCGTGAGTTTATGGTGACCTCGGTTCGTCTGCTTGCCGCTAAAGGCGGTACGGTCATCGCCGCAAGCATCTGGGGAAAAACCAAGACGGTAGCACAGTTTATCGCGATCATCTACACGCTGACGGCATTGGAGTTTTCCACGTGGCAAAACGGCGTTTTGTCAATGTTTGCGTTGCCGGATGCGGTGTTCTCCGTTCCGCTGATCGTCGGCGAAGTGTTTATCTGGATCTCGGTGGTGCTGACCGCGGCGTCCGGTGTGGAATACGTGTGGGCGAATAAGCACTTTTTTAAGGATGAAAAATAACAGTAGACTTTTTGAAAAAATCTGCTATACTGAGTATATCAAACTGCGTTGAGCGGGAAAAGTACCCGCGCGGCACTGTGTCAGAGAGAGGATGTCACCGGCTGAAAGCATCCTTGACAGCGCGGCGGCGAACATGCACCCGTGAGCAGGCAGGGGGAACGGCGTATCCCAGTATCCCTGTCCGGCAGCCGCCGTTACCGGTTTTTGAGTGAAACACGAAGTGGGACCGTGCCTTGCACCTTCGTCGCGAATTGTCGCGACGAAGGTGTTTTGTTTTGGGAGGAAACAGTATGTTTGAACGGTTAAAAGAGGATATTGCCGTTGTACGGGAAAAGGATCCCGCGGCGCGATCGACCCTGGAGATATTATTGCTGTATAACGGCTTGAAGGCGGTGCGCGCGCATCGGCGCGCCAACTGGTGCTACCGACACGGCATGAAATTCTGGGCGCGCGTGATCTCACAGAGCATTGTGCGGCGCACCGGTATTGAGATACACCCTGCGGCAACGATCGGGCGGCGGTTGTTTATTGACCATGGTACCGGTGTCGTCATTGGTGAAACGACCGTGATCGGTGACGATTGTACGCTGTATCAGGGCGTGACGCTGGGCGGTACCGGCAAGGACAAGGGGAAACGCCACCCCACGCTCGGCGATCACGTGATGGTGGGTGCGGGTGCTAAGGTGTTAGGCCCTATTGAGATCGGAAATAACGTGCGCATTGCCGCGGGAGCGGTGGTGTTGCAGGATATTCCGTCGGATTCCACGGCTGTCGGCGTGCCGGCGCGGGTGGTGCGGCGCCACGGTGAAAAGGTGCCGGAGCTGGATCAGGTACACATTCCCGATCCGGTTGCACAGGAGATCCAGCGGCTTGAGCAGCGCATTGACGAGTTAATTCAAAACGGAGGGAACTAATATGAAAGTTTACAATACCATGGCGAGAGAAAAGGAAGAGCTCGTTACCATCGAACCGGGCGTAGTGCGTATCTATGCGTGCGGCCCGACCGTATACAACTACATTCACATTGGCAACGCGCGCCCGCTTTGCGTGTTTGACGTGCTGCGTCGGTACCTGGAATGGCGCGGATATACCGTCAGATTTGTGCAGAATTTTACCGACATTGACGATAAGATCATTCGCCGCGCAAACGAGGAAAGCGTGACCTACGACGTCATCGCTGAGCGGTATATCGACGAGTTTTGGAAGGATGCGAAGGGGCTCGGCGTGCGCGAGGCGACGGTGCACCCGCGCGCGACCGAAAATATGAACGAGATCATTGATATCATTCGCACGCTGGAGGAAAAAGGCTACGCGTACAAGGCGGAAAACGGCGACGTGTATTTCCGCACCCGCAAGGACGAGGGCTACGGCAAGCTGTCGCATCAGCCGATCGACGATCTGGAATCCGGTGCGCGTATCGGCGTCGGCGAGGAGAAGGAGGACGCGCTCGATTTTGCACTGTGGAAAGCGGCAAAGCCGGGCGAGCCGTTCTGGGAATCGCCGTGGAGCGAGGGCCGTCCGGGCTGGCACATTGAGTGCTCTGCGATGGCACGCCGCTATCTCGGCGAGTCCATTGACATTCACTGCGGAGGGCAGGATCTGATCTTCCCGCATCACGAAAACGAGGTAGCGCAGAGCGAGTGCTGTAACGGTGCTCCGTTTGCGCGCTACTGGATGCACAACGGGTATATCAACGTGGACAACAAGAAGATGTCCAAGTCGTTGGGCAATTTCTTCACGGTGCGTGACGTGGCGGAGAAGTTCGGGTACGAGCCGATCCGGTTTTTCCTCATTTCGTCGTCCTATCGCAGTCCCATTAACTACAACAACGAGAGCATTGAGCAAGCGAAAGCAGCGCTGGATCGGTTGTATAATTGCTTAAACGCTCTGGAGTTCGCACTTAAAAACGCGCCCGCGGGCGAGGCTTCAGCGGCGGTGCTTGCGTTCTGTGACAAGCGCCGTGCACAGTTCATCGAAGCGATGGATGACGATCTGAACACCGCGGACGGTATTTCCGCCGTGTTCGAGCTGGTGCGCGATTGCAATCTGATGATCGCGGACGGTCAGCCCACGGAGGGCAGCTGCAAAGCGTCGCTCGACTTGTTTGAGGAATTGACCGGTGTGTTGGGTCTGCTGTATAACCGCGCAGACGATACCGACGATGCCGATATCGAAGCGCTGGTCGATCAACGCCGTGCGGCGCGTGCTGAGAAAAACTGGGCGGAGTCCGACCGTATCCGTGACGAGCTGAAGGCAATGGGCGTTGTGGTGGAGGATACCCCGCAGGGCATGAAATGGCACCGCGTATGAAAAAGCAGTTCGTAAAAGTGACGGTCTATGCCGCCGTGACGATCGTTTTTTTGATCCTCGCTTTGGTATATCATGGCGGTATGCATAAAACGGATCAGATCGATGTATCCTATTTTCAGGCACAGCGTTGGATCTTTATCGCAGGCGCGATACTGCTTGGCGTCGGAATATCACTGCGCAAGCACCTGACCGCCGATGCGTTGTTTTTGTCCCTGCTCGGCGGTGCGTTGCTGGTCGCGTTTTTAGTGATGTTTTTGCTGTTTGGCGGCATGGCGGGCGCTTTTGATGCGACGGGTTATGCCGCCGCGAACGCACAACTGGTGATTCTGGACGGCGCGATCATCGCCTGCTTCGTGCGGTGCGCGGTGCTGAGCGCGGGCTTGCGCGACGCCGTGCCCGCACAGCGGTGGACGGCGCGGCTGATCTGCACAGCACTTGCCGTGACGATGGTGTGCCTTATTATCATGGGATACGGTACTCGCTTTGTGCAGTACGACGAAGCTGCTTCGGAGGAGTACGGCTATTCCGAATATTAGGGGATAGGATATGAAAGCAGAATCCATTACGATGCAGTTGTCCGGTGTGCACGATGCCGCTACGCAAAAAGCGGCGGCACAGGTGCTCAAAAGTATAAACGGTGTGCGTTCGGTGTCGGTGGACCGACGCAGTGCGGTCGCCGACGTGACCTTTTTGCCGGAAAAGACCACCGTGCCGACCTTGACACAGGCGTTGGCAGAAGCCGGATTTTCGGTGATATGACAAAACAGCCTCTCTCGGATCCTCCGAGAGAGGCTGCCGTTTTATTGTAGTTGTGCGTACGAGTTGCGCAGTGTTTCGCAGGAAGTGTGGAACAGCCCACGCTCCTCCTCGTTTAAGGCGACCTCATGGATGCGGCGGACACCGTTGCGGCAGATCACGCAGGGAACGCCGACGAACACGTCGTGCTCCCCGTATTCGCCGAGCAGCTTGGCAGACACGGTTATCACGCTGTTTTCATCGCCGAGTATTGCTTTGGTGATACGTGTCAGCGACATACCGATGCCGTAGTAGGTGGCGTTTTTGGCGCGGATGATCTTTTGAGCGGCATCGCGCACCTCGTTTTCCACACGGTGCAGGTCGTCCCAACTGCTGTAGCCGTGAGGCGGGTCGGAGCAAATGTCCGCGAGCGGGCGGGTGGCGATGGTCGCTTTTGACCACGGTACGAATTCGCTGTCGCCGTGCTCCCCGATGACATAGGCGTGAACGTTACGCGGATCGACCTCCAACAGATCGCCCAGCAAATACCGCAGACGGGCGGTGTCCAACGCGGTGCCGCTTCCGATGACGCGGCGGGGGTTAAAGCCTGACAGGGTGCAGGTGATCTGCGTCATGATATCCACCGGATTGGTGGCGACCAGAAAGATACCGTTGAAGCCGGACCGTACCACCGGACCGATAATGGAGTCAAACACCTCGGCGTTGCGCCGTAGCAGCTCTAAGCGGGATTCACCCGACTTCTGCGGCACGCCGGCGCAGATCACCACGATATCGGCGTTTTCGCAGTCGCGGTAATCACCGGCGTAGATGCGCATGGTGGATGCAGCGAAGGCAAGACCGTGATTGAGATCCATTGCCTCACCTTCTGCGCGTTCGCGGTTGCGGTCGATCAGCACCAGCTCGTCACAAACGCCTTGATTGAGCATGGCGTACGCGTAGCTCATGCCCACCATACCGGTGCCCACGAGTACGATCTTACGGTTGTCTCGAGCCATAAAAAATCCCTCCTACAGCGTAGTATGTGCAGGAGGGATCAAAATACTCAATTTGCCTGTACGGATAAGGTGTATTCCCGCGGCGTCATGCCGGTGGCTTGCTTGAAGTGACGGGAGAAATACTGTACCGAGGTATAGCCGAGATCGTCCGCGATCTGGGTGATGTTGCCGTTGCTTTCCCGCAGCAGGATCTTTGCTTGATCGATCTTCAGCTTACGGTAGTATTCCATGACGCCCTGTCCGGTGACGGATTTAAAAATGGTTTTCAGGTTGGTGGCGCTTTGTGCGGAATACTGGCAGATGGCGGAGAACGAGAGGTTATCGCTCAAATGCTCCTCCATATAACGGATAATACGGCCCACCAGATCGTTATCCGAGCGGGTCTTGATGGAGGAGGACGGTTTGGGACGTTCGCTTTCGGGGGCAGCGTTACGCACCATGTCGATCAGCAGGGTCTCCAGATACAGATTGATGAGCTGCTCACAGCCGAACGGTGCGTCCGGATCGCGTGGCATTTGCAGGGTGTACGGATCACCGAGCGAGCCGGTGAAGGCACGTCTGCCCTCTTCGATAATACGCGCCAGCAGCTCGCGCTGACGGGTGGTGATATAGGTGATCTTGTTCTCGAAAAAGGCCATCGCGGGGGAATGAGAAACAAAGGTCACGATCACGAGGTTCGGCGCAACGGTGCCGTTGGCATACAGATTGTGGAACTCATTTGGCTTATGGAAAATGATCTGACCCTGTGTCAGCTCAAAGCCTTGATCCTCGGACAGCACCTCCAGACGACCTTTGTCTACATATACAAGCTCCCAAAAATCGTGTTTTTCGCCCTCAAACACATAGTCTTTGGCGTGTTCAAAGTAGTGTACGGTGACGATGGCGTCCACCGAGAGCTCACGGCGCATAACGGTAGGAACATAGTCCGGCATCACAAGACCCCCTTAGTTATCGACAAACGGCGATCGGTGCACCGTTTTTATAATACACACGCGGGACGCGTTTTCCGATACCGCACAGCGATTCGTACGGGATGGTCTCACAGCAGGCGGCGTAGTCCCCGACGGTGACGCCGTCCGCACCGAACACCGTGACCGTCGTTCCTTCGCGGAGGTTTGGGATATCGGTCACGTCGATCATACATTGATCCATACACACGCGGCCGACAAGCGGCGCGAGGTGACCGTTCACGGCAACCTTTAAACGGTTGGACGCCAGTCGCCGTAAGCCGTCTGCATAGCCGATCGGAAGGGTAGCGAGCCGTGACGGGCGATCACAGGTGAAGGAGTGGCCGTAGCTGACGGCGGTGCCTGCCGGCACGTTTTTGAGCTGTGTGATCACGGTTTTGAGCGCCATAGGGGCGCACAGTGCGGCGATACCCGCCATTTCGGGTGAGGGCGTTGCGCCGTACAGCACGATACCGGCACGCACCATATCAAGATGCATTTCGGGAAAACGCAGGGTGGCGGCGCTGTTGCAGCAATGTCGCAAAGCAAACGTAACGCCGCGCGCTTTCAGTGCGGTCAGGGTGTCGGTAAAGCGCCGGAATTGTTGATGAGTGAGCGTGTCGCCGCGTTCCTCATCCGCCGTTGCGAAATGAGTAAACGCGCCCTCTGCTTGCAGGTGCGGCAACGAGCAGACGCGAACGATCTCGTCGATCGGTGCAGTGTCCTCGTTCTGACAGAAAAAGCCGACGCGCGACATACCGGTGTCCAGTTTGAGGTGGACCTGAACCGTGACGCCCGCCGAAGCCGCTGCTTGCTCGAGCTGATCGGCGTAGTGACCGTCCAACACGGCTTGGGTGATATTGTGAGCGGCTAAGGTTCGGGCGTGCTCGGGCGGGGTGTACGCAAAGATCAAAATGGGTGCGGCGATCCCGCTTTCACGAAGTTGGATCGCCTCATCCAGATTGGATACGCCGAAGTAATCCGCACCGGCGGCGGCAAGCTCAGCCGCGACGTGGGGGGCACCGTGCCCGTAGGCGTCTGCCTTGACCACCGCCATACAGCGACAGGCGGGGGAGAGGCGATCGCGCACGGCTTGATAGTTATGACGTACGGCATCCAGATCGATCTCTGCCCACGTGCGGTGTAAAATGTCGGGCACAGGCAACGCTCCCTTTCCTAAATTCAAACCTACTCCATTATTCATTATACCGAACGGGACGAAAATAATCAAGCAAAAAATCCGTGACCGATCGGCAAAAAGACAGAAAACCGTTGCGAGTTTCGCTCACTTGTGGTATAATAGGCACATCTGCAAGAAAGGTGGTGTGGGAATGAATCCGAAATTACGGGAAAAAACGTTAGAATCTCTTTCCGCGGTTCTTCCGATCACCGGAATCATGTTGCTTATCAGCATTGCGCTGGTCCCGTTGGAATTGGGAACCATGGTGATGTTTTTCGTCGGTGCGGTGCTGCTCATTTTCGGTATGGGATTTTTTCAGTTGGGTGCCGAAATGTCGATGACACCGATCGGTGAGGGCATCGGTGTCCAGATGACCAAGACGAAACATTTCGCGCTCGTGCTGTTGATCGGGTTCGTAATGGGGGTCATTATCACCATTTCCGAGCCGGATCTGCAGGTGCTGGCCGAGCAGGTGCCGTCGATCCCGAACATGACGCTGATACTCACGGTGGCGGTCGGTGTGGGCTTGTTTCTTGCACTGGCGATCGCGCGTATTAAGTTCCAGATCGATCTGTCGCGATTGCTGATCGTGTTGTACGTGCTGCTTATCGGTATATCGTTTTTCGTGCCCAAGGAGTTCTTAGCGGTCGCTTTCGATTGCGGCGGCGTGACGACCGGCCCGATGACGGTGCCGTTTATCATGGCGATGGGTGTCGGTCTGTCTTCCCTGCGAAGCGATCGCAATTCCGCAAGCGACAGCTTCGGTCTGGTGGCGCTGTCCAGCATCGGTCCGATCCTGGCGGTGTTGGTGCTCGGCTGCTTCTTTAAGCCGTCCGAGGCGGTGTATTCGCTTGGAGAAGTGGCGTCTGTTGAAACCACACGCGACGTAGTGCAGGTATTTGCTACCGAGCTGCCGGTATATATCGCGGAGGTATCGGTGTCGCTGTTCCCGATCATGCTGGTGTTTATCCTGTTTCAGTTGATCACACGGCGGTATCACAAACGGCAGATCAAGCGTATTGTCGTGGGCTTGATCTATACCTATGTCGGACTGGTGTTGTTCCTGTGCGGTGTCAACGTCGGATTTGCACCGGTGGGCGCGGCGCTCGGCAAGGCACTCGCGTCGTTGCCGTATAATTGGGTATTGGTGCCGATCGGCATGCTGATCGGTTACTACATTGTCAAAGCGGAGCCGGCTATTCAGGTGCTCAATCATCAGGTCGAGAACGTTACCAACGGTGCGATCTCGGTCAAGGCGATGAACCGCTCGATGTCCATCGGTGTGGCTATCAGTATCGGTCTTGCCATGCTGAGGGTGTTGTTGAACATTCCGATCCAGTGGATCATTGTGCCGGGGTATGTGATCGCGCTGGCAATGTCGTTATTTGTACCGAAGATCTTTGTGGGTATTGCGTTTGACTCCGGCGGTGTCGCAAGCGGCCCGATGACCTCGACCTTCCTGCTTCCGCTGAGCATCGGCGTTTGTCAGGCGCTCGGCGGAGATCTGATGACCGACGCGTTCGGTGTGGTGGCGCTGGTGGCGTTGACCCCGCTGATCGCGATACAGATCATGGGTCTGGTATATCGGCTCAAGACCGATAAGCTGCAAAAACGCGCGGCAGTGCATCCCGGACTTACCGCCGACAGCGATACCATTATCGATTGGGAAGAGGGGGTCGTTTGATGGAGCGGCATGATACCTATCAGCTGTTGATGCTGATCGCTACGCCAAAGCTGGCGGATACAGCGGCAGAGATGTTTTTGAAAAGCGCGTTACCCATCCAGTATCGGCTGGGTGCCGAGGGAACGGCGTCCAGTGAGATCATGGACACGCTGGGACTCGGCAGTATTGACAAGGGCGTGCTCATCAGCACGGTGCCGGAATCCTTCGGCCGTGTGATGCTTGGCATGCTGCATTCGGAGCTGCGGCTTGATGCGGTAAACAGTGGTATTGCCTTTACCATCCCGCTGACGGCGGCAAACAACCTACTGCTTCGCATGATGCAAAAAACCGCCGAAGAGAGCACACGACCGGAACAGGGAAAGGGTGAGGACACGATGACGGACAGAACACATACACTGATCGCGGCGATCGTAAACCGCGGGTACAGCAGTGAGGTCATGGATGCGGCACGTGCGGCCGGAGCCGGCGGCGGAACGGTCGTGCACAGCCGCAGTATCGGCAGCGAGGATGCGACCGCCTTTTGGGGGTTGAGTGTACAAGAGGAAAAGGATATCGTACTCATTCTTGCCGACGTGGGAAGCAAAGTGGCGATCATGAGTGCTGTCGGCGAGAAGTGCGGCATGCACAGTGAGGCGAACGGCCTCGTACTGTCGCTTCCCATCGATTCGGTGATGGGGCTGTAAACAGCGGAAAACGCCGTAAATCCGAAAGGATTTACGGCGTTTTTTAACAATGTCACAGCCTAAAATTCGGCCCTCGAAATAAATTCTCCGACCTGCAAACGGACGGATTTTGGGATGTCTGTCAGCGGATCAAAGAGCGCAATTGGAGCTATACCAAAACCTTTTAACCGGATTCGGTTTCCCAAAATGCGCAGCCGGTGTTTGAAGGGCTGCCTCGCGGATATCGCTTTGAACGACGTGTATCTCGGTTCTGCCGATAATATGTTTATTTCCCACCGTTTTGACCCTTCCAAGGCGTTGCGCGTCGGAGAAAACGCCCTTTCGGTAGTCTTTCGGTCGCCTGTCCGTGAGGTGTGGGGAGAAGAGAAGCGTTCCGGTGCTTTTACATGCGAAAGAATGTACACCCCTCGGCTTCAATGCACCTACAGGGATATATTGGCGGCATCATGCAGGTTGAAGGGAAAGACTTTACGATATTGCAGGGGGGGGATACCCACTTGGGATCTGAAAAATTTCGTAAAATAATTATAGTCGTTGATCCCTATCATAACGGCGATCTGATTGATGGGCATATCCGTTGAGCTAAGGAGCTTTTTTGCTTCATCGATCCTCACGGAGGCAATATATTCACCGATAGGCATTTTAAACCATTCGTGCGATATGCTGTACAGTTTATTCTTTGAAATACGAAAGGCACTGCAAATGGTTCTTACGGAAAGGTCGTTGCCGATATTTGCTCTTATGTAATCGTCCAGCTTGGAGGCAACGGTATTGTAGCCGATATCAATATATTCCGACAGCCAAAGATATCTCGTTGCCATCTTTAAAATATTTGCCGCGGCGGCTACTTTTTCTTTATCATAACATTCGAGCTCTTTATACGACTCCAAAAGAAGCGCAAGATCGATCTGCAGTTCACGGCTCAGCTCTTTCAAGTTTTCCGTATTCTCACGCGAGCCGTCTTTTATCTGCCCGAACATAATATACCCGATTATGGAATCTTTAAATTTGATAGGGACCGCCGTATCGACAAGACCGGCATGGCAATAGTGCGTAACGGGCTTTCCCGCCTTTGCACACTCCATGCATACCGCTTTGTCGCTGAGCAAGCAACGGTGCTTTCCCTTAGGAGAATGCTTGATCACGCGACAAAAACCGCGCATATCCTTTGGGTGAAAGCTCAACTGGCGGAAATTCGCGTCCCACACGCTTATGGTGAGCCCCGTCAGATTGTGAAAATCATAGAACAGCTTATCCAGCCTTTCTATGTTAAAATTGATAAGCATGTGATCACCTCGTTACCAGTATATCATTTTCAAACCGTCCATTCAATACAATCTTCTCGTATTTCGGGAAGATTTTTCTATTTTTAGGGATTCTCATTACTATGATTGAACCGGTGAGCAGGATATAATTTAAGTAGCAGAACATAATGTAAGGAGGAAATTTTATGCAAAAGACAACGTTTGCTCTTTTCTTTGGCAATCGCGGCTTCTTCCCGGGCGAGGTGGTTGCTGAAGCGAGAAACGCTATGGTGGAGGCCTGCCAAAAAAACGGGTACGGCTATCTGATCATGGACGAGGCGTTGACTCGCTACGGTGCCGTTGAGACCTTATCCGAAGGGAAGCTCTACGCACGATTTCTTGAGGAGCACAAGGGCGAGTATGACGGTATCATTCTGTGCATGCCGAATTTCAGTGATGAAAACGGTGCGGCGGCAGCGTTCAAGGACATCGACGTGCCGGTTTTGATTCAGGCTTTTCCGGACAGAATGAACAGCATGGATTTCGCTCACAGACGTGATGCGCTTTGCGGAAAATTGGCGATGTGCAATCTGCTTCGTCAGATGAACGTCAAATATACCCTGACCAAAAAATTCTGCACCGATCCGCTGTCTGCTGATTTTGCAGAGGATCTGCGGTTATTTGCGGGCACCTGCCGCGTTGTAAAGGGTATGCGTAAATTCAACGTGGGTGCCATCGGCGCAAGAACGACCGCTTTCAAGACGGTTCGTTGTGACGAGATCGCTTTCCAAAACAAGCGCGTTAACATCGAAACCATTGATATGACGAGAGTGTTCGCTCAAATGGACAGCGTGGCACCTGAGAAGCTGGAAGCCAAAAAGCAGCAATATGCGGCGCTGTCCGATTTCGGCACGTATCCTCCCGAGAAGCTTGAGAATATCTCCCGTCTCGGCGTTGTGATCGACGAGCTTATTGAGGAGTTTGACCTGCAGGCTATTGCCATTCGTTGCTGGGATGAATTGCAGAAGAAATACGGTATTGCGCCCTGCTTGATTTTGGGCGAGCTCAACGAACGCGGCATTGCGGCTGCCTGTGAGCTTGACATCACCAACGCGGTCATGATGCGTGCGATCGGTCTTGCCGCCAATCATCCGGTCATGCTTCTTGACGTGAACAATAACTATGAGGATGATATGGACAAGGTCATCTTCTTCCATTGCGGTCCGGCTCCGATCTCGATGATGCAGGGAACGGGTAAGATCGAAGAGCATCTGATGTTCCGAAAGTCCTACGGTGAGGGCAGCGGCGTTGGCATCAACAAGGGAAAATTCATTGTGGATGACGTAACGGTCGGCAGTCTGAAAACCGAGAACGGGAAGATCTGCTCGTTTGTTACGGAAGGGGAACTGACCGACGAAGTGCTCCCCGAGGAGTTCTTCGGTTGCGGAACCGTGTTCAAGAAGAAGGATGCGAACGGCATGCTGAAATATATGGCTCAAAACGGGTACAGACACCACGTTGCCATTACCAGAGGCTGCTACGCAGAGGCTGTTCAGGAAGCATTTACCAACTATCTCGGCTATACTATAGATCTTATTTAACGGGAGGTAACGATCATGAATAAACTCGGTATTTTCGTCAACTTTTGGGAGAAGTCTTGGACCATCGATTACAGGTATTACATCGATAAGGTAAAAAAATTGGGCTACGATATTTTGGAGTTTCAGGCCCAACCCCTGCTTGAAATGACCGATGCTGAGTGCCGTGCGATCAAGAAATATGCGGACGAGCGCGGCATCAAGCTTTCGTACAGCTTGGGCCTTAACCCCAAATATGATGTGGCAAGTCCGGATAAGGACGTGCGTGCGGGCGGCGTGGAATACCTTTCCAACATCGTGCGTAAGATCGCGGTCATGGAAGGCGAGCTGTTCTCGGGTGTAACGTACGCAGGCTGGGGCGTGCCCGATTACTTTGTGGACGAAGCCGAGAAGGACGCTCTTTTCTGCCGCAGTGTCGAAAGCATGAAGCAGGTCATGAAGGTGGCGGAAAAAGAGGGCGTGACCGTATGCTGTGAGGCGGTCAACCGCTTTGAATCGCCGTTGATCAACACCGCCGCCGAAGCGATAAAATATGCCGATGCGGTTGACAGTAAAAACATTGGCATCCATCTGGATACCTATCACATGAACATTGAGGAAAACAGCATCGGAGACGCCATTCGCTTGGTAGGCAAGCGCCTGCGTCATTTCCACACGGGAGAAAACAATCGCAACGTGCCCGGCAGAGGACATCTGGATTGGGATGAGATCTTCAAAGCGCTCAAGGATATTGATTACAAAAACGATATCGTTTCCGAGCCGTTCCTTATGATGGGTAACGAGGTCGGTTATGATATTCGGGTTTGGCGTAACATTTTGGAGGATCCCACGGAGGAAAAGCTGGACAGCGAAGCAAAGTTCCTTCTTGATTTCACAACGGGAATGATGAAGAAATACGGTATGTAACCGTTCCCTGAAAATTAAAAAGCGCCTTGAACGCATTCGTTGGGTTCAAGGCGCTTTTCGTCGTCAGACCTTATTCAAACACAGATACGGAAAATAAACGTTCGTCAAGTGGTTACGTTTCGTTACGTCGGTAGTTTTTTACGGACGCCTTAAATTCTCTCGGCGTCATCCCCTTATAACGCTTGAAGGTTTTGGCAAAATAACTCAGATCGTTAAACCCGTTGTTGAACGCGGCGTCCGTGATGCTTTTATGTTTTTTGGCAATATCGTAACAGGCGTGCTCGATCCGTTGCTCGTTGATATATTGCGTGATCGTTTGCCCCGTGATATTTTTAAAGATCTTACAAAGATAGTTAAAGTTCAGATCGGAAATTTGAGACAGCTTTTCGGATCGGATCGGTTCTTTAAAATTTTGATTTATCCAATCCAACACCGAAGTGACCCGTTCGATCTGTTTGTTTGGCTGCGTGCGATCCGAGGGGGATATTGTGTACTCGTGGGAATAGATCTGTGCGATCAAGGTGAAAAGCAGTCCGTAAACGGACAGCTCGTAATAAGGCTTCGCACTGCCCATGGCGGTAAACAGATCGGTTGCGGTGCGGTACAGATCGCAATCCTTGGGCGGAAGAACGTTCCGGATATTGACTTGAGAATTGACGATCGGCGATATATATCGTTCGGTAGGATCGCCGTGCTGTCCGGTAAGCATTTTCAGATCCATGACGATACACTCGTACACGCAATCAGTTGGTTGCCCTCGGTGCAGACAGCCGCATCCCATAAACAGAATATCGTCTTTTTTGAGCCCGAATTCCGTGTTGTTCAAGTAAACGGTAAAGCTTCCCGACAAAACGCGCACGATCTCAAATTCCCGATGCCAATGCACGTCCATAACGTAGCGGGGATGCGTTTTATCCACGTAATAGTACTGGATCGGGAAGGAGGCGGTGCCGTGTTTTCTTTTTTCCCTATACTCAATAAGATTCATAACGCACCTCAAAAGTGAACATTGTCATAATTATGGGTGAAAAATGTAAGAGTATTATACTATATCGTTTGATATAATACAAGTGAGAAAATGATAACAGAGGTGACAGTTATGGCAAAGAGAAGGTACGTAGGCGATTATCCGGTGATCGGTATCCGTCCCGTAGTAGACGGCAGAAGAGGGCCGTTAAAGCTGCGCGAAAACTTAGAGCCGCAGGTATGGGCGTTGGCAAATGCCGCGAAGAAGCTGTTTGAAGAAAATCTTTTTTATTCAAACGGTGAGCCCGTAAAGGTCGTAATGGCCGATACGACGATCGGCAGAGTCGCTGAAACAGCCGCATGTGCCGATAAGTTCAAAAAAGAGGGCGTGGATATTACGCTTTCGGTAACGCCTTGTTGGTGCTATGGCTCTGAAACAATGGATATGGATCCCAATACGATCAAAGGCGTGTGGGGATTTAACGGCACCGAGCGTCCCGGCGCGGTGTACCTTGCCGCCGTTTTGGCAGGTCACGCTCAAAAGGGATTGCCAGCGTTTGGTATTTACGGCCACGAGGTGCAGGATACGGATATGGTCGACACCATACCGGAAGACGTCAAAGAAAAGCTGTTGCGCTTTGGCAGATGCGCTGTTGCCGTCGCTACCATGCGCGGTAAATCCTACCTTCAGATCGGCTCTCAGTGTATGGGCATTGCCGGCTCCATTATCGACCAAGACTTTATGGAAGAGTATTTTGGTATGCGGGTAGAATCTGTGGATGAAGTGGAAATTCTTCGTCGAATGGAAGAGGGCATCTATAACGAGGAAGAGTACCAAAAAGCGCTTAAATGGACGAAGGAGCACTGTAAAGAGGGTCGGGACGACAATCCCGATTTCGTGAAGTTCTCGGACGAAGAAAAAGAAAAGCAGTGGGAATTTACCGTCAAGATGTACTGCATCATCAAGGACCTTATGGCGGGCAATCAAAAGCTTCCCGAAGGCTTTGAAGAAGAAATGGTGGGCCATAACGCTATTGCGGGCGGTTTTCAGGGCCAACGCCAGTGGACCGACCATTGGCCCAACTGCGACTATCCGGAAGCGTTGCTAAGCTCTACCTTCGATTACGAGGGAGCAAGAGAGCCTTACACACTCGCAACGGAAAACGATGTGCTCAACGGCATGGGTATGCTCTTTATGAGATTGCTTACGCACCGAGCACAGATCTTTGCCGACGTCCGCACCTATTGGTCACCTGAGGCTACGAAGCGCGTTACCGGTTACGAGCTTGAAGGCAAGGCGAAAGAAGCGGGCGGTATCATCCATCTTTTGAACTCAGGCGCCGCATGTCTGGATGCCAGCGGTGTTTGTACGGACGAAAACGGCAACGCCGTTATGAAAAGATGGTGGGAAGTAACCGACGACGATATCAAAAAGATGACCGATGCGACCGTTTGGTGCGAAGCGGGCTTTGACAACTTCCGCGGCGGCGGATTTTCAAGTCATTTTACCACGAAAGCGGAAATGCCCTGTACCATGATCAGACTTAACCTTGTAAAAGGCTTGGGACCCGTTTTACAGATCGCAGAGGGTTGGACGGTAGAGCTCCCTCAAGACGTTTCGGATACGCTGATGGAACGCACCAATCCCACGTGGCCTTGCACGTGGTTTGCACCTCGTTGTGACGGCAAAGAGGGAAGCCCGTTCAAGACCGCGTATGACGTCATGAACAATTGGGGAGCTAACCACGGAGCGATATCCTACGGGCATATAGGTGCAGACCTGATCACCCTGTGCTCCATGCTCAGAATACCCGTTTGCATGCACAACGTATCCGAGGACGATATTTTCCGCCCCGCTTGCTGGAACGCCTTCGGAATGGATAAAGAGGGGCAGGATTATAGGGCTTGCGCCGCATACGGACCGCAATTTAAGAAATAAGGCGTATACGCTTAAAAGCGAGGTGGATGCCCAAGTGGTTCTAAAGGGCACTTGGGCAGTTCTTGCAAACGAAAACCACGTGATAGTCGTGGTTCAAAAGAGCTTTAG
>CAZBAO010000011.1:0-23726 GCA_964490085.1 uncultured Eubacteriales bacterium | reverse complement strand
GGGTCAGCCGTGTTACTTGTCTCCTTCTTTGCGTTTCACCGTTTATGAGTATACCAAAACATTTTAGAAATGTAAAGAGTCATTTTATAAGTTGTTTTTCAATGCTGCCAAAATTTCGCCTGCGCTTTCAAGCACTAAATCAGGGCGATCCTCAGAAGCATCCAAAATCTCCTGCGTCGTTTCACCGCTCATCACCAAAATTGCCAAAACACCGGCATTAAGCCCGCTCTTCACATCCGTGTAAATGCGGTCACCCACCATAGCGGTATGCGCGGCATCAATGCCGGTTCGCTCCATTGCCAGTTGCGGCATCAGCGGAGACGGCTTCCCCACCGAAAGCGGACGGCGTTTTGACACATTGTACAGCATGTCACAAATACTGCCGCAATCCGGAACGCTGCCAAACGAGGTGGGACACACATAATCCGGATTTGTGGCGATATACGGAATATCGGGGCGTGTAAGCAACAGCTTGCAAACGTCGCAAAGCTTTTGCAAGGCAAGCTCCGTATCGTTCCCCATGACGATACAATCGGTCTGCTCGATATCTTCCGTAACGACAAAGCCTTCGCGCCGCAGCTCTTCCTTCAAAGAGACCGTGCCGCAGACATACAATCGTGCGTCAGCGTGATGCCGCTTTAAGTAAAATGCAACCGCCTGAGAAGAAGTTAAAAAATCGACATATTCTGCCGCGATACCGAGCCGTTCCAATTTAAAGATATAGTCCTTGACGCTTTTAGACGAATTGTTCGTCACAAACAAATATCGCCGTCCGCTCTCGCGGATCACACGCAAAAGCTCCTTGGTGAAATGATACAGCTCGTTTTCAAGATACAGCGTGCCATCCATATCAAACAAAAACAATTGAATATTACGAATTTGGTCTTGTGCTGTCATACTATCTCCTCATGCTAAAATGTCATTTTACAGTGTTTAAAGCATATCATCGAACCGGTTTCATGTCAAGGTGACAAGAAAGGATTTGAAGTAATGCAAAAGTATGGTATACTGATAACATAACACAATAGAAAGGGGTTTACCATGTCGTTTTTATACGCCTTAGAATCCATCCGCAATTCCGTGTTTGACGTGTTTTTCTCCATCGTCACGCTGTGCGGTGAAGAAACCGTCTTTATGGCGGTCGGTATGATCGTGTTTTGGTGTATCAACAAATACCAAGGCTACTATTTATTATCGGTCGGTTTCTTGGGTACGGTCGTCAATCAGTTCTTAAAAATGCTCTTCCGCATCCCTCGCCCATGGGTACGCGATCCCAATTTCACCATCGTGGCATCGGCAGAAGACGCTGCCGCCGGTTATTCATTTCCGAGCGGGCACACGCAGACCTCGGTCGGTTTGTTCGGCGGTATTGCCCGTTGGAACAAAAACACCGCACTGCGCATCGCCATGATCGCACTATGCGTGTTGGTACCGTTTTCCCGTATGTATCTCGGTGTTCACACACCGGCGGATGTTCTGGTATCGATCGTCATCGCTGTCTTACTGGTGTTCGTTGGTTGTCCTCTGTTCAAAAAAGCCGAAAACTCACCTAAAACGATGTACGCGATCCTGCTTACCATGACGGCAGTCGTACTCACGTTTCTCAGCTTCGTTTCATTTTATCCGTTCCCTGCCGAGGTGTACGCGGCAGATGCCATCCACAATCTGGAATCCGCTCAAAAGAACGCTTACACCTTGACCGGATGTGCTGTGGGACTGATCGTTGTCTACACGGTCGATCTCAAATACACCCGGTTCGATACCAAAGCTGTGTGGTGGGCGCAACTGCTCAAGATCGTTGGCGGGCTTGCAGCGGTTCTGATCGTTAAAGAGCTGTTACGCACCCCGCTTGATACTCTCTTTGACGGCGCGCTTCTTGCACGCAGTGTCCGCTATTTCCTGATGGTCGTAGTCGGCGGCGTGTTGTGGCCGACAACCTTCCGTTGGTTCGCAAAACTTGGTAAAAAACCTCAAAACACTAAAAAAAGAGTCAGCCGCGGCTGACTCTTTTTATCATTATTTCGTATTCTTAAAAACCGTTTCCAGCACGTCACCGACGGCCTGCGCCATCGAAAAATGCCCCAGATCTGTAGGGTGGCAACCATCCACGCTTCCCCCATCCTTAGCAAGTGCCATAAGCGTCGGACCATCAAGGAAATACACGTTGGTATCGCCGCGATCACGCGCATTCTGATAGGTAGTGCGGATGATTTCTGCGCGCCGTTTCCCCGTATAATAATGCGGCGCAGACAGAATCACGATCGGCAGATCGGGATGCGCCTTGCGGATGATAGAGAAAAACGGTTCGTGCGTTTCTTGCAAATGCTCCGGGGTCGGGGCGTTATAATCGTAATCCATCACGAAAGCAGACATATCCAGCGACTTTATATATTCGGCGATCTCCGGCTCGCCCTTCGCGTTACCGGAGAAACCAAGGTTGATATAATCCGCATTCAAACGGCGGGATACGACGTTGATGTAGTCACTGCCGGGACGCGCTGCACAATACCCCTGCGTAATAGACGAGCCATAAAACACGATCGGTTTTTCAATGGTATACGGGTCCGGCTTGCATACCTCAGCCGTGTTACTAAGACCGATATATAAATGACTAACTTGACTGGAACGCGGAAAATGAATGGTGATCTCTTTGAGGTCGGTGTTACCAAGCTCGATCACACTCTCATATCCGGTTTGAATACCGACCGGAGGAAGAAAGGTTCTGAAAAACCGATTGTCATTTCCCACACGAATATGCAGATCAAATCCGGCGGCAGAAGCAAAGGTAAAGTGCGACGAACCGGAGCCCCCGACAGTAGGCATAACGGCGTGAATCGCCACATACGGGCTATCCGTCTTAAAACGCACTCTGCCTCCTGCAGGTGTAGTGCCCAACAACGTCACACCGTCGTTAACCGACTGTGAAACCGCTTTCGGCAATCGGCAAAATTTTCCGTCCTCATACATCAATCCGTGTATGCAGAAAGGCTCCTGTCTCACATCATAAAATCGAATATCCTCTTTTTCGATCGCTGTATCCACTTTGAAATTTGAATCGATCTGTTCAAGTGTAAGCATACCTATTACCTCCGCGCAGGATCATCGTTTTGAGAAAATCTCGTTCAAGACCCGACAAACCGCATTCGCCATTGAAAAGAAGCCCACATCCGTGGGATGGCACCCGTCTACCGTCCCATCATCCCGAGCATCCGCCATCAGCGTGGGGCCGTCAAGGAAATACACATTTGTATCACCGCGATCCAGAGCGTTCTGATAGGTCTTTCGAATCGCCTCTAAGCGTGCTACTTCACCGGCGTTCAAATAATAGGCCGGTCGCGACATGATCAAGATCGGCAGATCGGGATGCGCCTTGCGTATGATCGAGAAAAACGGCTCGTGCGTTTTAAGTAAATGCTCCGCATTGGCGGCATTATGATCATAATCCAACACAAAAACGGACATATCCAGATCTTTGATATATTCCGCCATTTCCGTTTCGCCCTTGGCACTTCCCGAAAAGCCCAAATTGATGTGGTCAACGTTCAATCGACGGGAAACGATGTTGGTATAGGTGGTACCGGCACGAGATGAGCAACCGCCCTGCGTAATAGAAGAACCGTAATACACGATGGGCTTTTCGATCGCATACGGTTCCGGCTCACAAAGGGCAGCCGTTTCGCTGAGACCGATGTACAGCTTGCTGACCTCACTGGAGCGCGGGAAATGGATCGTGATCTCTCTGACCTCGGAGGTAGTCCAATCCATTATACTCTCATAGCCTGTCTTCATATCCCAAGGCGGCAAAAACGTTTTTACATACCGTTCTTCGCCGTCTTTACGGACGTACAGATCGAAGCCGCAGTTTCCGGCACCGGGGCTTTGCGACGACGCATACGTGATCTGTGGCATTTCCGCATGGATGGCTACATAGGGACTGTCCGTCTTAAAGCGCACGCGCCCGCCCGTTGTCTTCGCGTGCAACGCCAGTACGCCTTCACTGACCGACGCGGCAACACTTTCCGGAAAACGACGGAATTTCCCGTTCTCGTACAACAAGCCATACACCTTGAAGGGGGCAAGTCTTACGTCGTAGAAGGTAATATCGTCTTTGTCAATGGTCGTTTCCACCTTGAAATTCGGATCGATCTGTTCAAGTGTAAACATGGTCAACACACCCCTTCTTTCAGGAAATATATCACGCAACACTGTAAATGTCAAGGTTTGGAAATGACAAAAGGCACCAAGCTTAAACACTTGGTGCCCTTTGTGATTTAAGTATCGTTGAGGTTTCGGTTAAGCACGGTCAATCCAAATCACCGACGTCAAAAATGAAGTGATCGTCATACAACCACTTAACCAGTTTGGGAGCCGAATCAAAGCACTTGATAGCTTCTTCGAGTTCGTTCTGGCCGGTTGCGTATCGCTGTCTCTCATCCTTCGGCACCGACGACCCGTTATAGAAATAGATCGCCTTGTTTTCACTGCTGGCTTTTTCGTAGAAGGTGTTACCGGAGATCCGCAGATTATGTTCGGTAGTACCCGGCAAACCCCAGTACACTGTATTTTTCGCCGAACAGTCAAAAATGTTACCGCTGATAATGATGTTAAGCGGGTTCGTGTAGGTAAACGTCCACCCACAGATATTGGAGGGGGCATAGTTACTGTCCTTCCGCTGGCTTCCCCAACCGTAGCCGGCAAAGCGAAGAATATTTTCTTCAATAAGATAGTTGTCCCACACCGAAGGATTATCGGCTTCTACGTCAACACCGTTGCGGTCAAAGAATTCTATATTGTAAGTACAATATTCCACCAAATTCTTACGCATCACAATATTTTTATAAGTACTGATGCCGCTGGTGCTGGTACCTTGCGGAGAAAGTCCTGCATCGAACACCTGATAGATCCAGTTGTTCTGTACGAGGGCGTTTGTCGTCGTCTCCCAAAATTCAACAGCATTACCGATACGGGAGCCTTCGGTGTTGCAATAAGTTATTTGAGTTTCTTCATCAACCCGTTGCAAAAATTGCCACTGACAACCGCCGAGCCAGCCCAGCTCACAGTTTTGAACAGTCACGTTTTCAGTTTGGCTTTTTATTGCAATGCCGTAATGGCCGGCGTACTTGATCGCGAGGTTGTCGATCGTAACATCCGAGCTTCCCTTAGGGACGTAGATAACGCCGTTACGCGAGCAAATTTCAATGTCTTCGTACAAGTCGCTCGGGCAACCCGCATCCAATCGCAGATACAGCACGCCGTTTCGGTGATCGTGGAAATACTCGTAATCGTTTTCCAGATGATCGACGTAATTATCCTTGGTTATCGGATAAGCACACGCCTCTGTGTCGCCATCGCCATCCAAATCATACTCGGGTTTTGTGCCATCATCATTGACGTAAGAAAAGCGCTTGATGCCGACTTTTTCGCCATGATTAAACACGACCGAACCCGCATCACTATAGGGGGTGTTGACCTTCCAGATACGGACGCCGTCGGGGATGCTTTCATCCTTTACTTCCTCCCAGCAATCGCCCCATGCGTAGTTTTTATAGCTGGCGTAAATGAGGGGCTTATCGCCGTCGCCGTACGCGCCGTAGGTTACACCCGTTTCGGCGCTGATAACGTATGCGGTAGAGGGTATTGACTTGTCCGTACCAAGCGGTTCGTCCTTCAGCGAAATTACAGACCGGTAAATGCCGCCGCGTTCGAACAGGACCGCATCACCAGCATCAATATCATCAGCGTGCAGATTAACGGCATCGACGCTTTTCCATGCTGTGTCGCGCGAAGTGCCGTTGTTCGCATCATCACCGTTTGGCGAGATATAGTATACCGTACCTCCGGCCTTTTCGATCTCCTCTACGTCAACGTCGGTATCGCATGTGAGAATGTCGTTGCGCATAGCGTCCGCCTTTGCATCGGCACCGCCTTCCTGCGGGTTGAACGCCGAGGCACTGTTAGTACCTGCAGGCAACACATCTTCGGGCATTACCTCCTGATATTTCGTCTCGTATACCTGTTTGATATATACCAATTCGTTCAGCTCAAGAGTTGCCGCGTTATGCGGGTCATAATGGCACTCTGCAACCTCAAGAACGGAATTGTAATAGTGCTTATCACCGATCGGGTCGCTGTATACGACAATCTGCTGCCCCTTTGCATCGGTAAAGGTAGCGTACGCTCTGGCAATATATTGTGCTTCGTAAGCCGTGAGCTCATTCGCAAAATTGACCAAAGATGCCGCGAATTGATAGTAGTCAGTTTTATCAACCAGCGCAACGTTATGGGAAGCGCCCTTTGTGTAAGCAGTTGCCCCTAAATATTGGTAATATCCGTCGGCACCCTTTGCGATGCTATGGGCATACAGGTGCTCTTCTTTGAGGACATCCTTGATCGCGTCTCCCGAACTACCTTGTTTTGCGATCAAAACGACAACGCTTTGCACGTCTTCCATCTCTTTCGTAAGAGGGAATTTGAAACGGATCCCCTGTGAAGACACGTTCGCGCGGATCGAGGTGCTGTACGCTGTTTCATACTTTTTGGATGTGGGATCATTGATCAATTCATTCGCAATGTCGTTCGCGATAAAGGCGTTTGACACCTTGGCGGCAATATCGCTGGGAACGGGATAGCCTGCCGCTGAAGTTGCCCAGACCTCGTTACCGAGTACGCTTGCCACTGTACCGTCTGCAAATTCTGCGGCGGTATAGTCGGAGCCAACCACATACACGGTCGTACGATCAAATCCCGACGGTACTATCGCACCAGCTGTACCGGCAAAATGGCAGGAAGTAAAGCTATCGCCGGACTTACCGTCGCCCAGCAAGCCGCCGACGTTTTCGGCATCTTCTCTACCTACTACCGTCATAGCACTGTAGCTGTTATCACACGCTAACGTACCGACGGAAGAGCCGACCAAGCCGCCAACGTTGGTTGTGCCGGTTACGGTGCCGTCGGCAGAACCGCATTTCGTAACCGTTGCAGCACCGGTTACTGCTCCCACTAAACCGCCGACGTTGGTTGTGCCGGCGACGTCACCGTGAAAATCGCAGTTCTCAAAGCGTGCGCCCTCCATTGCAGTGCCGGCAACACCACCGACGTTCTCACCACCGGATATAGTGCCGTAAACCGTCAGATCTTTAACGGTACCGCTCAAGCTGTGGAAAAGGCCGACGCTACTTTTCAAATTTTTAATGGCGTAATTGCCGCCGTCAAAAGTTCCGGTAAAGGTGTCGGTCGGCTCCCAGTCTTTGTTGCCGAGATCAATATCGGCGGTCAGCACAAAGCTTCCGCTTTGTGCGCCACTTTCCAGCAGATACGCCAGCTCCTCGGCTGTTGTGATTTGATACGCACCGTCCGATCCTTGGGTGGTAGGTTTCACCGTAGAACCGTTCCATTCAGCCGCCTTGCGATAGATCGAGAGCGTATAGGTCTTTTTAAACCCGTTTAACGTCACGAGGACGGTGATGGTGGTCGTTCGACCGGCAGTCAGGTCAACGGACGTACTGACGTCAGTCCCTTCCCCGTTTCCGTTGATCGAAATAGCGGAATCCCCGCTCGTTGCCTCAACAGTAGCAACCGAAGTGCCATTCTCCACCGTCACGTTATGCACCAGGTTAGTTACATCAAGTACTTCACCATTCAGCGTCAACGTCGACAGGGAGGGTTTCTTTTGGCGCAGCATCACGGGGTAGCCAAGATCGGAATCATCCGCCCATCGAGGATCACCCTCACCGTTGAGAAGAGTCGTTACCGTGCCGTCTTTAAACTGCTTGACGGTGCGTTCCTCACCGACAGTAATCATATCGTCTGTGGTTGTTCCCTGTACGGAATCTTCGCGGTAGTAAACGTAGGGAGGTTCGACGACCGTACACAGAGAGCTATCGTTATACACGATGGGGTATTTCGCATTTTGACCGGCAAAATGCGAATGCGAAATGGAAATCGTTACGTCCTCCGGAGCGCTTGGTGAACGCGCACCGCCAAGTAAGCCTCCTTGCTTGGATCCGGTGGCATCCGTCATGTCCATAACGCTGTAGCTGTCATAAATTGTAATCTCGACTTCCTGATCGTTATTATTAGCTACAGTTTTTGTTGTTTCGTTACCCTCGGAATCGAGCACAGGATCACCGTTGTCGTCATACACCGTTTCGTTCTGGTTGTCATCCCGCGCCCTACCGATCAAACCGCCGACTTGGTCTTTCGAAATAAGCTTGCCCTCGGTATAGCATTCCGAAACGTTGACTATCGTTACCCCAACTGTGCTGATCGGAGCACAGACCGTACCCACCAAGCCGCCGGTGCCGCTGGAGCCGGACAACTCAGTCAAAATCGCTTGCGACTTGGTTATGCCTACGGTGGCTCCGCCGGAGATCATTCCAACCAAACCGCCGACATTTTCCGGATTATACTTACTCTCCTCTCCCGAAGCCGTAGCGATGACTTCTCCTTCGAAAGTGCAGTTCTCAAGTGATACCGTACCGGAACCGATCTGCCCGATCAAGCCACCGCAATTCGCTGTGTATTTATCGTTAGAGCCGGAGTGAACCGTACCGGTAAAGCTGCAGTCGGTCAACGTCAAACCGCTTTTGGCATAAGCGATCAAACCGCCGATTTGATATTGCACCGTGTTTTCCACCGTGCCGATAACATGCAGACCGGAAATTTCAGCACTGCTAACAACACCGAAAAAGCCATAGTTAGCAAGCGTTGTATCGCCATCTTCTAACGCCGTCTTACTGTAGCTCAATCCGGAAACGGTATAACCGCCTCCGATAAACGTACCGGTAAACGGGCTGTCAGTAGTGCCGATCGGCGTCCATGTATAGCCGGTAAGATCGATATCCGCCTTCAATTGGTAATATCTATCAGGGCGATACTGGAGCTTGTTATTTTTTGCAATCTCTGCTGCCATAAACTGTAACTCAGCAGCGCTACTGATCTCATAGGGATAATCCGAGGTACCGAGTCCAGTCAAGTATGTGATGGCTGCCGAAACAGGAAACACGCCTGAGGGCAGCATAGGCAAAACCAAGCACAGCACCAAAACAACGCTGAGCACGGTCTTCAGCACCTTTGCATGACGGTTTATAAAGCCTTTACGATTTACCATAAACATCCTCCTTGTGATATCCGGACCGATTCGCGCTGCCTGAGAAAAAGCCGCTATACAATTGCGTTGCGCACCGATCGTGAGATGTCGATACCTATTGATAAAGTAACACATCTTTTTTCACCTGTCAATCTTTACTTTTGTTGAATCTGTGGTATACTCGTGTTATACGGTGTACGGGAGGAATGCTCAAATGTTTGATGCAAAAAAGGTAAAACAAGCTTGTGTGGACTGGATCCGCACGTTTTTTGAGGAAAACGGGAAAGGCTGTCATGCCGTTGTCGGCATCTCCGGAGGTAAGGACAGCTCTATCGCGGCGGCATTGTGCGTGGAAGCACTCGGCAGAGCGTGTGATCGGCGTTTTGATGCCGCAGGGTGAGCAGCACGATATTGATATGGCACATCTGTTGGTGGATCACTTGGGAATCAAGCATTACGTCGTGAACATCAAGGAAACCTTCGACAGCATGCTTGCTGCCCTGCCGAAGGATCTGGAGATCTCCGAGCAAGCCAAAACCAATCTGCCGCCGCGCATCCGTATGGCAACCCTGTACGCTGTCAGCCAATCGGTCAACGGCCGCGTTGTCAACACCTGCAATCTTTCCGAGGACTGGGTGGGATATTCGACGCGCTACGGCGATGCCGCGGGCGACTTCTCCCCTATGTCACATTTAACCGTGACTGAGGTCAAGGAGATCGGGTATCTGTTAGGCTTGCCGAAAGAGTTAGTCGACAAAACGCCTATTGACGGCTTGTGCGGAAAAACCGACGAGGAAAATCTCGGCTTTACCTACGCGGAGCTGGACGTGTATATCCGCACCGGTGTGATCGAGGATGCTGATAAAAAAGCGCTCATTGATAAAAAGCACGCGTCGAACCTGTTTAAGCTGCAGCTGATGCCCAGCTTTAAACCGGATATGTAACAAAACAGCACTTGCCGCTTGAGGCGCACTTCGTAAGGAAGTGCGCCTCAATGATATCCGTTCCTGTACGGAACGGGTGATATACCTTCGGTATGATATCGCACTTTGTTAAGATAAATAATAATAATCCCCCCGCGTGGTTTTCGTTTACAAAAAACGAGAGAGACATCTTTCTTGCAAAGTGTCTCTCTCGCGAGTGCTTTTTTGTTACCGATCAAGACAAGAATACAGAGCGTTCCGCATTTTTGACTGTATCGCAATATTCCATTTGTGACAATGCTGAAAATAAGTAAAGGACAGCTTTTGCTCCGTATCCACCATTGAAAACGCGCCGGCAGCACCGTCCCAGCCGAACTCACCGATCGGGCTGAGAGAACCGCTTTTACCGGCATCCATGTGTGTGCGCACGCCAAGACCGTAACCGTATCCCGCTCTCAAGCGATGAAAATCTTCTAATGCTTGCCCTTCTAAACGGTTCGTTTTCATAAGCTCAACGGTTTTTTCATTGAGGATACGCTTTCCGGTCCTGCCCACGCCACCGCAAGCAAGCGCATCGAGGAAAAGCGCATAATCCTCCGTGCAGGAGATCAGCCCTGCTCCGCCGCTCTGATAGTCCTCAGACAGGTTATAGGCACACTCCGGCGGCAATCGTTTGGGAACGCCGTGCTCGTCATACGAATATCTGGCCGCGATCTTGGAACGCGTTTCTTCATCCTTGGGAACACCGAAAAACGTCCGCTGCATACCGAGTGGCAGGAAAATATGTTCCTTCATATAGTCGCCCAGCTTCTCGCCGGACCATATTTCGACCAAGGCACCTAATACGTCGTGGCATAAACTATAACGGAACCGCGTTCCCGGCTCAAACCCCAACGTTTTACCCGACATCGCCCGAACCAGATCCAACGTGCTTGTTTTTCCCGCTGCCAAAGCACTTTTTATGCTTTCATCGCCCAGATCGTAATCAAGACCGGCACGCATCGTAAACAGATCCAGTATGCGGATAGGCTTGGTGGCATACCCGTCCGACGCCACGTCAAGGCGCTCGCCCAAGCTACCACCCGTTGTGATCCCGACGGCGTTCCCCGTGCTTGATCCACTTGCCGCGACCTTCATGGTTGCGAATTCGGGCAAATACGCAGAAAGCTTATCGTCCATAGAGAACCTGCCTTGTTCAAACAACTGCAACGCCGCCGTACAGGTGAGCATTTTCGTCATTGAAAAAATGATATAAAGCTCATCGCCGTTGATCGGTATCTGATCTTCAATGTTACGAAAGCCGGTAAAATACCGAAAGATCGGTTCATGGTTTTGATAGACAAGGCAATCCACGCCGGGCGTGTTATACGCTGAATGCAGTTCATCCATACAGACTTTTAGCTTTGTAAAGTCGATCTTATTTTCCATAAACTCACCACCACACAGCATTATAACACCACTTGCCAAAAAGTAAAGACCAAGATATAACTCTTGGTCTTTACCTGTTTTTATCGCACGTTGCCCCACTTGTCCACGGACTTTACCTCATATTCCGCTTCGAGATCGGTGATCTCCGTATACAGTGCTACCGTCGACGCAATCTGCCTGCCGTTTGCAAAAACACGATAATAGCAGTGCTCGCTGTCAGGCGAGGCACTCCACTGAAGAGTGTTCCCTTTTACTCGAACATTCTTGATTTTGGAAGGCACTCTGTCTACATAATCCGTCGTCAGAATAATAAACGATCTCGGTGGGAGTGTCACCGTCAGACCCTCTGCGTTCAGATCGACCAGTTGACTATACGGCTGCAGATCGTTAAAGTCGTTATACGGAACGTGATCGGCCTCATAGACATACATTCTGGCGGGTTTGTCGCAGCGGTATTCCAGTGACAGTTGTGTATCAACAGGCTGATCCTTCCAGTTTAAAACGGCAATGCTGACAGCTCTGTCGTCGGTACTGACCGCGCAGCAACGCACGTACTCGTCGTCCCAGTCGCTTTTGAGCACACGCGTACCCTTTTTGAAGAACTTGGCAAAGTATCCAAGCGTGTACAGGCTGGCATACGAACGGTAGTCCCGTTCCTCGTCACACCAACGAATAAGGCCGTTTTTGTTGTAGCGGATCTCCAGACCGTGACCCGAGAAGCGCGCCGCATCATACCGTGCTTTTTCCTCCGGTGTATCCCCGTTTTCACAAATGAGCGGATCCGGATAATCCAGCATCGTCCAATATGCACCGGCAAGACAGCCGCTGTTCACGACCGCCATTGACAATTCCGCATAGGATAAGGCAAAAACGTTATCGAGCTGCGGATAATCCGCAGCGAACTGTGAATCGTTACGCATAGGAGAGCTTGTGAGCGGTTTTAATGTTTTTACGCCGAATTCTCCTAAAACAAAGCGCTTTTCCTTCCGATGAGCACTTGCAACGACCGGTTCAAAGAGTGACATGTAGTAATCGTACGCTTCTAAAGAACCGGGCGGCGTTTGTCGGTTGAAGTTGTACAGATGCGTACAATAGGCATATGTGATCTCATCCATATTTTCGATCGCCCAATTGACCTGATCGAAATTCTCCGCTCCTGATATATCCGTCGCTAACAGACCAACGTCCACTCCGTGACGGCGAAAGGCTTTATAAAGGCTTTCATGGTATAGCTTGAAAATGTCCATGTGGTCGGCAAACCAGCAATAGGTATTGCCAACGGACAGTTCGTTGGTCACACAGTAATATCTTATCTTCGTACAATTTCTCTCGTTAATAAGGTAATCCAGCTTTTGAGCGACTTTCTCACAGTAATCGTCTATATCGGTTTCGTCGGTGATATACGGCAACCGCCCGGGGACCGCATAAATAAGGGTTCCCGATTTTCTAAAGGTCAGATCGTAGTAATCAGCAAAGGCATCCATGGCTTCCTTTGTCCAATCCGCATAAACGGCAAAAACGCGGGAAAAAGTAGGCGATATCTCATTAAAGGTTTTTACGGCGATCTCATTTTTGAACTTATCGCTCATGAGCGCCGTCATCGTGGCCTCGCTGTTATGAAATCCAAGCCCCCCGAAAAGCCAACGCAAATACGGTTTGGTGATCGTGATCTTACTCATTTTTCGCACCCCTTTTATCATACTGTTGAGAACAGTATACCGCTGTCACGCACTGACTTCAATCAACAAAATAGTATCATTTGTGTTAAAAATCGTAAAACGATTGAAATAAATTTCACTTTGTGTTAGCATTTGCTTGGTGATAATATGTATAATTTCGTAAACAGAGCCGATGTGAAGATCGAATGTGTAATGCACAGAACGAACGCGGAAAGGCAATATCGTAACAAATTCCGAGAGGCCAACAGCTTTGTGTACTACGTTTCCGGCGGGCATATCTTTGAATTTGACGGGGAAACGGTCACTGCCGGATCGGGAGATATTGTGGTTTTGCCGTACGGTGCCTCCTATACAAACACGCTTATCGACGCTGACACAGAGTATTATCAGATCGAATTCAACGTTTATAAAGGCGATTCACCGCAAGCGGTCGTATCAAGGCCGACCGTGCTGAAAAATATTTTAGGCGAAAATGCACAAGCGCTGTTCAGCGGTGTTTACCGCAATTATACAGAGGTGGGAAACGGCAAGATGCTGTTGTGTATTGCTGATACGCTTAAAATATTAGCCATGCTGCAAGCATACGAAACCACAGGTAAAAGGAAGAACTCGACGGAACAGATCCTTTTGTACGTAAAGGAGCACTGTTGCGAGGAAATGACCGTCAAAGAAATTGCCGAAACGTTTCATATCAGCGTATCGTTGCTTGAAAAAAAACTTCGAGTCGATCTGGGGCTTTCCCCTATTGAATTGAAGAATTCGTTGAAGATCGAAAAAGCCAAGCAGCTGCTTGCCGAGGGGTGCTCCATTGAAGATACCGCTTTCAAGACGGGATTTTCAGACCGATATTACTTCACCAAAATGTTCAGGCGTTTTGCGAAGCAAACGCCCCTGCAATTTATACGATCCATCAGTATATGATCATACCTACTAAAATCGGGGTATCGACACACCAACAAAAGGCGGTGTATCCCACACGGGATACACCGCCTGCTTTTATTGTTTTAACCGCCCAGGTAGGCTTTTTTGACCATGTCGCTTTTCAGCAATTCCTCGCCCTTGCCGGACAACACGATCTGTCCGTTTTCCAGCACGTACGCACGGTCGGAGATCGCCAGTGATTTACCGGCGTTTTGTTCAACGAGCAGGATGGTCGTGCCGTTTTTCTGAAAATTCTTGATGATCTCAAACACCTGATCCACCAAAAGCGGCGATAAACCCATAGAGGGTTCGTCCAGCATCAGCAGTTCGGGATGGCTCATCATGGCGCGGCCCATAGCGAGCATCTGCTGTTCACCGCCCGAAAGTGTGCCGGCAACTTGCTTTTTACGCTCGCCAAGACGTGGGAACCATTCATAGATCTCCTCGATATCCCGCTTGATCTTCGCCTTGCTTTTTTCGGTATAGGCACCCATCAGCAGGTTTTCGTAAACCGTCAGTTCCTGAAACACACGGCGGCCTTCCGGCACCTGTGTCATGCCCATATGCACGATGCTGTGGCACGGCTTTTTGGTGATATCCACACCGTTGTACGTAACCGTACCGCTCTTGCTGGGAATCAAACCCATCACACTTTGCATCGTGGTGGTCTTACCGGCACCGTTCGCACCGATCAGGGTGACGATCTCCCCTTTATTGACTTCAAAGCTGATGCCTTTAAGCGCTTGGATCACACCGTAAAACACGGTAAGATCTTTAACTTCCAATAATGCCATGTCATCAACCTCCAATATATGCTTTGATGACCTCGGGGTCGTTGAGCGCTACAGCGGGTGTTCCCTGCGCCAGCATCGTGCCGAAGTTCAACACTGTGACCTCGTCGCACAGACCGGACACAAATTTCATATCGTGCTCGATCAACAAAATGGTCATATCAAAGTTGTCGCGGATATACCGGATGATGTTCATCAAGTCTTCCGTTTCATGAGGGTTCATACCGGCAGCCGGCTCATCCAACAAGAGCAGCTTCGGATTGGTGGCGAGTGCACGGGCAATTTCCAGCTTGCGCTGTTTGCCGTACGGCAGATTGCAGGAGAGATTGTTGCGTTCTTCCTCCAAATTGAAGATACGCAGAATCTCCTTGGCACGCTCGCGCATCTTGCGCTCGCTCTTGAAGAAGCCCGGCAAACGGAACATACTGGTAAACGGATTACACCGGTATTCCGGCTGATTGTGAAGTCCAACCATGACATTGCGAATCACGCTCATATTGTTGAACAGACGAATGTTCTGAAACGTACGGGCAATACCCTTGCGATTGATGGTCTCCTGCGATTTACCGGTCAGATCTTCGCCGTTCAAGTAAAAGCGGCCGGTCGTGGGCGTGTATACGCCTGTCAGCATATTAAATACGGTTGTTTTACCGGCACCGTTAGGCCCGACCAGACCATACAACTGCTTCTTTTTGATTTCGAGATTCAGATGCTGTACCGCGTGCAGACCACCGAAGGAAATGCCGAGATCCTTGATTTCTAAGACAGTTTCCGCCATTACTTGTCACCCCCGTCTACCGTTTTATCGGGTTCATAGTTTGTCGGAGTAACATCGACAGACAACAACTCATCCATCCGGATCTTAGTTGGCACGCGATCCCACGCTGCCGCATCGTCTTTCACCTTATCCGGCGTGTGCCGTTTTTCCAACAAACGGCGCAAGTCGAGTTTTTCCTTGATCGGGCGGAAGATCGGTGCGTTATTGAACAGCACCGCTACGATCAGAATGATGGCATAGATGAGTAGCTTCAGAGCCGCGAGATCACCCGACAACTCGTTTTGTAAAACAAAGTTCACATACGGGATCAAGGTTGCGGCAACGATCGAACCGGTAATATTGCCCATGCCACCCAGCACGACCATAACCAGGATCTCAATGGAATAGTTATACGAGAAAGTGGAATACAGGATCGGCGTAGTTAGGTGACCGTAAATAACGCCTGCCACACCGGCAAAAAACGCCGCAAAAACGAAAACAAACAGCTTGTAAAAGGTGACGTTGATTCCCATGGCTTTCGCGGCGATCTCATTGTCGCGGATCGCCGTGATGGCACGGCCGTGTTTACTGCGGATGAGATTTTGAATGAGGATCAGGGCAACCAGCACGACCGCAAACGCAACAATAAACAGGTAAGCCGGTTTGTAGGTCTTGGTGCTCATACCCTGAGCACCGCCGAAATAAGGCAGGTTCTTGAAGATGTTACGCACGATCTCGCCGAACGCCAACGTGGCGATAGCCAGATAGTCGCCTTTGAGGCGAAGCGCCGGCAAACCGATGACAAAGCCGAACAAGGCCGCCACCAAGCCGCCGACCAACATCGTTACGATCAGTACAACCAACTGACTTTCGATAATGGAAAGCAGTTGATTAGCCACATAACAGCCGATATACGCACCAACGCACATAAAACCGGCGTGACCAAGGCTGAGTTCACCCAGAAAACCAACGACCAGATTCAGCGAGACCGCCAGCAAAATGCTGTACGCAATACGCGTGAGCAAAGTGATCGTCGCGCGGGGCAATGCACCAGCCTCACTAAGCACGATCATCACGACTAAAGCGGCCGCAACCAGCATCCAGTTGATATGGTGATGCAGCTTGAAAGAAGAGCGTTTTTTCGTTAATACCGTTTCCATACGATCACACCTTCTCTCTTCTTCTCACGCCAAGCAGACCGATCGGTCGCACAAGCAGAATAAGGATCAGCAAACTGAATTCGATTGCCGTGGTATACGGGCTGAGCACCGGAATACTGGCCGTGATCTTTTCAACTAAGCCGAGCAATACGCCACCGATCATCGCACCGGGAATCGAACCGATGCCGCCGATAACCGCTGCCGCAAACGCCTTGATACCGGGCATAGCGCCCAAGGTGGGGCTGACAGACGGGATCTGCATCAAATAGAACAAACTGGCGCAGGCAGCAAGCGATGAGCCGATGGCAAAGGTGATCATAATAATACGGTTCACATTAATACCCATCAGCTGTGCTGCACCCTTGTCCTCCGATACCGCCAGCATAGCGCGACCGGTACGGGTCTTTTTGACGAAGAGCGTTAACGCAATCATAATCAGGGCGCCTACCACCAGTGTGATCACGGTGCGCAGTGCGACCTGGAAATTTCCAATTTGAATACTGCCGAATGACGGCAGGGTGACCGGCTGCGATTTGGAACCGAAGATAAGTTGAGCGGTTCCCTGCAAGAAATAGCTGACACCGATCGCAGTGATCAGCACAGCCAAAGGCGAAGCGCTTCGCAGCGGTTTGTAGGCAAGCTTTTCAACAACAACGCCCATCAGCGCGCAGATGATAATAGCGATCAGAGCTGCCACCAGGATGTTGCCGCTTACCGATAACGTAACAAGAATGGCGTATGCGCCAACCATAATGATATCGCCGTGAGCAAAATTCAGCATCTTCGCGATACCGTACACCATCGTATATCCCAATGCGATCAATGCGTAGATCGCACCAAGGCTGAGGCCGTCTAAAATAGTACTCATGATACTCTCTCCTTAGAGATTAAGAATCAACCAAGAAAAAGACAAGAGTCTGACCGGGAGGGTTTTGCCCTCCCGGTCAGACGAAACAGCAAAAATCAGTTTACAGCAACGATCTGCGGAACCTTGGTGCAAGCACCGGAGGCATCCCAAGTCATCGTACCGGTCGCGCCGTCCAGCTTGAAGGAAGAATCCGTGATCGCCGCCTTCACCGCTTCGCACAGAGCACTCGGCTCAATGTCAGCATCGGTGATGTTAGCAACCTTCATAGCGTTGTAGATAGCGTAGATCGCATCGTAACCGTCGGCAGCGAACTGATCCGGAGTTTCGTTGTACTTTGCTTTGTAAGCTTCAACGAAAGCCTTCGGAACCGCGTCGGTGCTGTTTACGTCAAAGGGCGTGATGTAGGAGATCTGGTTGGTAACCGTCTCGTCGATCTGATCGGCAACGCCGTCGAGACCGTCACAGCCGAACAGAACAGCTTCGCAGCCCTTGGCAACGCAAGCCTTCGCGATCAGGCCGGCCTCGGTGTAGTAGATGGGCAGGAAGATAACATCACAATCCTTGAGTGCTTCAACCTGAGTGGAGAAGTCTTTCTTGTTCTCCGCGTCAAAGGACTGCTCTTTGAAGGTCATATTCTGTGCAGCCATTTCCGCTTTGAAGGCAGCGAAGATGCCGCTGGAGTAAGAATCACTGGTGTCATAGATAGCACCGATGTTCTTGTAACCGGCTTCTTTCAGCTCTTTCACTGCCAAAGTACCCTGGTCGGGGTCGCCGAAGCAAACGCGGAAGCCGTTGTCACGGCCTTCGATAACTGCAGCTTCGGAGGCGGAAGGCGTGATGAAGAACAGGTTGTCAGCCTCGGACTTGGAAGCGAAGGATTTGCAGGAACCGGAAGTAACACTACCGATCGAGATCTGCATACCGGCATCCATCAAGCTGTCGTAACCGGTCGCCGCATCTTCTGCGGTTGCTTTGTCGTCTTTCATTTCAAACTTGAACTGAATGCCGTTCAAGCCACCCGCGGCGTTGATCTCCTCGATCGCCAGCAGAGCACCGTTGTTGACGGAGATGCCATACGAAGAAGCGTCACCGGTCAACGGGCCGGTGGCACCGATGAAGAATTCACCGGCAGTAGCCTTATCGCCGCAACCGGCGAAGCAGGTCACGATCATGGTCAAAACTGCGAGAATGCTAAGAATTTTTTTCACAAATACCCCTTCTTTACATAAAGTGATGATTCATTATACCAATAACCGCATTTTATGTCAAGCAACTTTCTGCGGTTTTTGCCATAAAAAGCAAGAAAACCGCCCCGAAGGGCGGTTTTTGAAAAGCAATTAGTTCTCGCCTCTCATGCTTGCGAAGCACTCGCTACAATACACGGGGCGATCCTCACGAGGCTTGAAGGGCACTTTCGCTTCCTTGCCGCAGTTGGCGCAGATAGCCGTGTGCATCTCTCTTTCAGGTCTCGCAGCGTTCTTCCGAGCGTCGCGGCAAGCCTTGCAGCGCTGGGGCTCGTTCACAAAGCCTTTCTCAGCATAGAACTCCTGCTCACCGGCGGTGAACACAAATTCTGCGCCGCATTCCTTGCAGATCAGAGTCTTGTCTTCGTACATGTGTCTTACCTCACTTGTAATAATGTTTGCCCTGCAACGGAATAAGATCGGCACCTTTTGAAAAGCAACGCTCTAATTTGGCTGCCCGGCATATTGTGAAACGGTGTACATCCGTTTACAATCAGAATTAAAACAGGGATGAATCTAATTTGCGGCGTAACCGCTGACGCGCGTTATCCACCGCTTTTTCTGTGATCCGCAAGCGTTTGGCGATCTCTCGATACGAATAGCCGCTTAAAAGCGCCATCAGCACGCGGTATTCCAACGGACTGAGACCGACACGCAACCGTTCGCGAAGCTGCTGCAATTCCTCTTGGCGAACCAATAAGGATGCCGGATCGTCACCACCCGAGGAAACGGAAGGCTCGTCCTCCTCGTCCAAGGATCTCGCCTCTACCCCATTTCGACGCCGCAACGCGGATACCATGCGGTTACGAGCACAGGTGTAGGCATACGTGCGAAAGGCAACGTCTACCGACGACCGATACGTCTGCACGGCAGACAACAGCCCTAACAACCCTTCCTGCACCAGATCCTCAGATTCCAGTGAACCGAGGCAATACTTAGCCGACAAAGCCTTAAGCATTCCCGAACACCGAGAAACCAGACGCGTGAATGCTTCCTCGTTATTCTCGCGAGCCAGAACAGCCAGCTCTTCATCGCTGAGATCGTTCAAGCCTGTTACAAGGGCATTCAAGCAGGATCACCTCGAACCAACGCGCTCCATAACAGTCTGTAGTATAACGCAACCTTGTCAAAAAGTCAATACTTTTTTAAAAAGAATTAGACAATATGTGAAAAAAATATCAAAACGGTCAAACAAATTTCCCTCTTTTGCATAAATTGACCAAATTCGACTTATTTTTTCATCAAAAATCGATGAATTGAATCGGCGGCTTTCTTTCCCGCCCCCATTGCCAGAATAACGGTAGCGGCTCCGGTCACGGCATCACCACCCGCGTACACACCTTCGCGGGTGGTTTGCAGGGTTTCTTCATTGACCACCAAGCATCCGCGACGGTTCGCCTCTAAGCCGGGGGTCGTGGTGCGGATCAGCGGATTCGGTGAGTTGCCGATCGCGGCGATCACCATATCGACGTCAAGCTGATGATTGCTGCCTTCGATCTCGCGAGGACGGCGTCTGCCCGACTCGTCCGGTTCGGTAAGTTCCATTGATACACATTCGAGAGAGATCACAAACCCGTTGTCGTCGCCGTGTACCGCAACGGGGGCTGTCAGGAACAGGAACTCGATCCCCTCCTCTTTGGCGTGGTGGATCTCCTCCAGACGTGCCGGCATTTCCTCTTCCCCGCGGCGGTATACGATATAAACGTTTTCAGCGCCCATACGCTTAGCGCAGCGTGCCGCATCCATTGCCACGTTACCGCCGCCTACGACCGCTACATGTTTGGCATGCGGGACAGGGGTGTCGTAATCCTCGCGATAGCCCTTCATTAGATTGATACGGGTCAGGAACTCGTTGGCAGACATCACGCCCAGCAAGCCTTCACCGGGGATCCCCATAAAGCTGGGCAGGCCCGCTCCGCTGCCGACGAATACCGCTTCATAGCCCTGCTCAAACAGCTCGTCTATATCCAGGATCTTGCCGATCACCATATTGGTTTGAATATCCACACCGGCATCCTTGAGTGTGCTGATCTCTTTTTGAACGATATCTTTCGGCAGACGGAATTCCGGAATACCGTACATCAGAACGCCACCGGCGGTGTGAAACGCTTCAAACACCGTAACGTCATAACCGAGCTTATTCAAATCACCGGCGCAGGTGAGTCCGGCAGGACCGGAGCCAACCACCGCTACGCGATGGCCGTTGCGCGGTGTAGTATCCGATTTTTCCGTCTGTACCTTCATGTGCGTATCCGCAGCAAAACGCTCCAATCTGCCGATCGCCACCGGCTCGCCTTTGATACCGCGCACGCACTTTGACTCACATTGCTTCTCTTGCGGGCACACGCGACCGCAAACAGCCGGCAGCGAATTGGTTCCGCGAATCGTCTGATACGCACCTTCAAAATCGCCGCCTGCGATTTTCGCAATAAAGTCGGGGATCTGTACATTAACAGGGCATCCCGACACGCACGGCTTCGTTTTGCAATTCAAACAGCGCTGTGCCTCGTTAATTGCCATTTCTTCCGTATAGCCGCAGGCAACCTCTTCAAAATTCGTGGCACGAATTTGAGGATCCTGTTCCGGCATGGGAGTTTTGTTGAGTTGATTATTGATAGCCATTATGCGTTTTGTCCCCCTATAAAAGCCATGCGGCAAGCGTGTTCTTGCTCTTTATACTGTCCTAAACGATGCATTGCTTCGTCCCAATCGACCTCGTGTGCATCGAATTCCGGACCGTCAACACAAGCAAATTTGGTTTCGCCGCCGACAGTCAAACGGCAACCGCCGCACATTCCCGTGCCGTCCACCATGATCGGGTTCATGGATACGATCGTTTTAATGCCGTACGGTTTGGTTACGTTGGCAACCGCACGCATCATCGGTAACGGCCCGATGGCGATCACCAGATCGTACTTTTCACCGGCATCCAACAATTCCTGCAGTTTGACGGTGACAAAGCCCTTGTTTCCGTTGGAGCCGTCGTCCGTCATCACAAACAAGCGTGAGCTGACAGTCTCCAGTTCATCCTCCAACATGATAATATCGCGGTTACGGAAACCGGCGATCATATCCACATGTGCGCCCAAGCAATGCAGAGCCTTGGCCTCCGGATAAGCGATCGCGCACCCAACACCGCCGCCGACGACGGCAACGTGCTTATAGCCGTCAAGCTCTGTGGCTTTACCCAGCGGGCCGACCACGTCCAAAATGGAATCCCCCACGTTCAGCGTATCCAATAAGTCGGTAGTCTTCCCCACTTTTTGATACATGATGGTAATGGTACCGCGCTGCGGATCTTCGTCCGCCAAGGTCAGCGGAATACGCTCGCCCGTTTCGTTAACACGCAGAATAACGAACTGCCCCGCTTTACCTTTAGCGGCAATCAGCGGAGCCTCGATTTCCATTAAAGACACAAACGCGTTCAGCGCTCGTTTACTAACAATTTTATACATAGTCTCACCTCAATACCCAAATATAGTAGCACACCCCTTTTCGAAAAGCAAGAAAAGATATCGCATTAATGTTTGGAAATGCAAAAAAAACACAAAAAATTCAAAAAGAAGGCTTGACAATCCTTTTGCGGCGTGCTATAGTAACACTTGCGTTTAGACGCGGGGGAATTCCCGAGTGGCCAAAGGGGGCAGACTGTAAATCTGTTGTCAGTGACTTCGGTGGTTCGAATCCACCTTCCCCCACCAAAACAATGAGCACCGCCAGTAGGTGGTGCTTTTTGTTTTGGTCAAACAAAGAAGGTGGATTCGAAAGGGCGTTAAGAAAACAGTCCGGTGGACTGTTTTTAGCCCGTGGGATCGCGCCGCCCTAACGGGCTGTACCGAAACTCGCAGACGAAATCAAACTACGTAACTGTACAATGGCGCAAGCCTTTGATTTCACTATATTCTCCGTCAAGATGGATTCAAACGACCGAAACGCAATATACCTTGTTTGATTTATGGTTTTATGATATAATAAATTAAAAGAGGTGAACAATAGTGAGAAAAATTTTTGCTGTGATATTATCAATTTGTTTAACTTTTTGTCTTTCTGGTTGCTCTTTCGAGGGAGTTTCTTTGTTTTACTCTGATAAAGCAGAAGTAGATGGGTTTTATGTTGGTATAAATAAAACTTCAAATTGTTGCTTTGTTGGTAGCTACAACTGTACAGAGTATAGAGAAAATTTAGAAATTACAATCCCTGATGATTATGAAGGTATACCAATTAAACGAATAGGTGGATATTATGGAAGAGGAGTACCCACACCGTTTTCAATTTCTCTTGCCGATTTGTACATGAACGCACCGGAAGACAGCGAATATGATGTAATATTCAGTGGTGGCATAAATGAATTTGAAATTCTTGAAGATTATGTCATAGAGGATGTTGTATTTAACTTAAATATTGGAAAAAATATTGAGGTTATTGAATTTGTTACTATGGATGAATATTATCCGCACATTAATGATGACGGCAGTATCACATTTTATCATTCCGTTGTAAATATAAACTGTTCCGATGAGAATAAACATTTTTATTCTAAAGACGGAAAATTATATAATAAAAAAACCGATGAACTAATTTCTGATTTTGCATACGTGGCATCATAATAGTTCGTAACAACCAAAACAATGAGCACCGCCAGTAGGCGGTGCTTTTTGGTTTGGTCAAACAAAGAAGGTGGATTCGAAAGCCTGTTAAAAAAACGCCGTAGTGTCGTCGTTTTTAGGGCGTGGAATTGCACCGACCTACTGAACAAAATGTAAAGGACAGATTTAGCAATTATTTTGCCAAGTCTGCCCTTTTTACTTATTTTTTCTCTTTCAATCTTGCTTTTGCTTCTTCAACAGTTTCCCCGTCTTTTGTGAGG
>CAZBAO010000010.1:0-23753 GCA_964490085.1 uncultured Eubacteriales bacterium | reverse complement strand
CCACGATCCGGATCAGGGATGTGCACATTCGCGTGCCATTGTAGTATAACACAGAATGTCCCGCTTGTAAAGAGAAATTTTTAAAAAGATGAAACCGCACACAGGGTGATAGCGATCAGCGCCCATGCGGTGCGCGTCGGCTCCTTTTTCGTTTGCAACAAAGCAGGAAAGACGATCCCGCCGCGAAAAGAGTGCTTCATCTCATTCCCCTTTCGAGCTAAACGGGTCTTTGCAACATAGTTGGGGTATGTTTGGGCATAAATATACCTGTGGAGCGTCGTGAAAAAGGAGAGAGGATATGGCATTTTCTGCGGGTGTCGGTGCGCGGTCGGTGCTGCGCACGATCGTGATCGCGGTGATCGCTGTTGTTGTCGTGCTGCTGCGATGGCTGACAGGCTCGCTTTGGTGTCTGGTACCGATATCGCTTGCCGTTCCCCTCGTCGTATGGTATCTGCCGCGGCTGACACGCTCACTTTACGGCGAAATGGATCACGAGCGTCTGTACGTGCGGTATGGGGTGCTGTGGCGGCGGGAATCGGTGGTGCCGCTTGATGCACTGCGCACGTTTGAAACGTGGACGCCTCCGCTGCACCGTCTGTTTCACTGCCGTACGGTGGTGCTGCGGTTTGCGGGCGGTAGCGTGGTTTTACCGCTTTTAGACGAGAAAACGGCGTGCCGGTTGACGGCACGCTTGGAGGAGTGCTGATGGAACAACGACCTTGCGGTGCGTACGTGCTGTACGATATGCGGCGATGGTGGCCGATCCTGCTGTGGCCGTTACGGCGTGTGCTGATGCCGACGAGTGAACCGCGTGTCCTGCTGCGGGAGCTGCTGTTGTGTGCGGTGCTGGTCGGGTATTCGATCGAGAAATGGCGAGGCAGCCGTTATCGAGTGGGACGTTCGCAGAACGGATTTTACAGCGTCGGCGTGCGACAAGGATTGCTTGTGCGGCATGCCCTGCATATCGATGCAGACGCCGCGGCGTCGGTGGAGATCGAGCGCACGCCGTTGCTCGCGCTGTGCGGCGGGCGACGCGTGCGCGTGAACACGGTCGGTCTGCGGCGGCGGGCAGATGCCGTGTTGTACCTGTCCGCAGAGTGCGTGCGGGACTTGTTTTCGCTTAACGATCGTTACCGACAGCGGTTTCGTGCGCGCCTGTGGCCGGTGATCGTGGCGGCGATCACCGGCTCCAACGCCGCGGTGGGGCTGCTGACAGCGGTGCCCGTTCTGCGGCAGATCAGCAATCTGCTCGGCGAGCGGTTCTCCGCCGATGCGGTGGGGGTGCTACAGCAGCTGTTGGCGGCGGAGATCCCCTCTGCACTGCGGATGCTCGCGAACCTACTCGTGATCGGTTGGGGGATCGCGGTGCTTCGCAATTTTTTGCGGTACGCGGGGTTTTACGCCACGGTGCAGGAGGAGCACCTGCATCTGGTATCCGGTTTATTTACACGGCGGGACGTGCTTATCGATCGGGATAAGATCACAGCGCTGGAACTGCGACAGACATTATTGATGCGCTTACTGGGACTGCACACGGCGGTGATCACCGCCGCCGGCTACGGGCGGGATATCGGCGCACGGCCGGTGCTGATCCCCGCAGCCGACCCGCGCACCTTATGTGAGGGGCTGGAGCACTTGTTGCCGGGGTACCCTTTGAAAACGGGGCGGATCAGAGCGGTGCGCCGAGCATGGTGGCGGTATCTCGTGCCCCCGCTGATCGTCACGGCATTGAGTGTGCCGCCGTGGATGGCGGGCGGATTTTGGCAGATGCCGGCATTGGTGTGCACGGCGTGGGGGATCTGGTGGCTGACCGTCCGTTTTCTCGGCTTTCGAAGTGCCGGCTTCGGCGCTGACGAAGCCGCCGTGACGGTGTGGTATCCGCGCGGGCTCGCCTTTTATCGGGTGTATTTACCGCGTGAGGCGGTGGACCACATCACCGTGACGCAGAGCATATGGCAGCGCTTTGGCGGCACCTGCACCGTTACGGTGCGCAGCTTTGGTGACAAAAAGCGCCGGCATCGGGTGTGGGGACTGCCGTATGAGACGGTTTTATATGAAATCGGGGTATAAACAGACAAACGCCGCGAAGGAACCTTCCTTCGCGGCGTTTGTTACGAGTGGTTATTCAAGACTTTCACCGGCTAAGAATTTGTTATAATCCGCTAAAAGGCTCTGAACCTCTTTAGCGCTGACGAGATGCTTTTCGCCGGAGTTATGAACGGCGACGCAATAGCCGGCCGTGTATTCGTAAATGTTAATACGCGTCGCACTGCCGTATTCTTTCATCGGCGTGAATTGCAGCGTCAGCATCGGGGTGCCGGTCGGCGTTTCGTCCGTGGAGCCGACACGGTACAGACTGAGCAAGGAGGCATACAGGGTGCGGAAATCGGGGGTGCTGTAGGTGACGCCGTCTGCCGTGACCGTCAGCGTGTTGTCACTGTCCTCCTCGTCCGGAAAATGCGAAAGTGCAAAGGTCTTCGCCTCGCCGTCGGCGGTGATCGCAACGGAGGTGAGATTGGTGATATACTGGAAGTACAGCATATCGTCTGCGATATCCTCGTATTGCGCATCCACCCAGGAGGAGACCGTGCTCGCACTGAACAGATATACGATGGGGATCATGGTGTTTTCTTCGTACACGACGCCGTAGTAATTGCCGTCTTCATCGGTGTTGCCGAGCTTAACGGTGTATTTGAACGTGCTGTGATACGAGATCTCGGTCGTGGTCTCCCCGTCTTCGTCCTCGGTTTCGGTCGTACGCTGGAGTGACAGGTTGACGGTGCACGCCGAGTAGGGCTTAGACAAGCCGTAAGCGGTCAGATCCGCATTCGTGGGGCGAAGCTTGGCAATACCGGACGCCGTGATGGAGGTAAAGGTACTGTAGGAGATCAGCAGGCTGTTTGAGTCCACCGCATGGAAATACGGCTTTTGAACGGCGTAGCCGGAGATCACCATGGTTTCTTCCTCGTCCTCCGGTTCATCCACGACCTGGAAAAAGATCGTGCCGGGGCGAACCGTACCGGTCAACGTTACGTCACGTACGACCACGGTATCCGTGCTTTCCTCTGCCGAGGGAGCGGTGATGGGAGTCCGGTTGATGTACTGATAGGTCTCATGCGCCATGGTTTGACAGAAGGTCGTATCCATCAAGTAGATAGCTTCCTTACCGGTCTCACGCAGATAATAGCCTTCCTGTGAGGGGGTGAGATCACCGATCTCAAATGAGAAGGTGGTGTCGTCGGAATAGGTGGCGGATACGGAGATGACGCCGTCCTCTTGTTCAAAGCCGAAATCGGCGGGGTTTTCCGGTTCTTCCAGCACAAGGCGGGTCGCGGTGACGGTCAGCAGTGCATCTGCCACCTCGGAAAGCACCGTGTGATCCAGCGGGAGATCTTCATAGCCCTTGACGGTATACAGCTCGTCGTCGGTGAGCGAAATGGTGTGCGAGGCGCCTGCCAGAGTAATCACGGCAGAGGACAGGACGATCTCGTCATTGCCGCTTTTATCAAGCAGAACGACGGATTCGTCGACAGCGGTGTCGTCGTCGGGATCCTCCTCCGGTTCGGGGAGCAACAGCAGCAAGCTCACCAACAGTACGCTGACCGCCGCCAAGGCAATGACGGCGAACAGCAACGAGCGGGTGCGTTTTGTCATGCGCTTACTCATAAGTGCCTCCTCTTAAAGAAGACAACGAGACAGATGATGACCAGCACCAGCGGGATACCCAAGGTGAACACGCCCAAGCCGACCACCTGAGCGGTCAAAGTGGATACCGAGAAGGTGTCTGCCGACAGATCCTTGCCGGAGATCACGATGGTGTTGCCGATGCTGCACACCGTGCGCAGCGGTTCGATCGTCAACCCCTCGTTTTCATACTGCGAGGAGGATACGTAGTCGGCGAACTGATAGCTGCCGCTGACCACGATATAATTTTCAACGCTTTCGTTGTTGACAAAGTCGTGGTCACAGGCATACGCCATACCGATGACCGGATACGCATCCGCCTCTATCTGCACGATGTCCGCGCTGCTTTCGGCTGACAGCAGATCGGTGAGCGCGGTCAAGCGGCTGCTTTCGGGGAAGGAGATCAACGTGTGATTGGTCACTGACTCTTGTTCTGCATCCGAGCCTTTAGAGGTGAGCAGCTGCAGAGTCAGCGGCATGATCACCTTACTGTCTGATACCGACGCGGTTAGATCGGTGCTGGTGATGGAGGCAAACGGCATATACGGATAGCTGCCGTAGAAGTCCATCGGATAGTTGTTGGCATCGGTCTCCATAATGATGTTGGAGGTGACGGTGATGCCGTAGTCTGCGGACAGGAAGTCGTATAGATTGGGACAGGTGCCGGCGTAGTTTGCAAACACGAACAGGTTGCGGCCGAGTTTTCCGTCGTTGTCCAGCCAGCTGCGCAGGCGTTTGATCTCATCTAAAGTGTAATCCTTGGTGGGGCCGACGATGGCGATGGCTCCGGTGGTGTCGCTGATCGCTTCGGCGGTTGTGAAGTCCAGTGTCTGGGTGAAGTAGCCGTTGAGCTCGTACAGGCTTTTGAGCGCAGCGATCGAATTCTCGTTTTCGCCGTGACCGGTCAGGAAGGTAACAGTGACGGTCTTGCCGCCGCAGACACTGCTGACGTTGCTGGCGAGCTTTTGCTCAACAAGGGAGGTGACCACATACGAATAGGTGGTGTAATCCAAATCCTCTTCGAACAGATCAGTCCAGGAGATCTTGCGGTATACATTGCCGCACAGGAACAGAATATCCCCGCTGGTAGCCTCGTACTTTTCTTCGTACGACGACGACAGGGTGGGGTTCTTTTCAAGATCGACGTAAGAAACGGTGGCCTTGCCGCCGCTCAAGGTCTCGTATTCCTGGGTAAAGAGATAGAATTGGCGAAAAACGGTATTATAGTCTTCGTAGCCACTGCCAAAACTGGGCGCCGAAAAATACTCCTCATCCAAGAGCACCACGATCTCAACTTCCGCCGAAAGCGATTCCGCTAAGGTGCGGCTGTCTTCGGACAAGGTATAGGTCTGGTCGGCGGTGAGGTCCAACGTCCACGGGAAGCGATCTGCCAAAATGCCGCATACGACGTTGATCAGCACGACCACTGCCGCAACCACGACGGTGATCGCCGTGGCGGTGGCACCCAAACGCAGCTTTCGGTTGGAACGCCAGTTGAGTTTCGGGAGCTTGACGGTTTTCTTTTTCTTAGGTTTCTTTTCGGCCGAATCAGAGTCGTCGACCGCTACCTCAGTCACATCGGTAGGGAGAGCTTCCAGCTCGGTCTCTGACTCGTCCGAGTTCTTCTTGATCTCATCAAAGTTACTCATATCGTGTTGCCTCCTCTCATCAATTCCAGCGTTTCCGGTCGAGCACGCGAACGGTTAGGAACAGAAACAGCGCGGTCGTGCTCACAAAGAAGACAACGTCGTCATACTGCATCAGACCGCTGGTGAAGTTGGCATACCGCTGGGATATCGACAGAAAATCGGTGATCGCGACGGCGATCGTGCTGGAGGACAGCATCGAGCCGACACTGTCGATCATCAGCAGCGCAAAGGAGGCCAGGAAGGTGCCGAGTGCGGCGACGAACTGGCTCTCGGTCAGGCAGGAGATGAGCAGACCGATCGAGATGATCATGCCGCCGAGCAACAGAAGACCGATAAAGTTTCCCGTGATGACCAGCCAGTCGGGTGTGATCTGGGTGGCAATGATGACGGCAAATACCAACATGATGGAGCTGCCGATGGTAAAGAGCAAGAACGCGGCAAAGAATTTGCCGAGCACGATGCCCGTCAGGCTGACGGGTGCGGTGAGCAAGGCTTGGTCGGTCTTTTGACGCTTATCGTCGCTCATCAGACGCATGGTCAGCACCGGCAACACGAGCAGCAGCAAGAACGTCAGTACCGAGCTGAACACATACGACAGGTCGGCATAGCCGCCGGCAAGGTTATATAGGAAGAAATAGTACCCGCTGAGACCAAAGATCATGGCCAGCACGATGTAGCCGATGGGGGAGGTGAAATAGGTTTTGAATTCACGCTTAAAAATGGCACTCATTTGCTTTTACCTCCTTTGCGGGTGGTTTGAGGGAGCTGCTCACGCGTGAGCGAAATGAAGATCTCTTCGAGCGACATTTCCATCGAACGCAAGCCGAGTAACGGATAGCCCTCTTTGGAGAGCGCCGTGAACAGTGCGCGGCGGAAATCCGCGCCGTCCTGCGGCTCAAGCGCGTATTCGTATACGCCGTCCTCTTTTTCGCCGTAGCATACGACGTCGTCAACACCGGTGATGTGCGTGAGAATGTCGGTCACGCGCTTCTCGTCACCGGCGATGCGCGCTATCAGACGGCGGTCGGTGGAGAATTTCTCCGAAAGCGCCGCGGCGGTGTCGTCCGCCACGATCTTGCCGTCGTTGATAATGATGATGCGATCGCAGACCGCCTCGATCTCCTGCAAAATGTGCGAGGAGAGGATCACGGTGTGATGCTTGCCGAGGTTTTTGATGAGCGCGCGGATCTCAATGATCTGATTGGGATCCAAGCCGACGGTTGGCTCGTCCAGCACAAGGACCGGCGGATTGCCGACCAGTGCCTGTGCGAAGCCGACGCGCTGACGGTAACCTTTGGACAGGTTTTTGATCAAGCGGTTGTAGACGTGCTCGATCTGCATCAAGCGGCAGATCTCCTTGATGTGCTTTTGACGGTTGAATTTGCACTGCTTCAAGTCAAAGACGAAATCCAGATATTCGCGCACCGTCATATCCAGATACAGCGGCGGCTGCTCCGGCAGGTAGCCGATGCTGGCTTTGGCTTCGTTAGGTTCCTCCAGAATGTCGTGCCCGTTGATGGACACCGAGCCCTCGCTGGATGATAAGTAACCGGTGAGGATGTTCATCGTGGTGGATTTGCCCGCGCCGTTCGGCCCGAGAAAGCCTAAGATCTCACCCTCGTTTACCTGAAAGCTGATGTTGTCCACCGCGAGGTGAGAGCCGTATCGCTTGGTCAGGTTCTGTACGTCGATCATATCGGGGATTGCCTCCTTTGGGATATAATAATACAATCTTAATGATAAGGGCGGATTGTGTATTTTCTGTGTATTTTCAAAAAACAAGTTTTGCTTTTTAACGCAAGTATGGTATACTAAAACGAGAAAAAAGGGAAAAGGAGGGATCGCGGTGGCGGTAAAACGCTATACGTGGCAGCAGAAAGATGCGTTGCCGACCGCGCATCGGGCAGTCGCGCTCGGTGTATTTGACGGCTTGCATATCGGGCACCGCGCAGTGCTTGCCGCAGCGTGCGGCGTGATCGATGACGACGGCGCGATCCTGACCGCGACGGCACTGTGCATGACAGGTGTACCCAAGCACAAGGCGGGCCGTTTGCTGACCGCCGGGCGGGAAGAGCAGCTGCTTGGCACGTTGGGAACGGACGAATGGATCGAGATGCCGTTTGAAGCGGTGTGTGAACTGTCGCCCGAGCGCTTTGTACGCGAGATTCTTTGTGATCTTTTGCAAGCGCGGGTCGTGTGTTGCGGGTATAATTATCGGTTTGGCAAACACGGTGTCGGCACCGTACAAACGCTGCGCACCTTGTGCGAGCCGCTCGGTATCCGTGTGACGGTGGTACCCGCCGTTGAACGCGACGGCGAGGCCGTCAGCTCCACGCGTGTGCGGGAGGCGGTCGCCGTCGGTGATATGGCACTTGCCGCCCGTTTGCTGGGCAGACCGTTTTCGGTGGAGTTGCCGGTGACGAACGGTGATCACCGCGGGCGGCGGTGGGGAATGCCCACGCTCAACCAGGTGTTTCCCGCTGATTTCGCCGTGCCGCGGTACGGTGTGTACGCGTCTCTGGTAGTTGTGGGAGAGCGCCAGTATCACGCGGTGACGAACGTCGGCGTGCATCCGACGGTCGGCGGCGTACACGCGCCGCAGGCAGAAACGTGGATTCAGGATTTTGACGGCGAACTGTACGGGCAGACCGTGCAGGTGATGCTGATCTGCTTTTTGCGGGAAGAACGCTGTTTTGCGGATGTCGGGGCGCTGAAAGCACAGATCGCCGCCGATGCGACGGATGCCGAGGCAGTGCTTTGCGGACAAAGCGGCGAAAAAGCCGTGATCTTTGATTTTGACGATACGTTGCAGGATCGCACGGCGGCGTTTTTTGGGGTCGCGCGGCAGTTGCTTTCAAGGCATATGCACGCAGTGGATGCCGAACAGCTTGACCGGTATGCGCGGCAACTGTGCGTGGAAAACCGCGGCGGCTACGTCGATTACGGCACGTTTTTCCACGACTTTATTCAGCGGTGGCCGTTTGATGAAGGCGTTACCGGCGAGCAGCTTTTATGGGAATACCATCGGTTGTTCCCGTTACATTCGGCGCTGTATACGGAAACGCCGGCGGTGCTGGAAGAGGTACGGCGGCGTGGCTATCGGATCGGGATCATCACCAACGGCAACCCGTTGCTTCAGAACCGCAAGCTGGATGTGACCGGTTTGCGGCTGGATACCGATGTTGCGATGATATCGGGCGACGAGGGGGTACACAAGCCGCATCCGGAATTGTTCCGGCGAGCGGCAGCACGGCTGTGTGTCGCACCGGAAAACTGTGTGTTCGTGGGCGATCATCCGGTCAACGACATACAAGGGGCAACGAGTGCCGGCATGAAAGCGATTTACCTCAACACGCGTGGGTTGGACGAGCACCCCGACGGTGTACCGGAGGTTCACAGATTAGCGGATATTCTGAGTGTACTGTAAAAGGCAGAGCCGACGGCTCTGCCTTTTTTGCTATTTTTCAATAGTGACTGTATACTGCGCGGTCGTTTCCCACCGTTCGCCGACGGACACATCGTAATAGGTTCCCTTGCCGAACCCTGTGATGCTAAAGTATAGTTTATTGTAAGCTGCGGCAGGGGAGCACTGAGAATAGCCACTGCCGGGAATATTGGTACACCGGAGAAGTTCTAACGCGGCGGTAAGACCGAGAGATTCGGAGGAAAGTGTGATCTGCTTTACACCGGTTTTCCATGTTTGTGGATATTCCGATTTATCCGCAGACGATATATCGTATGCTTCGGTTGTATTATTATCAGTGTATTGCTCGGAGACATATGCCGTGCTGCCGGATACGTCGGTGGTGGTACGCAGTAGCGGAAACATGGCCATATAAGAAGTGCGACAGGTTTCACTTATCAGCCATTGAATATATTGATCGGTTGAGATGCCGTTTTGATTGATGACATACTCCACATGGTGCTCGGCAATCTCGGTTGTGTGGTCTGCCGGATCGTAGAAAAGAGAGTCCCGTACGATGGTAAGTTCGGTAAATACCGTGCGTTCTGAAAGTGCGCAGAGCTCGGTTGGGGTTCCGTCAACGTAGATTGCAAGCGCAGACAGGGCCTCATCACCGTGCTGATATCCACCGCTAAAATCATCTCTTCCGTCCAGACGAACCGCTGCTTCAAACTCCCCGGTGTTGGTGATGTCGTATCGCTTGTTGAAAGTATCGTCCACAGCGGTCATCTGTTTTAGTCGCCAGATATTGCAGTTGATGCTGTCTTTGATGTCGTGAGCAAATAGAATGTGCCAGTAGCCGACCTTGCAAGGGATGTAGATGTTCAGTTGTTCCTGTGCGGTTCCGTCAGAGGACAGATATTTACGGTATTGGCATTGAAGTGATTTGTTATTGTTTATCAATATCGGCTCGGTCGGTGTGGTAGTAGTTTTTGCGATACCGTTGTCTGTATTTTGGATGGGTTCATTGGAAGTATATATCATGATGCCTACGCAAACCATACTTACCAAAACAAGGATAGTCACAAAAATGGTGCTTTTTTGTCTCAAAAGAATCAACCTTTCTGCACAGGTGTATTCCATAGTAAGCACCTTTTTTGATAAAACGATCCCTACTGTGCAAAAAGAATCCCATAAAATAAAAAAGGTGTGTGCAACCGAGGTCACACACACCGAAAAATGCAAACTCCCGATTGCTACCACACAAATCTTTTTTGGGCATATCACGAGAAATGCACAAACAGAGAATGCATTTTTACCAAAGAAAAATACATTCCCGTGAAATATGCCCTATTTGATTTGTGTGGTAAGCACAGTATAGCATTTATATGATGGTTTGTCAAAGAAAAAAATATACCTGACAAATTTAGGAAACAAAAAAGGCAGAGCCGACGGCTCTGCTTTTTTTACACGCTTTTTTAAGCGGTGCATACATTGTTAATAGTGCAGCTTGACGATATTGGCAACGATACCGCCGTTGGGATCAACGTCCACGGTGGCGTAGGTTCCTGCGTGTCCGAGCGAGCCGGGGTTTATGAGATACAGACCGTCGTCGTACAGCGTCAACGCCTGATGCGTATGACCGAACAGGGCAACACGTGCATTGCGGGAGTGAGCGGCGCAGGAAAAACGGTAGAGATCGTGCTTGACACCGTAGCGGTGCCCGTGTGCCGCAAAAAACAACTGCCCGCCGAAACGAAACTCTGCGTCGTCGGGGAACGGTGAGGAAAAATCACAGTTTCCCGAAACCTGCAACGTGCGTACCGTGATGAATTCGCTGATGGCAGTAAGGTCGCCGGCACCGTCTCCTAAATGCACCAGCAGGGCGGCTTCATGTTGCGCGTCGATCGCGGCTTGCAGGGCACGGCGATCACCGTGAGTGTCGGAGACAACCAACAAACGGAACATAGTATCACCTTTTACGACATATCAATTAGACAAAGGAGGGATCGGGATGAGTCAGATCACACCGGATCAATTACAAGCATTGTTGAGGTATGCGTCGGGGCGGTTGGGCATGACGCCCGAACAGCTGGCGGCGACCGTACAAAACGGCGGGTTATCCGCTCTGTCGGATCGTGCGGGTGCTCAGAACGCGCAGAAGATCGCCGAGCTTGCAGGAGATCCCGCGCGGCTGCAGCAACTCATAAATTCACCGGAGGTACAGGCGTTTTTGTCCAAGCTGACGGGAGGCAAGGATCCGCATGGATGACGAGCTTTCCAAGAAACTCGACAGCTTGCTGAATTCACCGGACGGCATGGATAAGATCCAGAGCATGATGGCGGCGCTTGGTATTTCACCGGAAACGCTGACCGCGTCCGCGGCTCCGCCGGAGCCGGAACCAACTCCGGCGCCCGTGATGCCCGAACTTGACGGGCTGTTAAAGTTGATGCCGCTCTTATCACAAATGGGCAAGGACGATCAGAATACGACGCTGCTCAAGGCGCTCCGCCCGTATCTGCATGGCGACCGTGAAAAGCGGCTGGACGATTCGGTGAGAATGATGCAGCTGCTCAAGTTCCTGCCGCTGTTACAAAAAGGAGGAAGAACGGAATGAACGAACGCAGTGTAACACAGCTCCAACAGGAGGCCGCACAGCGCGTACAGCGTATGGCGGAGCGCTCCAGACGGTTGGTGCGCGAGCATCCGGTGAATATTTACCGCGGTGTAACGCTGACGCCGCCGATACCGGAAAAGGAGTGCGCGATTCGCGGGGAACTGCCGGTTTGCGAAAAGGAACCCGTCTGCGAAGCTGCGTGTGAGCCGGAAAGGCCGTGCCGTTTGCCGGAACAAAAATCCCGCGAAAAGGACTGGCTGTCCTTTTTGGCGGGGGACCAGGAGCGGGTACTGCTGCTGTTGCTCATACTGGTGCTCGGCCACAACGGCGCACCGACAGAGCTGTTGTTGGCGCTGTTGTACATCGCGTTATAGGTCGATGAATTCGTCGGGATTGTCGCGTACGTAGGCGACACAAAGGTTGAGCGGTTGCTCGGCGGCGATCGCATCCCGCAGAGCCGCTCCGTTCTGCGATTCCACAGCCGCAAGCAGCGCTTCGGCACAGCGATCGGCACCGATCAGCGAAAAGCCGTCCGCCGCCGACTCGGCAAAACGGCCGGAGGGGGAGCGGAGCAGTGACTCCATGTCGCTGACGTCCAGTTCATGGCAGATAAGCCACACGCTGTAAACGGCGACTTGTCCGTGTGACAGCAACGGGATCAGACTGTATACGTCCGGACGGCGGCGGTCTGTTTTTGCCATGACGTTGGCGGCGACGGCGCGCACCAGCTCGTTGTCCGGCGTTGCGGCGAACGCTTCGGCGGACAGCGTACCGTACTGTTTGTAAAGAGCGGCGAGTGGGTCGCTCTTTTCTTTTTTATCCAACCGATGCAGGTAGATGCCGATGACGACGGCAAGCACGATCGTCACGAGCGTGCCGGCATCGAAGTTTTCAAACATACTCAGTTCTCCTTTGTGAGCAGGCGGTAGATATCGCCTTTTTTTACACCGGTCTCCGCCGCCGCTTTTTTGGCGGCATCCGAGGCGGACAGGCCTTCTGCCAGATAGGCGCGGGCGATCACCGCCGCCTCCTCGGGGGTGAGGGATTCCTCTGCAACGGGGGCGGCGCCCTCGATCACGAGCACGAATTCGCCGCGGGGCGGATTTTCCCGATAGCGGGCGATCGCTGCCGCGAGTGTGGTGCGCACGATCTCCTCGTGCAGCTTGGTGAGCTCGCGGGCGAGGCAGATGCGGCGGTCACCGAAGGCGGTGTGGATATCCTCCAGCGTGGTGAGCAGCTTGTGCGGGGCTTCGTAGAATACCATCGTGCGTTGCTCAGCTTTCAGGGCTTCCAGCTGTTCGCGGCGGTCGCGGCGGTTGGCGGATAAAAAGCCCTCGAAGGTAAAGCGGGCGGTGGGCAGTCCCGAAACGGCAAGCGCGGAAATTCCGGCGCTGGGACCGGGGATCACGGTGACGGGGATCCCGCGTTCGTGGCAGAGCGCCACCAGATCCTCGCCGGGGTCGGAGATCGCGGGCATACCGGCGTCGGTGACCAAAACGGCGTTCTCGCCGTCCTCCAGTTTACGGCAGATGACCTCGCCGCGCTCACGCTTGTTGTGTTCAAAGTAACTGATGAGGGGCTTGCGGATGCCGAAATGATTGAGCAGCGTCAGCGAAACGCGGGTGTCCTCCGCGGCGATGAAATCGCACGCTCCCAGCGCTTCGACGGCGCGCGGTGAAAGATCCGACAGATTGCCGATCGGCGTGCCGACCAGTGTGAGTGTTCCGGACATAAGATCGCCTACTTTCCGAGAATGTGAGGAGGCAGTACGGTGAGCTGCGGACGGTTGCCTTTAACGGCATCGCACAGAAACAGAAACGGTGGCAGATCGTACCGCGCGTGTACCCACTGCAGACGTTTTGGGGACAAGCCCTGATCGCGCAGCGCTATGATAACGTCCGGCAAGCGTTCCGGACGGTGACAAAAGCAAAAGTGACCGCCGACCTTGAGCAGTCGGTGGGCGGCGGTGACGACGTCCCGCAGGGTGGAGGCGGTCTCGTGCCGCGCGAGCCGCCGCTCGGGGTGCTCGCTGATCTTTCCGCTTCCCGCGGGAAAGTACGGTGGATTGCACACGACCGTATCGTATGTACCGACGGGCAGGGTAAGCGCGCACCAATTCTGTTCCCATACGGTGATGCGGTCGGACAGACCGTTTTGTTCCACCGACGCGCGGGCGAGCGCGACGGCGTTTGCTGAGCAATCCACGGCATCCACGGCGGGAGCGTTATCGGTTCGGTGCCATAAAAGCGGAATAATGCCGCAACCGGTGCCCAGATCGCAGACACGATCGGTGGCACGCACGGCGGCAAATTCGCTGAGCAGAACGGCATCCGTGCCGAAGGTGCAGGTGTCGTCCACCAGTACGAATCGGCCGTTTTCAAGCGGTTCGGTGCGGATCATATAAAGACCTCTTTTCAAGACTAAGGGCTGCCGTACTTTTCGGTACGGCAGCCCTTAGCAAATCGGCATCAGTCAGCCTGGGGAGCGCCTACGGGGCACGCCTCGGCACAGGCGCCGCAATCGATGCAGGTCTCTGGGTTGATAACATACTTGCCATCGCCCTCGGAGATCGCCTCGGTGGGGCAGCCTTCGGCGCAAGCGCCGCAGTTGATGCAATCGTCGTTGATTTTATATGCCATTGTTCAAGCACCTCCTTTGCTCTTACGATTAGTACGATAGCATATTTTACAAAAAAAATCAACTCAAAATTTTTCCGTTTTGCCCGAAAAACGAAAAAGGGCTTGCGTTTCGGGTCGAAAGGTGTTTATAATAATGTGGGTATTCTTCGTAATGTGTTTGTGAAAGGAGGGACAGCGCGTGGCGGAATACGTGTGGAACGCGTCGCTTATGCGGCACGTGTTCGTGGTGCCGGAGGAGATCGCCGATCGGCATTTGCGGCTTGCGGGCTCGGTACAGCTGAAAGTGCTGCTGTGGCTGTCCCGTAACGACGGCGCGTTTGACGCGGATGCGTGCGCCAAGGCGATCGGCGAAACGGCACCGGATTGCCGTGACGCGTTACAATATTGGGTGGCGGCAGGTGTCCTGCAGGCTACCGGTGACGAGGAAGAGCCGGTCGTTATCACGGTGGCCCCCGCACCGCAGCCGGTAAAGAAACCGGCGCGCCCAAAGGTGACAAAGCCGCAGATGACCGACGTGATCCGGCGGCAAACGAAGGATGAAGAGTTCGGCGGGTTGTTGACGGAGGTCGGCGCCCGCATGGGGCGGCCGCTTTCAAACGGTGATGCGGAGACCCTGCTTTATTTGTACGAAACGGTCGGCTTGCCCGCGGCGGTACTGCTCATGGTGGTCGGTTACGCGGCGCAGGCAGAGCGTATCAATATGCGGTACATAGAAAAGGTCGCGCTGGATTGGGCCGAACGCGGTATTTTGACCATGGAAGCGGCGGAGGAGCATCTGTGCTACATGGAGCGCTGCGAGCAAGCGGTGCGGCACGTGGAGACGGTGTGTCAGCTTCAAAAGCCTTTGACCGGTGCGGCGGCGATGCGCACGGCGGAAAAATGGATCTGTCAGTGGAACGTTACCGACGAGGTGCTGCTGCAGGCGTATGAGATCTGTCGGGAAAAGACCGGTAAATTTGAAACGCGGTACATGGATCGTGTGCTGGAAAACTGGCACAGTCAGGGAGCAGACACGGCGGAAAAGGTCGCCGCGCTGTCGGGCAAAAAGTCGGCGAGGGTTCCCACCGCGGAAAACACGGAATACGAAGATATGATCGGGCAGTATATGCCCGTGTATAAGAAGAAAAAGAGGTGAGTCGCCGTATGTACAAGCGGGATATCTACGAAAAAGCAATGGCGACCTTAAAGGAGCGGCGCGGCGTCGCGCTCACGCGTGCTGCGGCGTTTCACGAAAAAATGCGGGAGATCGAGCCGCGTGTGCGTGAGATCGAGCAGCAGATGGCGCAATCGTCCGCCAAGGTGGTGGCGGCGATCCTTGATAAGCGTGACGTGGAAAAGCAGGTCGAGCAGATCAAAAATGAAAATCTCGCGTTGCAGGACGAGCTGGCGACGATCCTCAAGAAGCACGGTGCAACAGCCGGAACTTTTGAACCGCTTCACCACTGCTCCGCCTGTCAGGACACGGGATTCGTGAACGGTAAGCCGTGTGCTTGTCTGGAACAGCTGATGCGGGAGTATTCCTGCTTGGAGCTGACCGAGCTGTCGGCAATGAAGCCGACCTCGTTTGACGATCTGTCTCTTGAGTATTACTCCTCACGGGCAGACGGCCGCACCGGCATCGCCCCCCGCGCGCAGATGCGGCAGGTGATCGAATATTGCCGTGCGTACGCCCGCCATTTTGACGGACGTGACGACAGCCTGTTGTTGCGCGGACCCACGGGGGTCGGGAAGACGCATTTGTCGCTGGCGATCGCCGGCGAGGTGCTGTCGCAGGGATATTCGGTCGTTTACGGGCCGGTACAGCAGCTGCTTCACCGCATGGAGCGGGAGCATTTCGGCAGAGCCGACGGCAACACCGAGGACGTGCTCTTAGAGTGTGATCTGTTGATCTTAGACGACGTGGGAACGGAATTTTCCAGTTCTTTTTATACGTCGGCGCTGTATAATATCATCAATGGCCGCTTGATGGCGGAAAAGCCCACCATCATCAGCACCAACTTGAACCAGAAGGAATTGACCGATCGCTACGGCGAGCAGATCGCCTCGCGCGTGACAGGCTTGTTCGAGCCGTTGGTGTGCGTCGGCAAGGATATTCGTCAGCAAAAGCTTAAGCAGTCGCTGAAAGGAGAATGACTATGGCAACAAATATGATGTGTATGGGCTGTATGCACCCGCTTGAGGAGGGCGACGCCAAGTGTGCACACTGCGGGTATCCCGCGGGCGGTGTGAATCCGCCGGAATATCTCCGCATCCGCACATTGCTCGGCGGGCGGTATTTAGTCGGCCGCGTGTTGGAGATCGGCGGTGACAGCGCGGTCTATATCGGATACGATAAGCAAGAGGACTGTGCCATTACCCTGCGCGAGTTTTTCCCCGCTACGCTGTGTACGCGTCGGCAGGACGGTGCGCTTCAGCCTGCCGACGGTCACGAAGCGACATTTGCCGCCTATCGTGCCAAGTTTTTGTCGGTGGCACGCACGGTTGCCCGTTTGCGCGACGTGCTCGTGATCGTACCGTCGTATGATATTTTTGAGGAGAATGGCACCGCCTACACCGTAGCGGAGTTTTGCGAAGGAAAAAGTCTGGAAAAACACGTGGCAGCCAAGGGCGGCCGTTTGTCGTTTGAGGAGACCAGACGGTTGTTTTTACCGCTCTTATCGGCATTGTCCACCATTCACGCCGCAGGGCTTTTGCATCTCGGCATCAGCCCGAAAAACATTCTGGTGGACGGCGAGGGCAATCTGCGGCTGAAGAATTTTGCCATTCCGGAAACGCGCACGGTGAATACCGAATGCAAGCCGAATCTGATCACGGGATACGCGGCGCCGGAGCAGTATGAGGCAGGTGCGGATTGCACGCCTGCCTCGGATGTGTACGGTGTGGCCGCTTCCATGTTCTTTGCGCTGACGGGACGCCATCCCGCCGATGCCGCACAGCGTGGCAAGAAAGCGGACGATCTGCTGATGCCAGCCGAGGTTGCCGATAAAACGCCCGCTCACGTGAAGGAAAGTCTGATCCGTGCGTTGCGCGTGCATCCGCAACGCCGTACGCAGACCGTTCAGCAGCTGTTGGATGAGATGACGGCAACCTCTGCAGTTGCGGCGCTCATTCACGAGGATGACGAGGAGGAAGCGGAGCCGAAAAAAGGCGGCGCGAAGTATCTGTGGATCATTTTTGTCGCGGCGTTTGCGGCACTGGCCGTTGTGATGGTCGTGGTGCTCAACAGTCTGGGCGTCATTCAGTTCGGCGGCGGTGATCCGACCGCAACGACCACCACACAGGATGCGCTGACGATGGCACCTACCACCTCCACGGAATTTGTGCCCACGCCTACCGGTGAGGCGTTGTTTGCGGTGGAGGAGCTGAGAGGCAACTTGTATTCCGTCGTTAAAAGCTCGAAGCTGTCGGGTGATATGAAGGTAGAACTCAAAGGCTACGAATATAGTGAAACGATTCCCAAAGGGCGGATCCTTTCGCAGACGCCGGCACCCGGAGAAAAGGTGGATCGCGGCACGACCATCTCGGTGGTCATCAGTGCCGGCTCTTCTACCGGCGTCATGCCGGATCTGACCGGTTGGAAGGAAGAACACGCGAAGCTGTATCTGGAAGCATTGGGATACAACGTGACGGAGAGCCTGCGTTTGCAGGTGTCCTCGCTCGATAAGGGTCTGGTAGAGCGTTCCTCGCCGAAGGCGGGCGCTGAGATCGAGCTTGGTGACACGGTGACGCTGTACGTCAGCGATGTCAGTGAAACAACGGCGGAATAAGAGGGGGATGGTTTATGTTATTAAAAAATGCAACGATCTATAACGACGAATTTGAAGCGGTAAAGCAGAATATCACGGTCGCGGGTGAGCGTATCGCGGCGATCGACGATCGCGATACCGGTGATTTCGTGCTGGATCTGGAAGGATATACCGTGTTGCCGGGTCTGATCGATATACATATCCACGGCTGTGCGGGGCATGATACCGGTGAGGCAACAGAGGAAGCGTTACAAGCGATGTCCGATTGCTTAGTCAAGCGCGGTGTTACCTCCTTTTGCCCGACATCCATGACGCTGTCCTTTGAAGAACTGCAGCGGATATTTCGGAATGTAGCGGCTTGCCGGCTGACGGTGGGAGGCGCGTACATTCAAGGTATCAACATGGAAGGGCCGTATATCGCCATGTCCAAGAAGGGCGCGCAAAACGGCGCCTATGTTCGCAATCCCGATGCCGATGAATTCAAACGGCTGTACGAGGATTGCGGCGGCATCATCAAGGTGGTCGACATTGCGCCGGAATGTGACGGTGCGGAAGAGTTTATCAGGGAGATCCAACCGATCTGTCCGGTGTCGATTGCCCACACGGCCGCCGATTACGATGAAGCCTGCACGGCGATCGAATGGGGCGCGCGTCATGTCACGCATCTGTACAATGCGCAGAGCGGGCTTACCCACCGCAGCCCCGGTGTCGTGGGTGCGGTGTTTGACAAGACCCATGAATACGGCGTGCGAGCGGAAATGATCTGTGATGGGTTCCACATCCATCCGGCGGCACTGCGCATCGCGTTTGCGCAGCTCGGTGAGGACAATTCGATCATTATCAGCGACTCTATGTGTGCCGCAGGACACGTTGACGGCGAATACGATTTAGGCGGTCAGACCGTATACGTAAAGGACGGCAAGGCGTTACTTGCTGACGGGACCATTGCTGCCTCGACCTCCAACGTGTATGAGGAGCTTTGCAACGTGATAAATTTCGGTGTTCCGGTCAAGCAGGCGATCAAGTCTGCGACGATCAATCCCGCCCGCGCTATCCGCGTCGATCACGAGACCGGCTCGATCAAGGAAGGCAAGCTTGCCGACTTGTTGGTAGTAGATGAGAATTTTAACATCGTGCTGGTGATCGTCCGGGGTGAGATCAAGGTGGATAACCGCTGAAGGCAAAGATCCGAAAACACGAGCCGCGCTGTTTTTTTCGAACGACAGCGCGGCTCTTCTCTTTACATTGTGCGAACTTTGTGGTATGATCGTAAGCATCAACTAAGGAGGTATACCGATGGCGAGAGAACGTTACTTAGTTGGGGTGAGTAAAGAGGAACTGGAATACACACCGCCGCCACCACCGCCGTCAACGCCCAAAGCAAAATGGGAAAATTTCTGGTACCACTATAAATGGGCTGTGATTGGTGCGGCGTTTGCAGTCGTGGTCGTAACGGTGCTGGTCGTACAGGCGGTAACGAAGACCGCTCCGGATTACACGGTGTGTATGGTGACGCAGCAAGAGCTGTCCTTACAGGCGACCGACCGATTGCAGGCAGAGCTTGCTGCCGTAGGGTCGGACCGTAACGGAGACGGCGAGGTGGTCGTGAAGATCCAGGTGCTCAACGTTTCGTCCGAGGCGGGCGTGCCGTACGCTTCGACCAACCGGCAAGCGGTCACGGCGCATATTGCGGCACGGGACGTTTTGCTGTTTGCCATTGATCCGGAATACTATACGAATATTTTAGAGCCGATCATGGATGAAGGCGTTTCATTTTTTGCACCGCTTTCGGCAGAGGACGCGGGAATCAGTGAGGATGGCACGTTTTGGAACTGGAAAGACAGTCCGTTGCTGAGCGAGGCGGATATGCAGGCGGTGGACGTTTGGCAGGCAGTACCGACGGAGCTGTATTTCGGCGTGCGGAATTTGTCTGGGAATGCAAAGCTGCAGCAGGAGCAAGAGGCACATTTAGCGCTTTTAAACGCATTTATTGTGGCGCACTCCTGAATAGAAGGGCTTGCTTCGGGATACACTATCGTTGGCAGTCAAGTGCCAGTTTATAGCGATAGGGAGGAGCAGTCTTATGCAGAACGAACAGAACAAGCAAGGTCAGCAGAATAAACAGAATCAGCAAAACGAACAGAACAAGCAAAACCAGCAGAACAAACAAAACCAACAGAATAAACAGAGCAAGCAGAACAACTATTAAGAGTCTTCTTCAAGGGCACCGTCGGCACGCGCCGTCGGTGCTTTTGACATTAGTGCTTGCGTTTTTGACGGCGGCGTGGTACAATGAAACACACGCGGCAGTGCCGCTGAAAGGGAGTGATCCGATGGCTGAACAAGGAATGTTCAAAACGGCGATGCGCGGATTCCGCAAAGAGGATGTATTAGCGTATATTGACGAGCTGTTGGTGGAGCGTTCCCGTCGGGAACAGGAACTGCAAGAGCAGATCGAGGCGTTGCAAACGCAGCTCGCTGAAGCGCAGGTGCAACGGGAGGCCGTGAAAGAAAACGAGCGGCTGACGGCACAGGTCAAGGAGCTTAAAGCACAGGTCGAGATCATGAGCGCACAGGTCGCTGAGGCAACGGCACAGCTCGAGCAGGAGCGGGGCGCGTCTGCCGCGGCAACTATGCGCGACGCGGAGCTTTCCGAGCAGCTGGAGCAATCCCATCAGGCGATCGCGGCGCTTTGGGAAGAAAAGGCGGAGCTGCAAAAGCAGGTCGACGAAACGGCTGAACTGATAGAGCGTTTGAATGCGCTCGGCTTGGATTTTTGTCGGCAGGTAACGGAGCTGTTGCCTGAGCAAGCGGTCGCTCCCGAAGCACCGGTCGTGACAGAACCGCTCGTAACGGACGCACCGAGCACCGCCTCTGTCAAGCCAATGGAAAGATGGTTATTTTAAGAGATAAAGGAGTAATCGAATATGGCAGAACTGAAGTATGATATCGTCAAGGAGCTCGGCGTGCTGTCCGAGTCCCCGACCGGCTGGCGTAAGGAGCTGAACCTCATCAGCTGGAACGATCGCGATCCCAAGTACGATATCCGTGACTGGGCGCCGGAGCGCACCAAAATGGGCAAGGGTGTCACACTGACTCCCGATGAGGTCATTCTTCTCCGTGATCTTTTGGGTGAGATCGATATTTAAGGAGATAGGGTATGGAGATCTGGGAATTACTCAAGGCCGTTTTGCAAGGCGTCGTGCAGGGCATCACCGAGTGGCTGCCGATCAGCAGTACCGGTCACCTGATCGTCGTTGAGGAATTTGTCCCGTTTACCCGTTCCGCAGCGTTTTTTGATCTGTTTTCGGTGCTGATCCAGCTCGGCTCTATTCTGGCAGTGATAGTACTGTATTTTCACAAGCTCAATCCCTTTTCACCGAAAAAGACCGCTGAGGAAAAACGCGGCACCTGGTCGCTGTGGGGCAAGGTGCTGATCGCCAGTATTCCCGCCGCGATCGCGGGCTTACTCATCGACGATTGGCTGGACGCGATGGAAGCGGAGCATAAGGGCGTATTTTTGTACATCATTGCCGCGGCGCTGATCGTGTACGGCATCGCGTTTATCGTGATGGAGTGTACGGTGCGCAAAACCAAGGTGAACGATCTGTCACAGATCCGTCCCAGTCTGGCGCTCGGTATCGGTGCGTTCCAGATGTTGGCGCTCATTCCCGGCACCTCGCGTTCCGGCTCCACCATATTAGGCGCTACTGCACTGGGCACCACCCGCACGGTTGCCGCGGAATTTTCGTTCTTTATGGCGATCCCCGTGATGTTCGGTGCCTCCGGACTCAAGCTTCTCAAAGCCGCCGCTGACGGCGTGCTGTCCTCCTTTGAATGGCTGGATTGGGCGTGCCTCGCGGTAGGGTTCGCGGTATCGTTTTTGGTGTCCGTATTGGTCATCCGCTTTTTGATGGATTTTATCAAAAAGCACGATTTCAAGCCGTTCGGCTGGTACCGCATCGTCTTGGGTATTGTGCTCATCGTGTTGGTTGCCACCGGCTTGATTGCAAAATAAACAAAACCAAGCGATGGAAACGGTCGTTTCCATCGCTTTTTGTTGCCCGAGCGTGGTAGATATAAAAAGAAGCGGGGTGGCGTATTGCCACCCCTTTTTATGTGTTGCGTGAACAAGACAAGGCGAAATGCCCCGCGCTAGCGGGCCCAATATTTGCGATCCAGGCTGCGATATTGAATGGCTTCGGACAGATGCTCAATGCGCAGATCGTCACTGCCATCCAGATCGGCAATGGTGCGCGCAACCTTGAGCAGTCGATCGTACGCGCGGGCGGACAATCCAAGCCGGTCAAACGCGCTTTGCATGAGTGCGTGTGCATCCTCCGACAATGCGCAGTGACGGCGCAGCAGGGCGGGCGTCAGCTGTGAATTGGTGCGGATGTGGGTGCCGGTATACCGCTCAAGCTGTAGACGGCGCGCCGCGTTGACGCGCTCACGAATCGTCGCGGAACTCTCCGCCGGTGTGGTCGCGTTCAGATCGGTATATCCGACCGGCGGCACCTCTACGTGCAGGTCAAACCGATCCAACAGCGGGCCGGAGATACGCGCCAAATAGCGGGAAACGCTGTGCGTCGAGCAGGTGCATTCGCGGGTAGGATGCCCGTAGTAGCCGCAGGCGCACGGGTTCATGGCGGCGACCAGCATAAACGAGCAGGGATAGGTCAGTGAACCGCTGGCGCGGGATATCGTCACGCGGTGATCCTCCAACGGTTGCCGCAGCCCCTCAGTTGCCTGCCGCGAAAACTCGGGCAGCTCATCCAAAAACAGCACACCGTTATGCGAAAGTGAGACCTCGCCCGGTCGCGGAACGGTTCCGCCACCGGTCAGACCCACGGCGGAGACCGTGTGATGCGGCGACCGGAACGGGCGGGACGACAGCAGTCCGACGTCAGCGGGCAAGGTGCCGACGATGGAGTGGATCGAGGTGGTCTCCAACGCTTCCTCGCGTGTCATATCCGGCAGAATGGACGGCAGGCGCTTGGCAAGCATACTTTTGCCGGAGCCGGGCGGCCCCACCAGCAGAACGTTGTGATTTCCCGCCGCAGCGATCTCCATCGCACGGCGAGGGATCACCTGACCCATGACCTCTGAAAAATCGGGGGAAGAGGCATCCGTGTGCGGCTGGAATTCGGTTTTCGGGAGAGGGGTCAGCGACTGCTCGCCGGATAAATGGGCGAGCAGTGCCTTGATGTGATCCACCGCGTAGACGGTGATACCGTCGACGACGGCACCCTCGGCGGCGTTCTCCTTCGGGATAAACATGATTTGAATACCGGCTCTGCGTGCGGCAAGCACCATCGGTAATACGCCGTGAACGGGGCGCACCTCACCGGTGAGTGACAGCTCGCCCACAAACGCCATGCCGCTCAGATCAAACGACAGCTGGCCCGCCGCACGCAGCAAGGCGAGCAGCAGAGGAAGGTCGTAGACCGAGCCTTCCTTTTTGACATCGGCGGGGGCTAAGTTGATGGTGATATGACTGACCGGAAAGGAAAAGCCGCAGTTTTTCATGGCGGCGCGTACGCGGTCGCGGGATTCCTTGACAGCGGGTCCGGGCATGCCGACAACGTCAAAGCCGGGCAACCCCTGCGAAATATCCGCCTCGACCTCGACCGGATAGCCGTCGATACCGAGCAGACCTAAGCTGTGCACCTGTGAGAACATAGCGAATGCCCCATTTCAACATCATTTGCTATCAGTATACAGGAAAATCGGCAAATACACAAGAGAAAAAACGCACCGTTCAGAAGAACGGTGCGTTATGCATTAGTTGCGGAGTGCTTGCAGAGGCGCGGGAATGCGGCCGCCGCGATCGATGAGGCGAGTGGGAGACGCGGGATTCACCGGCATGACCGGACCGCTTCCAAGCAAGCCGCCGAAGGACAGCTCCTCACCGACCTGTTTGCCGATGGCGGGGATGACGCGAACGGCGGTTGCCTTATTATTGATCATACCGATCGCCGCTTCGTCCGCGATAATGGCGGAAATGATCTCTG
>CAZBAO010000009.1:0-25832 GCA_964490085.1 uncultured Eubacteriales bacterium | reverse complement strand
GCAAGGGCTCCGGGACAAATCCCATTCTGCACCAGATAAATGGACAAAAACCCATGGTCACAGCCCACATCCGCCAACCGATTCCCGGTTGTTACCATATCTGCCAGCATTTGAAGTCTCTTTGATAAATTTACCTGCTCTGCTTTCATTAATCCAAATAATCCTTCAGCTTTCTGCTTCGGCTGGGATGACGCAGCTTGCGCAGTGCCTTTGCCTCGATCTGACGGATCCGCTCACGCGTAACGTCGAATTCCTTGCCGACCTCCTCCAGCGTGCGAGGACGGCCGTCCTCCAAACCAAAACGCAACGATAACACGCGCGCCTCGCGCTTGGTGAGGGTGCCGAGCACGTCACGCAGCTGCTCACGGAGCAGCATGCGGGACGCTGCGTCCGCCGGTGCGGGCGCTTCGTCGTCGGGGATAAAATCGCCCAGGTGGCTGTCCTCTTCCTCACCGATCGGGGTCTCCAGCGATACCGGCTCCTGTGCTACGCGCATGATCTCACGCACCTTATCCGCCGGCATATCCAGCTCCACCGCGATCTCCTCCGCGGTCGGCTCGTGACCGTTTTTGTGAAGCAGCTGGCTGGACACCTTTTTCACCTTGTTGATGGTTTCCACCATGTGCACCGGAATACGGATGGTGCGCGCCTGATCCGCGATAGCACGCGTGATCGCCTGACGGATCCACCACGTCGCATAGGTGGAAAACTTAAAGCCCTTGGTGTAATCGAATTTCTCAACTGCCTTGATCAGACCGAGGTTGCCCTCTTGGATGAGATCCAAGAACTGCATGCCGCGACCGACGTAGCGCTTGGCGATGCTGACGACCAGACGCAGATTGGCTTCGGACAGGCGTTTTTTGGCATAGTCGTCGCCCTCGGCGATCTTAATGGACAGCTCGATCTCCTCCTCGGGAGACAACAGCGGAACGCGGCCGATCTCCTTGAGATATACCTTGACGGGATCGTCGGTGGTGACGCCGTCCGCGGCGGAGTCGTCGGAATCCTCGGTTTCGACGGTTTCAATGGCGTTCTCCATGTCACTGAACGCGGCTTCGCTGAAATCGTCGATGACCTCAACGCTCATGCTTTCCAGCGTTTCGTACAGCTTGTCCATCTGTTCCGGATCGAAATCCAGGTTTTCCATCGCATCCAGGATCTCCTGCGTTGTCAGCTTACCCTTGGTGCGGCCAAGCTCGATGAGCTCGTTGAGCTGGGTCTTTTTATCCTTTTTCACCAGAGTTGCGTCCAGCAGGTCGTCGGATACGAGCGATTCCTGACCGGTGACTTCTTTGAGAATGTCCACTTTATTTTCTTGCATTTTTCATTCCTCCGTGCGATCTGCGATCGTTTATTGTTTCATTTGCTTCATAGCCTTGAGTTTTTCCTGAATCTGCTCGGGTGTGAGCTCCGACGGCTGCTTGAGCGCCGCCAATTGATACTCGCTTTTAATAACCGAAACGTAGCGTTTCGCTTCCTCGACGGTGAGTGACGAGACGTGTTCACGTGCATCTCTCACCATCTTTGTAATATACGCCATTTCGTCGGGATCATACGATTCCGATAAAAAACTAAGCTCAATGCCGAGCCCCTGCTGATATCGGCTGAGCAGCTGCCCGTACACCTTGCGGTTGAACGGCGTGATCATTTCCTCCGGCGACAACAGCGGTGCGACAGCCGTCATATAATCGGGATTGAGCAGGAGCGCGCCGAGCAAGCCCTCCTCTGCACTGGCACCGCGAACGTTCGTCTTGGCGTCCGGATTGGCTTTTTGGGTAGATACCTCGGAATGGCGAATCGCCTGCGTCAGCTGCTTGTCCTGCTGCTGCTTCTGCCGCCGCTTCAGCTGATAGCTGAGCTGGGATTGCAACGCGGTTTTAGATACCTGAAGATCCTCCGCCAAGCGACCGAGATACACGTCACGTTCTAAGGGACTGTGCAACCCCGCAAGCAGCTCGGTGGCTTCCTTGAGATAGTTCACCTTACCGTCCGTCGTGGTGAGCAGATGCCGTTTTCCGAGCTCGATCAAACGGTATTCCACGTCGTTGGCCGCCCGCTCTACCAACAGCTTAAAGCGTTCGGGCCCGTTATTCTTGATGAATTCGTCGGGATCCTTGCCGTCGGGGATCGTGACCAGACGGATCCGCATCCCGACGTCGCGCAACAGCCCGATGGCGCGCTGCGCGCCTTTTTGTCCGGCGGCGTCGGCGTCAAAGACCAGCACGACCTCATCCGTATACCGCGCGAGCAGTCGCGCGTGCTCCGCGGTGAACGAGGTGCCGAGCGCGGCGACCGCGTTGCAGAAGCCCGCCTGACGCAGGGCAATACCGTCCATATAGCCCTCGCACAGGATCAGATGATCCGTTTTTTCCTGTTTGGCGAAGTTCAGCGCGAACAGATTGTTGGTCTTTTTAAACACCAGCGTATCGCCGGAGTTGAGATATTTTGGTTTGGAATCGTCCAGCACGCGACCGCCGAACGCGATCACGTTACCGCGTACGTCAATGATGGGAATCATCACGCGGTTGCGGAAAATATCGTAGATCCCGCGCCCGTTTTTGCTTCTGGCGCACAACCACGCGAGCACCAATTCTTCGTCGTGAAACCCCTTTTTTCGCAATTCGGACCGCAAAAAGTCGAAGCTTTGCGGCGCATAGCCCAACCCGAAATGCTTGATGGTGGCATCGGTGTAGCCACGGCTGTGATAGTAATCAAGCCCGACACGGCCGCCCTGCGAATACAAATACGCGTGAAACAGGCGTGCCGCCTCGCGGTTGGCTTCCAGGATCCGCATCCGCTGTTTTGCCGTCGTGTCGTTATACGACTGCTCCGGCATCGACATTCCCGCGCGATCCGCTAAAAGCTTGACCGCGTCAACGTAGCTTAAATTCTCGATCTTGCGGATAAAGGTGATAACGTCGCCGCCCGCTCCGCAGCCGAAGCAATAAAACGAGTTCGTTTCGGGATACAGGTTAAACGACGGCGTTTTTTCACCGTGGAACGGACACAGACCCACCAAATTGCGGCCGCGCCGTTTCATCGACACATACGACGAGACCACGCTTTCGATATCGTTTTTCGCATTCAATTCTTGTATAAAGCTATCCGGTAACATACGATTATCCTCTTTTCAATTCACACTCATATAGCACTGATGTGTTGGCCCGACCAGCCTCTCGGAACAAACAGCTCGTGGTATTTTTCCAGAGCAAAGTTATCCGTCATGCCCGCGATATAGTCGCACGCGGCACGGTCGACACCATCACGCTCCGCGATGGTGCGGAACTCCTCCGGCAAGCGGTCGGCATCCTTCACGTAATAGTCATATAAACGGCGGACAAATTCATCCACCTTCTTTTCCTCATTCTTGGCGATGGAGTCCAGATACAGGCGGTCAAACATAAAGGTGTGGATCGCATTGAACGCCTCCTGCACGACGGGTTCAAAGCCGATATCGTCACCGCTGTTTTCGATCACCGAGCGGATCAGCGTGTCGAAGCGTTCGGCGCGGGTTTCCCCGAGCACCGCACGAATATCGGACGGGATATCCGATTCCGAAAACACCTTGGCACGCAGGGCGTCGTCGATATCGTGATTGATATACGCGACGTGATCCGCCACGCGAACGATGCGCCCCTCTAAGGTTGCCGCTTGTTCGCCTTTGGTGTGGCACAGCACGCCGTTGCGCACCTCCCGGGTCAGGTTCAAGCCCTGTCCTTCATTTTCCAGACATTCCACCACGCGCACGCTTTGCTCATAGTGACGGAAGCCGCCCTCCATACAGCGGTCCAACGCCCGCTCACCCGCGTGACCGAACGGGGTATGCCCTAAATCGTGTGCCAAGGCGATCGCCTCGGTCAGATCCTCATTAAGCCGCAGGGCACGCGCGATCGTACGGGCGATCTGCGATACCTCCAGCGTGTGCGTTAACCGCGTGCGGTAGTGATCCCCCTTAGGCGAAAGAAACACCTGCGTTTTGTGCTTTAAGCGGCGGAACGCCTTGCAGTGCAGTACGCGGTCGCGGTCACGCTGAAAATCGGTGCGGAAATCGCACTTATCTTCGGGTCTCTCGCGTCCTTTACTGTCCGCCACAAGCGTCGCGCGCGGCGACAGCATCAGCCGTTCGGTCTGTTCGGTTCGTTCTCTGGGAGTCATACGATCACCGCCTTCTATCTCGTTATACGCATCCGTTCGCGGATTTTCCTCTAAAAACCGAAATTTTTTTAAAAAGAATCGTATTGCTCGTCCGATTTGTGAAAAGTAAGCGTACCGCAGGAGCGGTCGGTGAGTTGTTTTTGAAACGCATCGACCGACTCAACGGGCAGGTGCAGCGATACCGTGACCGTGTTGGCAAAATCGGCGTTGTCCACCCTGCCGCCGCATTCGGGAATCAAGGATTGCAACCAGCCGTACTGTGCGTAATCGCACACGATCTCACCGTACGCGCACAAACGGCGCTCGAGGATGCCCGCCTCACCGACCGCCAGCGCGGCGCTTTGCGAATACGCGCGTACCAGACCGCCCGTGCCGAGCAGAATTCCGCCGAAATAGCGGGTGACGACGATGACGCAATCGGTCAGCCCCTGCTTTTGCAGCACCTCCAAGGTCGGCAGTCCCGCCGTACCCTGCGGTTCGCTGTCATCCGAGAAGCGGCTGATGCCGCCCTCTCGCAGCACGTACGCGTACACGTTGTGGCGCGCGTCCCAATGCTCCTTTTTCTTGGCGGCGATAAAGTCCAACGCCTCCTGCTCGGTCGTAACGGGAAGCACCGCGCCGATAAAGCGGGAACGGCGGTCTACATATTCAGCTGTTGCCGCCCTCGCGACGGTCTTGTATGCCGTTTCCATAGAAGATCACAACCTCAAACAGACGAGAAAAGGCAGCGCATCACTGCACTGCCCTTATCCACAACCTTATTTGCTTTCCTTCATACCGAAGCGCTTGTTGAAACGATCAACACGGCCGCCGGTATCAACCAGCTTCTGTCTGCCGGTGAAGAACGGATGGCACTTGGAGCAGATTTCCACACGGATATTCTCCTTGGTGGACGAGGTCTCGATGACCTCACCGCAAGCGCAAGTAATCGTGGTTTTCTCGTACTTGGGATGGATATTCTCTTTCATTCTTGTCACCTCTTTCAGAAGCTGGAGTATTCCATATCGAAGGCGTTGCCTTCGCTTGAAATCAAATGGCGGAGAGTTAGGGATTTGAACCCTAGGTACGCTTTAAACGTACACACGATTTCCAATCGTGCGCCTTCGACCACTCAGCCAACTCTCCGTGTCGGCATTCACGCGCTAAACTATTATAATGAATGCTGACCGAAAAATCAAGTGTTTCTTTGAAATTTCTTAAATTTTTTATAACAGCGGAATTCCGGCCTCGGCACAGCGCCGTACCATCTCTTCCGGCCACAGCGATGCCTGCACCTCACCGATGTGCGCTTTTTCCAGGAAAAACATACACAAGCGTGATTGACCGATGCCGCCGCCGACCGTCAACGGCAATTCACCGCTGAGCAAGGCTTTTTGGAACGGCAGCTCGGCGCGGTCGGTACAGCCGGCGGCTTCGAGCTGTGCCTTGAGCGACGCCTCGTCCACGCGGATACCCATCGACGACATTTCCAATGCACGCTCCAGAAGCGGGTAATAGAAGATGATATCGCCGTTTAATTGCCAATCGTCGTAATCGGGGGCACGACCGTCGTGCTTCTTGCCGGAACGGAGTTTACCGCCGATCTGCATCAGAAAGATCGCGCCGTATTTGCGCGCCGCTTCCGTTTCACGCTCGGATGCCGAAAGTTCCGGATATTCGTCCTCTAATTCCTGCGTGGTCACGAAGGTGATGTGATCCGGCAGCTTGCGGCTCAAATACGGATACCGCGCTTCGATCATCGCTTCCATATCCAGGCACACGCTGTAGATGCGGTTCACGATGCTCTTGAGCGTTTCCACCGTGCGATCGGAGCGAGAAATGACCTTTTCCCAATCCCACTGATCCACGTACAGTGAATGAACATTATCCGTTACCTCGTCACGGCGGATGGCGTTCATATCGGTATACAATCCTTTGCCGACCTCCATACCATACCGTTTGAGGGCATAGCGTTTCCATTTCGCCAGCGAGTGCACTACCTCTGCCACGTGACCGTCGTCGTTGAGAATATCAAAGCTGACGGCGCGTTCCACGCCGCTTAAGTTGTCGTTAAGACCCGAAGCGGGCAGCACAAACAACGGTGCCGACACGCGCGTTAAGGATAAATGCCGCGCCAGACGCTCCTCGAAGGTGTCTTTAAGCAGCTTGATCGCTTTTTCGGTTTCCAGAATATCCAGATGCGGGCGGTAGCCTTCCGGAATCTGCAATCGGTATTGACTCATATCGTTCTCCCCTTTTGGGTCAGGCTCTTATAAACAGATGTAATCGTATCACACTTTCACAGAGTTTGCAAGGAGTTTTTAACGCCACAGGCGTTCGTTCCAGTCGATACGGTTGGGTTCTGCCAGTACGGCACGCACCGGCGCACCGTCTGCGCCCGCGATCTTGACAGGCGCCGCCATCAGCAGATAGGTCTCCCCCGCCGTGGCTTTGGACAGATCCAGCCCCTCCAACAGTACCATACCGGTACCGAGCAGCTGACGATGCACCTCCTCGGTGTATTCGAGTGGGGCGACCGACGGCTGTTCCACGCCGAGCAGCAGTATGCCCGCACCCGACAGCACGAACGCGGCGCTGGGTGACAGCTGTACCGAGCCCTTGAACAGCACCCGCTTTTTGAGGTACGGCAACAGGTCTTCCGCCCGATCGCCGAGCAACAGGCCGTCACATTCGATCACGGTACATTCGCCGATACACGCATCAAGATCGACCTTGTCGATCGAGGTGCCCTCCGGCAGAAAATGATGCGGCGCATCCATATGCGTGCCGTTGTGCAGGCAGGCGGTGATCGCCGTGGTATTGCTCGAATCGCCGAGAGAAATGCGCGTCAGCGGTTGCAGCTGCGGCGCGGGGTCTCCCGGATAGACCGGTGCTTTCATCAGTTCGCGGGTAATGTCGATCAGGTTCATACAATCGCCCTCCCAATATACACCATATTGTACCACAGAACAGCGGATAAGTCAATTTTACGGCGTTCTCGGATTTTTTTGGGTTTTTTACGTTTTGCTCTTGACAACCCGACGGATTTTGTTATAATGGATAAGCACATCCGGGTGTAGCGCAGATTGGTAGCGCGCTTGAATGGGGTTCAAGAGGCCGCAGGTTCGACTCCTGTCACTCGGACCAAAAAACGAGGGATGACCAAACGGTCATCCCTCGTTTTCTCTTTGAAAGAGAGTGACAGGAGTCGAACGGGCGTTAAGAAAACATGCCGGTGGCATGTTTTTAGCCCGATGCGTTGCACCGCCCTGACGGGCTGTACCGAAACTCATAGACGAGATGTGACTGCCGCACTGCACAAAAACCTGTCACTCGGACCATGCGCGAAGCGCAAGAAATAGAGCAATCCCTCCACCGCCTAACGGCGGTCCCCCTCCCTTTAGGCAAGGGAGGCATTTTCTCCGTCTGCGAGCGAATGCGAAGCAGTGTCCGAGTGCGAGCGGCGCAATGAATAGACAATCCCTCCGTCTGCCCTGCGGGCAGCCACCTCCCTTTACACAAGGGTGGCATTTTCCGGAGACCGCATTCTGTTGATTACGCTGATTTGAGACAAGTGCGCACCGCAAAAGGGACAGTCCGGAGGCCTGTCCCTGCCAGTTGACAGACAACAGATGGCAGAGGGCGGCGGGCGATCGCCCCTACGGTGTTGGCTTGAGTAAGTGCGGGCATCGTCCCTACGGCGAACCCCTGCCTTTCCGCAAGGGAAAAAGGGGCGCATCACCGTTTTACATGGTTTGCACATATTTTCAATGTTTTTTTGAGCACATTTCGCATTGCGTTGAAAATGTGTTTGCTGTATACTTATTTCAATCCAAATATTTAGGAGTGATTGGTATGAAGCAACTTCGCTTGGAAGACATGACGACCGAACAAAAACTCGGATTTGTGTTCTGCGCACGACGGTGGTGGAATGAGGATGATATTCAATTTGCTTTGGATATGATCGAAAAACGCGCGCTTGGCTGTGTACAGCTTCACGCCCATCAGACAAAAACGTGTGGACGTATTTTGGAAGCGGCGAAAAAGGCAGATTATCCGATCCTCGTTTTCAACGATACCGAAATGGGGTTCCCGACGACCACGTTGCCGAAGGTTCCGCTCATTTCGCTTGCCGCGTGCAACGACGCACGCTACTATCGTGCGTTTGCAAAGGCCATCGTCCGCGACGCCAAAGCGGCGGGCTTTAACGGCACGTGGGGCCCTGTGATCGACACCAACAAAGGTGACGGCCCGTGCCGCGTGCACCGTTCGTTCTCCGACGATCCCAACAAGGTGGCGGAGGCAGCGGCGGAGATCGCACGCGTGTACCACGATAACGGCTATCTGTCCACCGGTAAGCACTACCCCGGCGGTGACGGTTTCCCGTACGACACCCACATGACCGAGGGGTGGTCGGAAATGACGGAGGAAGAGCTCTGGAGCAGCAACCTGATTCCCTATATGCGGTTACACGAACAAGGCTTGATGCCTTGTGTGATGTCGGCACACACGGTGCTCCACAACATTGACCCCGATTATCCGGCATCGCTGTCCAAGAAGGTCATTGATATCATCCGTAAATGGGGCTATGACGGTCTGATGTTTACCGACTCCTTTGCCATGATGGGCGTTTTGCAGAAATACGGTGAAGAAAACATATACGGTCAGGCGATCGCGGCAGGTAACGATATCGTGCTTCCCAACTTCTTTACGCCGACCAGCGAATGCTTTGAAATGCTCAAAAAGAACTACGAGGACGGTGTATTCTCGGAAGAACGGCTGAACGAAGCGGTCAGCCGCGTGCTGAAATGTCAAGCATTCGTGGCAAGCGAACCCGAAAATCCGACCGAGTTTACCAAAGAGGACGAAGAACTGTATTACAGCATTGCAAAAGATTGCATCACCGCCGTTACCGACGAGGGTGTATCGGCAGCGTTGCCAGACCCCGAAAAGAAACGCTTATTTATCGTCTTAACCGAGAACTCGTTTGACCCCAACTCGCTTCAAGAGGCCGAGGACGTCGGAGCGGAGAATTGGTATTTCCCCCATCGAATCGCCGAAAAGATCCGTGCGGAGTTCCCGAACGCCGCCGTTGAGTTCCTGCCCGAGTTTTCCGGAGCCACCGAGAACGACCGCATACTGCGTGCGGCGACCAAATTTGACGAGGTCGTGTTCGTCACGTTCTGTACCACCACGTGCTATCTCGGTACCGACGGCCTGACCCGCCGTACCGAAGCGGTTATCAACTGCCTCGCCCATTCCGGCAAGGTGGCCGCGATCTTGCATTTCGGCAACCCGTATGCCTTGCAATATTTAAGAGAACACATCGGGCGTAAAATTTTCGGGTATTTGATTCCCAAATCGCAAGAGTATGCCATTGACGTGCTCAAAGGCAATATTCCCGCCAAAGGCGCACTCCCGTTCAAGGTGGAACTAAAATAAGTATGACGTCGGTATGATCGTGATGAACGGCGGCGAAGGAAACGGAACCGAGATCCTGACGGATTACACGCGTCAGCGGAAAAGACCGGCACGGCTGCATAAGTTTGGATAAGAACTGTGAGTTTGTCCACGATTTCGGCGTGGAAGGGTACGTGCGGATCGCGTATTGTGCCGATCGCGCCAAGGTCAAGGGTGCGCTTCCCGCTTTCGAGGCGCTCACGCGTGAATACGGTTTGTAACGTTAGGAATGAACATAAATAATAACACCCCCGCAAACTGTTGCGTGGTTTTCGTTTACAAACAAGGCGGTAGCCATACGGCTACCGCCTGCTTTTATCGTTCTTTTTGGGCCTTGTGTTGCGGATGGTCTTCTTTTTGGGGAAGGGTCTCTTAACTTGACCGTTTGACGGGCGGGTATCTTGTACCAGACAGTCTTTGCCGCCTCCGATGAGATCGTACCGTCCGTAGCGTTTGAGTGTTCTCAGCACGAGTTCGCGGTTTTCGGGCTTAAAATACTGTAAGAGTGCGCGTTGCTCTGCCTTTTCCGCGGGGGTTTTGGCAACGTAGATCGGCTTCATGGTAAGAGGGTCTAATCCGGTATAATACATACAGGTGGAAACCGTACCGGGGGTGGGATAAAAATCCTGCACCTGTTCGGGACGCATACCCTCTTTTTTCAGAAACACCGACAGTTCGATCGCGTCTTTGAGCGTGCTGCCCGGATGCGACGACATCAGGTACGGCACCAAAAACTGTTCCTTCCCCTCGCTTTTGGTGAGTTCGTAGAACCGTTTTTTGAATTTGAGATACGTTTCGATCTCGGGTTTCCCCATCGCGGACAGCACCGCCGCCGAGCAATGCTCGGGTGCGACCTTCAACTGCCCGCTCACGTGATGGCGCACGAGTTCTTTGAAGAACGATTCGTTTTTATCCGCGATCAAATAGTCAAAACGGATCCCTGAACGGATAAACACTTTTTTGATCTTGGGGAGTGCGCGAATTTTGCGCAGCAAGGAAAGATAATCCGAATGATCGACCTCGACCTGCGGGCAGATCGCGGGCGCTAAGCATTTGCGATGCGGACACATGCCGTGGGTTTCTTGCTTTTTACACGAGGGAGAACGGAAATTCGCGGTAGGGCCGCCCACGTCGTGAATATAGCCCTTGAAATCGGGCATTTCGGTCAATCGTTTCGCTTCGCGCAGCACCGATTCGTGACTGCGAACCGTCACCCGCCTGCCCTGATGGTACGCGATGGAGCAAAAGTTACACGCGCCGAAGCAGCCGCGATTGTGTGCGATGGAAAACTTCACTTCCTCAATGCCGGGGACACCGCCGAGCGGCTCATACGAGGGGTGGTAATTGCGCATAAACGGAAGCGAATAGACGTGATCCAGCTCCTCGGTAGTGAGCGGCGGCATAGGCGGGTTTTGTACCACGATAACCTTGCCGTGCTTTTGAATGATCGTTCGACCCTTGACCGCGTCTTGCTCTTCTTGTTGGATCTTGGTGGCGATCGCGTATTGTTGCTTGCCGCTGTCGGTCGGTTCTTTCACAAGGTCATACGAGGGACATTCCACGGCGGAACGCCATTCGTATTCGTTGGTCGCAACCTTATAACAAGTGCCGCGAACGTCCGTTATGGCGGACACGGATTCGCCGCGGTCAAGACGTTTGGCGATCTCGACCGCGTGCTTTTCACCCATGCCGAACATCAAAAGATCGGCATCCGAATCAATCAAAATGGAGGGGCGCACGCGATCGTCCCAGTAATCGTAATGCGCAAAACGGCGGAGGGAGGCTTCCAAGCCGCCGATGGCAATCGGAATATCACCGTACAGCTCGCGTATCTTCTTTGAATACACGATCACCGCACGGTCGGGGCGCGCACCGGCTTTTCCGCCGGCGGTGTACGCGTCGTCACTGCGTTTTCGCTTGGCGGCGGTGTAATGCGCTACCATCGAATCAATATTGCCCGAATTTACGAAAAACGCGAGCCGCGGTCTGCCGAACCGCTTAAAATCGGCGTCGCTTTTCGGCTGTGACAGAATACACACCGAATACCCTGCATCCTCCAGCACGCGCGAGATGATGGCCGTACCGAAGCTCGGATGATCCACGTAGGCATCACCCGTCACCAATACGATATCCGGCCGCGTAATGCCCGCCGCTTTCATTTCGCGGGCGTTGATCGGTAAAAACGGCATACTGACTCCTTAGTGTGACAGGATTCGAACCCTGTCATAGTTTCGCACGCCGCCTTTATCCGTGCGGCTTTGCGCTCGTTTTTGCAAGGCGTCAGCCTTGCGGCAGCCTCGCGCTTCTCCGCACAAAAAATTCGGCGGCAGAAACGCTTTGCCCTTACAAATTGAGAAATTTTTGTTTCGCCTAAGCCGCGGAAGCGCCGCTATCCTGGCGGATCGCAAGCGACAAGGCAACGGCGAACGGGAATTTCTCATTTGTAAGGTGTGACAGGATCTGAATCCTGTCACACTAAATATTCCGGTATAAACTCGTTTAAGCCGCGCAGGATCTTGCCCGAATAGCCGACCACGCGGTCGGCGGTGGACATCGCGTTTAAGATCGCTTCCTCCGTCGATTCGGAGCAGGCGCGGCAGATCTCCTCGATGGAGCTGTTGTTGACCGCCTGCATGGGGCGGAACGCACCGTCGTCCCGCATGTGGCGGTTGGCGGTGGTGAACGCGAGAACGACGTCACCGCTGCCGTGACCGAGATACGAGCCGGTACGGATGAGTCCCACCGCGGCACGCTTGGCAACGCGTTTGAGCTGCAGTTCGGACAGCGGGATATCGGTGGCGACCACCATCATAATGGAGCCTTTATCACATTCCGCACGCTCTTCTTCGCGGAGCTTTTCCGCGATTCGTTTGCCGACGGGGCGACCGTCGATGCACAGGTTGTCCGTTCGACCGAAGTTGCACTGAACCAAGACACCGACGGTATGGGTCTTGCCGTCCAGCTCGATCTGCCGCGAGGCAGAGCCGATACCGCCTTTCAGACCGAAGCCGGTGGTGCCTTTGCCGGCACCCACGTCACCCTCGGCAAAATCCGTGCAGGCGGCGGCGATCGCCGCGCGCACCTCGGCTTCGCCGAGCGGTCGGTCGGAATTGTCACTCATTGCCGAGTCGTTGGTTTCACCCACGACCGGATTGATGGTGGTGCATTCCATGCCCTCTTTGGCGCACTGCTCCAGCGTATACCCGACGAGTCCGTCGGCGACCTTACCGACGTTGAGCGTGTTCGTCAGCGCAATGGGGGTCTCCAGCTCGCCCAGTTCATCGAGCTGAATGGTGCCGGCGGTTTTGCCGAAGCCGTTGATGACGTGAGCAACGGCGGTGAGCTTATCGGCATACACGTTGCCGGGTGCCGGCAGGATGACCGTGACACCGGTGCGGTGCTTTTCGTCATCCAAGGTATAGTGTCCCACGGTGACACCGGGGACGTCGGTGATCTTGTTTAACGGGCCGGGCGTCATACGTCCGATGACAATGCCGTAATCGCGAATGCGTTTTTTGTTCATATCGTTCTCCCCCTTAAATCCCTTTGATTGTACCACCGCAAGAGAACCCCTGTCAAGCGCCGTCGAGCCTTGTCGCACACTTTCTTGCAAGGGGGCTTGCTATTTTAAGGGGGGATTTGGTATACTAATAGGTGAAGGGCGGTGAGTGTATGGCAAAACGGGATCTCAGGATCCTCACGATCGATCCGTATTTAGAGCCGTACGCAGACGATCTGCGTCTGCGGGCGGAATTGTTGGCGCAAAAAAAGGCGGAGCTGGGTGAGCTGACGGCGTTTGCATGCGGTCATCACTATTTCGGGTTCCACCGCACCGAGTCGGGCTGGGTCTACCGCGAATGGGCACCCGCCGCGGATGCGCTGTTCCTGACCGGTGATTTTAACAACTGGGACACCGCCGCCTGCCCGATGACACGGCTGGAAAACGGCGTATTTGAGGTGCAGGCGGACGATCTGTGCGTGGGGCAAAAGGTGCAGACCGTCGTGTGGCACAAGGGGCAGATGCTCCGCCGTATCCCGCTGTACGCGACGCGCGTGGTGCAGGATCCCGTGACCTATCTGTGGTGTGCGGAAATAGAGGATACCTTTGCTCCCTACCCGTGGACCGACGAGGGGTTTGCGCCCGCCAAAACGCCGTTTATCTATGAATGTCACATCGGTATGGCACAGGAAAAGGGGGCGGTGGGCAGCTACCGCGAATTCACCGAGAATATCCTGCCGCGCGTGAAAGCGGCGGGCTACAATACGATCCAGATCATGGCGATCATGGAGCATCCGTATTATGGGTCGTTCGGGTATCAGGTGTCGAATTTCTTTGCCGCCTCCTCCCGTTACGGGACAAGCAACGAGTTAAAGGAGCTTATCAACACCGCGCACGAGATGGGGATCGCGGTGCTTCTCGACGTGGTGCACTCCCACGCGGTCAAGAATACCAACGAGGGGCCGAACGAGTTTGACGGCACGGTGTACCAGTTCTTCCACGAGGGCGGTCGCGGCGATCACAGCGCGTGGGGTACGAAGCTCTTTAACTACGGCAAAAACGAGGTACTGCATTTCCTGCTGTCCAATCTGCGGTATTGGATGGAAATTTTTCATTTTGACGGATTTCGGTTTGACGGTGTGACGTCGATGCTGTATCACGATCACGCCTTAGGCAGTGCGTTCACCGATTACGGTATGTATTTCTCAACGAACACCGACGTGGAGGCGGTGACCTATCTGGGGCTCGCCAACGAGCTGATCCATACGCTGAATCCGAGGGCGGTCACGGTCGCGGAGGATATGTCGGGTATGCCGGGAATGTGTTTACCCCTGAAAGACGGCGGGATCGGGTTCGATTATCGGTTGTCGATGGGTGTGCCGGATCTGTGGATCAAGCTGCTCAAAGAGGTGTCGGACGAGCATTGGCCGATGGGACAGCTGTGGCACGAGCTGACCAATCGCCGCCCCAAAGAGAAAACCATCGGGTACTGCGAATCACACGATCAAGCGCTGGTTGGTGATAAAACGATCATGTTCCGTCTGTGCGATGCCGAGATGTACACCCATATGCAGAAATTCGGCGGCAGTCCGCTGATCGACCGCGGCATTGCGTTGCACAAGATGATCCGCTTGCTCACCGCGTCTCTTTCCGGTGAGGGGTATCTCAATTTTATGGGCAACGAGTTCGGGCATCCCGAATGGATCGATTTCCCGCGCGAGGGAAACGGCTGGAGTTATCATTATTGCCGCCGTCAATGGAGTCTTTTGGACAACCCCGACCTGCGGTATCGCGAGCTGGGCGATTTTGATAAAGCAATGCTCGCCCTGTTGCAACGCGAAAGGGCGCTTCAAAAGCCGCCCGTTTGTCTGACCGTACACGAGGACGACAAGGTGCTGATCTACGAAAAGGGCAACTTGGTGTTCGCATTCAATTTCCATCCCGAAAAATCCTTTGACGGGTATCCGATTCCGGTGAGCAAGTCCGGCAACTACAAAGTGCTGCTCTCGTCCGACGACGGGGTGTTCGGCGGGTTTGACCGTGCGGACAAGTCGGTGCGGTACACGGCGGACGAGCAGGGCTTTCGGTGCTATCTGCCGAACCGCTCGGCGATCGTGTTTAAGAAAACAAGATGAAACAAGGCTCTCCTCACGGAGAGCCTTGTTCGTTATTCGTCATCAAATCGGAACGAGCCGGCAAGCAGGGTGACCTCGTCGGCACCGACCGAGAGCAGACCGCCGTTTACCGTGGCGGTCTTTTTGGTGTTCTCGTCCGGCCACACGGCACACGGGCTGTTCACCAGCGAGGTGACGAACGGAACGTGTCCCGCCATCACCGCGAGCTCGCCCTCCGTTCCCCGCACATCGAGCTTTACGATCTCGCCGCTAAAAACGTTGCCGTCCGGAGTGGCGACGGTCAGGTGAAAGGTCTTCATCGTGCGCCCGCCTTCTCGACCGCTTCATCGATCGTGCCGACAAAGAGGAAGGCGGATTCCGGCAGGTCGTCGTGCTTGCCTTCGATGATCTCTTTGAAGCCGCGGATGGTTTCGGCGATCGGCACGTATTTACCGACGATACCGGTGAATTTTTCCGATACATCGAACGGCTGAGATAAGAAACGTTGGATCTTTCGCGCACGCTGGACGAGCAGTTTATCGTCATCCGACAGCTCGTCCATACCCATGATCGCGATGATATCCATCAACTCGTTATACCGTTGCAGAATGCGCTGAACTTCCTTTGCTACCGCGTAATGCTCCTCACCGACGACGTCGGGCGACAGAATACGACTGGAGGATTCCAGCGGATCGACCGCGGGGTAAATACCCTGCGACGCGATGTTACGCGCCAAAACGGTGGTGGCGTCCAAGTGTGCAAAGGTAGTGGCAGGTGCGGGATCGGTCAAGTCATCCGCCGGCACGTACACCGCTTGAATGGAGGTGATCGAGCCCTTTTTGGTGGAGGTAATGCGCTCCTGCAGAGCACCCATTTCGGTGGCGAGTGTCGGTTGATAGCCGACGGCAGACGGCATACGGCCAAGCAGTGCCGATACCTCGCTTCCCGCCTGTGTGAAGCGGAAGATATTGTCGATAAAGAGCAGCACGTCCTGTCCCTCGGTATCGCGGAAATATTCCGCCATTGTCAATCCCGACAGTGCCACGCGCATACGCGCTCCGGGCGGCTCGTTCATCTGACCGTAGACCAGTGCGGTCTTGCTGAGAACGCCCGACTGCTTCATTTCGTTATACAGGTCGTTACCCTCACGGGTACGCTCACCGACGCCGGTAAACACCGATATGCCGCCGTGCTGTTTGGCGATATTGTTGATAAGCTCCATAATGAGCACGGTCTTGCCCACGCCCGCGCCGCCGAACAGCCCGATCTTGCCGCCCTTGGAATACGGGCAGATAAGGTCAATGACCTTGATACCCGTTTCAAAGATCTCCGCACCGGTGGACAGCGCGTCGTACTCGGGGGCACTGCGGTGAATGTTCCAGCGCTCCGCCGTTTCGGGGGTAGGCGCATCGTCCACCGCATCACCGAGCACGTTGAAAATACGGCCGAGCGTCTCGCGACCGACAGGCACGCTGATGGGGGCTCCCGTATCGGTAACGTCGACGCCGCGCTGTAATCCGTCGGTAGACGCCATTGCAATACACCGTGCGGTGTTATCGCCGATGTGTTGGGCGACCTCAACGGTCAGTGTGCGTTCACCGATCGGGATGGTGAGTGCGTTGTGAATGGTGGGCAATTCACCCTCTTTAAACCGCACGTCCACGACAGGTCCCATGACCTGCGTAACGGCTCCTATGTGTTGCATACTATACACCTCTTTTAATCGCCCGCACCGGCGACGATTTCGGTAATTTCCTGCGTGATCGCACCTTGACGGGCACGGTTGTATTCGAGCTGCAGATCTTCGATCATTTGGGTCGCGTTTTTGCCCGCGGAATCCATTGCCATGCGGCGGGCGGCGACCTCACTGGCGAAGCTTTCCCTCACGCACACCGTGATCATACCCGCCACATACTCGCGCATGACGTTGTTCAGCACGGTCAGCTCATCCGGTTCAAACACGGTGCCGGCGGTGTCGGTGTTCTCGCTTTTTTCGAGCGGTAACAGCCACTGAATATACGCCTCCTGCGACATGACGGAATGATACCGCGTGCACAATATTCCCAATCGGTCGTATTCTCCGTTGGCGAAATCGGTACACAAGGTATCCGCCAGTGCGCTCGCTTCGGTAAACGAGAACTGCTCCGACGGTACGATCGGCCCTCCGAACCGCTCACACGCGCGCTTGCCGATGGGGAAGATCTCCGCCCCGGGGTACTCGGCGGCAAGGCGAAACACGTTTGCATTGTATCCACCGGCAAGACCTCGGTCACCCGCGATCACGATAAGACGGGTACGGCCGGAGTCGCGCACCTGCATATACGGGCTTTTTTGGCAGTCGCGATCCGCCGATAACAGCGACAGCGTTTGGTGCAATGCCGCGGCATATTCGCGACCCTTGAGCATCGCGGCGTTGGCGCGGCGGATCTTAGACGACGCCACCAAGCCCATCGCTTTGGTCAGCTGCAGGGTCGAGGTGACGCTTTTGATGCGTACGCGCAGTGCTTTCGTATTTCCTGCCATACGCGTTACACCTGCATTTCCGCGAGGATCGCTTTGAGTTCTTCTTCGTCGGATTCGTCATAATAACCCGCTTCTATGCGGCTGAGCCACTGCTGTTTTTCGTTTTGAAGTTTTGCGAACAGCCGCGCCTCGTATTCACGAACGTCTTTGATCGCAACGTCGTTGAGATAGCCTTTGATGACGGCATACACAACGGCGACCTGACAACCGACCCGAACAGGCGCGTTTCTTCCCTGCTTGAGCACTTCGACGATACGCTCGCCGAGTGCCAGCCGCGCCTTGGTGTCCGCGTCCAGATCACTGCCGAACTGAGCAAAGGATTGCAGTTCGCGGTATTGGGAATACAACAGCTTCAGTTCGCCCGACACCTTTTTCATGGCTTTGAGCTGAGCGGAACCACCGACACGGCTAACCGAAATACCGGGATTGATGGCGGGCATGATACCCGAATGGAATAACTCGGTTTCGAGGAAGATCTGACCGTCGGTGATGGAAATCACGTTAGTCGGGATATACGCCGACACGTCACCCGCCTGCGTTTCGATCAGCGGCAGTGCGGTGATGGAGCCGCCGCCGTATTCGGGAGCAACACACGCGGCGCGCTCCAACAAACGGGAGTGCAGATAGAACACGTCACCGGGATACGCTTCACGGCCGGGCGGACGGCGAATGAGCAAGGAAAGCGCACGGTAAGCAACCGCGTGTTTGCTCAGATCGTCATACACGATGAGCACGTCTTTTCCTTGCTCGCGGAAATATTCCGCCATGGCGCAACCGCTGTACGGCGCGATATACTGAAGCGGTGCACTTTCTGCGGCGGTAGCGGATACGATGATGGTATACGCCATGGCGCCGGTACGGGTGAGCTCACCCGCAAGCTGTGCGACCGACGAGCTTTTCTGGCCGATCGCAACATAAATGCAGATCACACCGCTGTCTTTCTGATTGATAATCGTATCGATGGCGATCTCGGTCTTACCCGTCTGACGGTCACCGATAATGAGTTCGCGCTGACCGCGACCGATCGGGATCATGCTGTCGATGGCTTTGATACCCGTCTGCAACGGTACGCTGACGCTTTGGCGTTTGATAATACCGGGGGCTTCGGATTCCAACGGTCTTTCGCCCGCATAATCGATGGGCCCCTTGCCGTCTATCGGCTCGCCGAGTGCATTGACCACGCGTCCGAGCAGTCCCTCGCCCACCGGAACGGATAACACCCGTCCCGTACGGTGTACGGTCGTTCCCTCGCGGATATCGTTGTTATCCGACAAGATAGCAACCGACACGGTTTCATCTTCCAGATTCTGGGCAACGCCAAAGCTTCCGCCGTCAAATTCCAGCAACTCGTTTGCCATGCAGTTGCGCAACCCGTACACGCGAGCGATCCCGTCACCGACCAGAATGACCTTGCCGGTTTCGGTCATGTCGATACGTGACGTATAGTTTTGTATTTGTGTTTTGATGATGGTACTGATCTCTTCAGGTCTGTTCATCAGATCATCACATCCTTTACATCGTACAAGCGGTGCTTAAGGCTGCCGTCGTAGGTCTTGCCCTCGACCTCAACCACCACGCCGCCGTAAAGTGAACCGTCGGTCGTATAGACGGCATCAATTCCCTTGCCCGTCAGTGTTTCCAGTTTGCGGCACAACGCCGCTTGCTGCGCTTTGTCCAACGGCACAGCCGAGGTGATATGCGCGACGGTACGTTTTTCCGTTACCTGTTTGAGCCGGTTGAATTCCGCCGCACAGGCAGGTAACGTCCGAATATGCCCGTGCTCACATAACAACTTCAAAAACGAGACGATATGCTCCGGCAGAGTGCCGAACGCCTCGTCGATCGCAGACATCCGCTCGGCGAGCGAAACAGCGGGCGAGGATAGAAATTCTAAATAGTCCGGCTCACCGTCCACGGCACGGCACACCGTATCCAGTGCATCACAAAACTCATCGACACACCGGTCTTCCGCCGCCAGCATGAACAGAGCGGCGGCATACTCTTTTTCAGTTCCCGTCATCGTCGTCACCTATACTTTCGATGAAGGAATCCACAAAGCGTCGATGGTCCTCGGCCGACACTTCGCGCTCAAGCAGCTTTTCGGTGAGAAGCGACGATACTTCCACGATCTCCCGTTTGATACCGTCCTCGGCTTTTTTACGTTCCAAAACGGCGTCGTTTTCCGCCTGACGGACAATGCCGTCGGCTTTCGCTTTCGCTTCGGAAAGTATCTCACGCTCACGGTCATTCGCAAGCTGAACGGCGTTTTGTATGAGTGCGTCCGCCTCGTGTTTGGCGCCTTGCAGCTGCTCGTTATACGCCGCCCGATCCGCCAGCGCCTGCTCTTTCGCGGCGTTCGCCGCCGCATAATCGTCCTCAATGGTCTTTTGACGTTTTTCCAGCATTTCTTTGACTTTTTTATAGAAAAAATGCTTGACGATCAGAAAAATCAAAACCAGATTGGCGAGTGAGATCAATATCTGCCAAAGATTGACGGATACGACATCTAATGTTTGCATGAATCTTCACTCCGAAATCACAGAGATTGAACGGCCTTAACAAGAAGGTTGACCAGAAGGTTGGGCGCAACGAAGATCAGCAAAATAGCGATGACCAACGAATAAATACCGGTGGTTTCCGCAATTGCGCAGCCCATGATCATAGTCGAGGTGACATCGCTCTTGCTCTCCGGTTGACGTCCGATCGCTTCGCACGCCTTTGCCACGGCATTACCTTCACCGATACCGGGACCGATAGCACCGATCCCCATACAAATACCGGCACCCAACATACAACAACCCAACATGATACCAATCGCGATTTCCATTATTCGTTACCTCCGTTTATTTTTGCCAATTTCTTGGCTAATTTATTTTTCTTGCGCTTTTCATAGTCTTCCGGCGAAAAAGCACCGGAAACATTCAGCATGGTCAGCATGGCGAAGATAAACGCCTGCAACGCCCCGCTGAAAATGTCGAAATAGAGAGACAGCACGGCCGGAACACCGATCTGCAAAAACGGGATCTCCCCGAGCACGCCGGGTAGCCAACCAAAGCACAGCGACGATAGCCCTTGCAACGCAACGGCGATCAGAACGGCAATAACCGAGCCGGACAGGACGTTTCCGAAGTGACGGAATGCCATTGACACGGGAGTGGCGACCTCGCCCAAAATATTCAGCGGGAGCAGCACCACGATCGGCTCGGTAAAGCCCTTCAGATAATTTCCCAGACCGCATTTGAGTTTGTAGTACGTAATTAACGCAAACACCAAAACAGCCCAGCCGGCAGTAATATTGATATCCGACGTCGGCGGGTACAGTCCCAGCAGCGACAGTAAGCTGGAAAACGCCGACAAGCCGATGATCGCTGCAATGAAAGGAGCAAAGCCGCCAAAGCAGTCCCCCATATTTTGCGAAACAAGCTTATCACATGTTTCCACGATCCATTCGGCAAGCAATTGACGTTTTAATACGGGACGCTCTTTTAAACCGTGTGTAAAATACAGGCACAAAAAAAGCAGTGTGATGATCACCAACGCCGAATTGATCTGCGCTTCCGTGATATACAGATCCTGAAACGGCATGGGAACGGTGAAATAGATAAGCGCACCCGTGATCTCGATACCGTTTGAAGCCGGCTTGGTCAGGATCTTCAGCACCAGCCCTGCTATCAAGGGTGAAATCGCGCCCGCCAGCAGCAGAATATCCACCGCCGCAAAACGGCGGTTCTTTATCCTCAACGAGCATCCCCTCCGTCCTTTTTGTTATTAAACATCAGCCGAAGCTGAACGGCAACGCGCGGAAATAACAGCGGTACGGCAGCAGCAACCAGATGAAAACACGAAAGCACGGCAGCCAACACCAGTATGATACCTTGGCATATCAGCCGATAGCTTTGACTGGCACGCACACGCCGCTCCGCCTGTTGCGGCTCCTCGCCCACTGCACGTTGCACCGTAAGTCCCATGAAAAAGAAATTGCCCACAGCAGTCATCCATCCCAACAGATTTCCAAGCAAAACGGTATAGTCCCATTTTCCGACGACGAGAAAAACCCCTTGCATCAACACACTGCACAGCAGTGAAAACACCGCTATGTAAACGGTTTCTTTTTTTACCGTGGGATCCGGTTTCATCATACGGCAACCCTGCCTTTTACAATGTAGTATGTCGTCATTTTACAATAAATCGATCACCGCGTCAATATTTTCTGCCGAATACTCGATTTCGGCGGAATATAAACGGCAGATCTCACACAGCTCGTCAACGTCCGCGCCCTGCGCGAGCGTACCGATCACCGCCGCCGCGTGTGCGGCGAACCGCGCGTGCGCGTGACGGAACATAAAATACGCCGTCAACCGTTCCCATACTGCATCCCGCGGTTGGGTGAACGTCTCACAAACGGCGAGCCGATCGAGATAGGCGTCCCACGCGGGATCCAGTCGTTCTAACGAGCGGTAAAGCACCGCCCACTCGGCGGGTGCGCGGGCATCTGCAAACGGCGGTACGGCGGTGTCCACCGCCACCTCGCCGTCGGTATCCGCATCGACGAACCGAACCGGACTGCCGAGGATCAGGCGGCACGCCTCCTCACAGCACAGCCCGAGCCCGAGCCGCAGATCGTCACCGATATAGGTGCGAAAGCGCGGGTGGTCGGTGCAGATGTCACATAAGGCGTCCTCACCGAGCGTCAGAATAATGTCGCACAGCCCTCGTTCGTTCAAGAACGCACAGCGATCGCCCTCGCGCAGGCGAAAGCACGGCTGCTCGCCGTGCACGATGCCGCTTTGCAGGCGGCTGCCGAGCTCGCCGTCTACCGCGTTGTACAGGGCGTAGGTGTCGGCGTCAATATCGATCTCCCAGCCGATACAGCAGTTGTGACGGCAGCGGTCGGCAAGGCAGTGAAAGCGGCGATAGTAGTCGGGTATGATCGTCATAATGCCGTTACGTTCTCTTGGTCAGTGCACGGATGTCGTCGTCGTTGCCGAGCACCAGAACGTGATCGGTCTCTGCGAACCGATGCGTCATATCCGCAAGCTGCAGATCCGTACCGACACGCACCGCCAAAATGTTAAGCCCGTGTACGCGGCGCACGTCGATCTCGGGGATGGTCTTTCCCACCCACGCCTTCGGCACGGCGGTCTCGTAAACGGCGATCTCGTCGGAGAGCTTGTAATAATCGTAGACGTTGCGGCCGCTGTACTGCACCGCGAGCTTGTACGCGAGATCCTTTTCGGGATACACCACCGCGTCCGCGCCGTTGCGCAGTAAAAATTTTTCTTGAATTTTGGTGCTTGCCTTGCTGATGACCGTCTTGGCACCCAAGTCCTTGAGCAGGCTGGTGATCTCCAGACTGCTTTGGAAATCACTGCCGATGCACACGAAGCACATATCAAAGCTGCTCACCGACAGGCTTTTCAGCACCTCTTCGTTTTTGCAGTCCGCGACCTTGGCGAGTGCGACCTCGCCCGCCAAACGGTTGACGAGCTCCTCGTCCTCGTCCACGATCATCACGTCGTTGCCGAGCTCGGTCAATTTTCGACTCAGATGCTGGCCGAAACGACCCATTCCGATCACTAAAAAATTTTTCATTGCGTACACCTCATCCGACGCTCACCGCTTCTTCGGGAAGCAGGGCGATCTCTTGCTTTTTATTTTGCATAAATATCATGGCGAAGGACAGACTGCCGATGCGGCCGCTGAACATCAAGACGATCAGCACGCACTGTGAAAAAGCAGTCATATCCCGTGTGATGCCGGTGGTCATGCCCACCGTGCTGGTGGCGGAGATACATTCAAAGACAACGTCCGGGAAGGACAGCTCCGGTTGCACCGCGCAGATGAGAAACACGCCGGTAACAGCCAACGTCAGATAGATGCCCGCCACCGACAGCGCGTTGACGAGGACGTCGCGCGGCAGGCGTCTGCCGAACACGTTACAGCCGGAGCGGCGGCGAAGGTTGCTGACAAGACAAACAAACAACACCGCAACGGTCACGGTTTTGATGCCGCCGGCGGTTGAGCCGGGCGAGCCGCCGAGCATCATGAGCAGCACCGATAAGAGCTGTGATGCGGGGGTCAGTGCCGCGGTATCCACCGCGTTAAAGCCGGCGGTGCGCGGCGTGACCGAATCGAAAAACGCGTGCAACAGTCCGGCGGGGACGGACAAGCCCGCACCCGTGGCATCCCACTCTAAAATAAAGAACAGCAACGTGCCGACGAGTGTCACGCCGACGGTAACGGTGAGGGCTATTTTGGAATGCAGGCGGTATTTTCTGAAATGCAGCCGATGCCGTAGCACGTCGTCCCACACGATAAAGCCGATACCGCCGATCAGGATCAATAACGCAACGGTGATCAGGAACACCGCGTTGTCCGCCATCGGCACCAGCGAGCTGAACGCGCCGTAGCTGCCGAGCAGATCAAAGCCGGCGTTGCAAAACGCCGAAACGCCTAAAAACACGCCGGTATAGATCCCGCGCCCGACGCCGAGCTTCGGGATCAGACACGCCGACAGGATAGCGGCACCGATCCCCTCAATCAGCAGTGTTCCGCGCACGATGCGCTTGGTCAGCCGTACCATACCGCCGATCTCGGGCATATTGAAATTTTCTTTCAGTAAGGTTCGCTCTCGGAGCGAAACGGTGCGATGCAACGCCAATGAAAACGCGGTCATCAGCGTCATAAAGCCCAGACCGCCGATCTGGATCAGCGTGAGGATCACGAGCTGTCCGAATACCGACCAGTGCAGGTAGGTGTCCACCAGAACAAGACCCGTTACGCAGGTGGCGGAGGTCGCGGTGAACAGAGAGGTTAAAAACGGCGTAGATCCTCCGCTTTTCGACGCGATCGGCAGGCACAGCAGACAGGCACCGAGTAATATGATCAGTGCAAATCCCAGTGCGACACGCTTGGGGTAAGAAACGGAACGGCGTTTCATTTTTAACATCACTCCTCAAACAAGGGGGTGGAGATATAGCGGTCACCGGTATCCGGCAGCAGTACCACGATGGTCTTGCCCGCGTTCTCCGCGCGCAGTGCGAGCTTGCGTGCCGCGTGCAGTGCGGCACCCGACGAGATCCCCACCAAAAAGCCCTGCGTGCGGGCAAGCTGACGTGCCGCGGTATACGCGTCGCCTTCGCTGACGGGGAATACCTCGTCATATATAGCGGTATTTAGGGTGTCCGGCACGAAATTCGCGCCGATGCCCTGCAAGCCGTGCGAACCCGCCTTACCTTTGGATAACAGCGGGGAGCGTTCCGGTTCCACCGCGACCACCCGAATTTCGGGATTTTGCGATTTGAGATACTCCCCCACGCCGGTGAGCGTACCGCCCGTTCCCACGCCGGCAACGAAAATATCCACCGTACCGTCGGTATCGTTCCAGATCTCGGGGCCGGTAGTGTCAACGTGTGCCGCAGGATTGGCGGGGTTGCCGAATTGATCGGGTATAAAGCTGTTCGGGATAGCTGCTGCGAGTTCTTTTGCCTTCTCCACAGCACCTGCCATGCCGCGAGCGCCCTCGGTGAGCACCAGCTCGGCGCCGTAGGCGCGAAGCAACGCGCGGCGCTCGGCACTCATGGTTTCGGGCATCGTTAAGATCACGCGATAGCCGCGCGCCGCCGCGATAGCCGCCAAACCGATACCGGTGTTGCCGCTTGTCGGTTCAATGATAACGGAATCCGCCGAGAGCGCGCCGCGTTCTTCCGCGTCGTTCAGCATGGAAAGAGCCACGCGGTCCTTGACGCTGCCCGCGGGATTGAAGCTTTCCAGTTTTGCCAGAATCGTCGCGCCCTCTCCCGACAGACGGCGCACCTCCACTAAAGGCGTGTTGCCGACGAGAGCGGTAATATCTTTATACACTTTCACGCGATCAGATCCTTTCACGATATTTGCTCTCATAGTATATCACAAACACACATCCTTTTCAAGCCACGACAAAATACCGCTTGATTTTTGGAAAGTTCTGTGATACCATAAGAAAGCACGCGGGAGTAATTCAATGGTAGAATGTCAGCTTCCCAAGCTGAATACGCGGGTTCGATTCCCGTCTTCCGCTCCAACACGAAAATCCTGTCGATTATTGTCGTCAGGATTTTCGT
>CAZBAO010000008.1:0-26768 GCA_964490085.1 uncultured Eubacteriales bacterium | reverse complement strand
AAGGCAGAACTAAAATCCGCTTTGACTGCGGCAAAACTGAAAGAAGATCTGAGTCTAAAAAAAGAGGATATTTTAGATTTTCTGTATCAGTTTACCAAAATGGACTATACCGACCTTGAAAGCCAAAAGCGGCTTATAAAGACCTTCATCAATTCGGTTTTTGTATATGATGATAAGCTTGTTTTAACCTTTAATTATTCGGGAGATAAACGCACTATTACCATTAAGGAAATTGACGCCGGATTACAACAGGGCGTTCGTATTCCAAAGGTAAAGGCTTACCAAAAAGCGCGGTATGCCGTATGGCATACCGCGCTTTTTTATATTTTTCGCGGGGCTCGAACCTCGGACTGCTTGGCTAAACGCCAAGCACTTTACCGACTGGGCGTGGCGAAGTCGGTGGGCGCGTTGCCGAGCGCTCGCGATGCGAGATACAGCGAGGCAAAATTCGGGGTCCCCCAAAAGCCTGCTTTTTGGGGAGAGGAGGAATAACGGAGCGAATGAACTTTCGCGCTTGCGCGGAACCGAGATGGGACCGTCCTGGTGCAGAATATCAATGACAGGTCCCCAGGTGCCGTTACAATTGTCTGCCTGTGCGTCCCGCACAACTGCCTTCGCGAAGGCTTGAAAATACTCTTTTTTGCCGGTGGCGGCAAGGGAGACCAAAGGGATTTTCGGCAGCTTGGAGGTGGGGTATCCCCGTTCGGTATCGTTGACGATGAGAATGGGATAATCCGCCGTTTCTTTGACGAGTTTGGCGACCTCCGGTTTCCAGAACGGTGCCTGAAGACTGCCGAGCGCGTGTTTTTTTACCAGTTTTAAAATGAAATCAATATCTTCATCCCGACATCTTCTGGCACACAGCACCATACCGATTTTTTGTTCGAGGGTGAGGTCTTCAAACTTCAAAAACATCGCAATCTGCCTCCTTAAGCAGATAAATTTTTGCCATATACACCCGACAACGGTGGATTGTAACCTTTTTTGCGTTTGTTGCGCACCCTGATGGTCATGCTTTGTAGGTGTATATGGTGAAAGAAAGTTGAGGCAATACGGGCGGAAAACGCGGCGAAAACCATTGCAAGTTTGGCGCCCTTATGGTAAACTAATTACTGGTGATAGTTATGAAAATTGTAATACCCGATTGGAAAACGGTGTCCATCGGTGATCTGGATGAAAAACGGTTGACGTCGATCGGCGAGGTGACGTTTTATCCGCTGACGGATAACGACCAACTGATCGAACGCATTGCCGATGCAGACGTGGTGCTGTGTAACAAGGCACTGATGACTGCCGAGGTGATCGCGGCGGCACCGAGGCTCACATACATCGGTCTGTTCGCAACGGGCTATAATAATATTGATATAGACGCGGCGAGGGCGCGGGGCATCACAGTGTGCAACGCGGGCAGTTATTCCACCGATGCGGTGGCGCAGCATACGTTTGCGCTGATCTTGGAACTCGCAAGCCGTGTTGCCGATTATAACAGTATGGTGCAGGCGGGCGACTGGGTGCGCAGCGACGTGTTTTCGCCGTTTCGGTATCCGACCACGGAATTGTGCGGGAAGACCATCGGTGTGATCGGGTACGGCAGTATCGCTAAGGCGGTGATCCGTATTGCCAAAGCGTTCGGTATGACGGTGCTGTGTTACACCCGCACCCCACGGAAGGCGGAGGACGTGCGGTTTGTGACGTTTGAGGAATTGCTGACAGAATCCGACGTGATATCGGTGCATTGTCCGCTGACCGATCAAACGCGCAAAATGTTTAACGGGGAAGCGTTTGCCCGCATGAAGGACGGCGCGTGGCTCATTAACACGGCGCGCGGACCGATCGTGGACGAAGCGGCACTTCGTGCGGCGCTGGAATCGGGGAAACTCGGCGGCGCGGCAGTGGACGTATTAGAGAGGGAGCCGATGGCGGCGGATTGTCCGTTGCTCGGTGCGCCGAATTGTCTTATCACACCGCACGTGGCGTGGGCGCCGCTTGTGACGCGCGAACGGCTGCTCGGTATCGTGTGTGATAACTTACAGGCGTATTTGAACGGTACGCCGCAGAACGTGGTGTTAAGGTGACGCGACCCACTCGAATCTGCCGCAAATCGGCTGATTTCGGGTCTTTTCGCCCCATTCGATCTCACAAGGAGCTGACGATGAATAAAACGGGATTTGGCTTTATGCGGTTGCCGCGCACGGCGGATGACCACATTGACTTTGAAACGCTGAGCGGCATGGTGGATCGGTATTTTGCGCTTGGCGGTGAGTATTTTGATACCGCGTACACCTATTTGGAGGGTGAGAGCGAAAAAGCACTGCGCAAAACAGTGGTGGAGCGCTACCCGCGCGAGAGCTTCCGCCTTGCGGATAAGCTGCCGGGGTATAAGGTGACGGCGCACGAGCAGTGCCGCGAGCTTTTCAACGAGCAGCTCGCGCGGTGCGGGGTCGAGTACTTTGACGTGTATCTCTTGCATTTTCTTAATCCCCAAAACTATGCCATTGCGGAAAAATACGATGAATTCGGATTTTTGCGCGAGCTGAAGGCGTCGGGAGAGGCGCGTAAGATCGGGTTTTCGTTCCACGGCAGTCCCGAACTGCTGGATACCATTTTAACGGCACACCCCGAAGCGGAGGTGGTGCTCTTACAGATCAATTATCTGGACTGGGACAGCGCGTCCATCCGCGCACGTGAGCAGTATGAAACGGTGGTGCGGCACGGCAAAGAGGTGTTGATCATGGAGCCGGTGCGCGGCGGTCAGTTGGCAAGCGTACCGGCAGAAGCCGAAAAACTCCTACGTGACCTCCGTCCCGAAGACAGCGTGCCGTCGTGGGCGATCCGCTTTGCAACGGATCTACAACACGCGTCGGTTGTGCTCAGCGGCATGAGCACGCCGGAGCAGATCGAGGATAATTTGCGGGATTTCGAGCCACTGTCCGATGACGAACGCGAGGCGCTCGTCACCTGTGCGACCATCATTCGTGCCGAAGCAGCGGTGGCGTGTACCGCATGCGGGTACTGTGTGCCGCATTGTCCGAACAATATCCCGATTCCGTCGTTTTTCGCTTGTTACAACGAGGCGAAGCGCGTACCGAAGGATATGTGGAAGGTGAAATACGAGTACGATCGTAGGGCGGCGCATGCCGCGGCATCGGCGTGTATCGTCTGTCGCGTGTGCGAAAAGCATTGCCCGCAGAAATTGCATATCGCGGATACTCTCAAAGACGTCGCCGCGACGTTTGAAAAGGACGCATAAAAAACGCCCGAACGCGTAACGCGTTCGGGCGACTATGATTTTAATAGAGGATGCTATCGGTCGAGGGTACGTTTTCGTGATACAAGTGGGAGTCCGAGGACAGTGTCCGCACTTTCGGGATGCTGTAGCCGTTTTCTTCGGAAAAATCAATGACCGTCATGCCACTGTGGCACAAGCCGAAATGCGTGCAAAACATTGGGTAGGGAATGTCCAGCACCGCGCTTAAAAACGCCTCGCCGAAGCCCGCGTGTGCAAAGAAAGCGATGCGCTTATCGTTGCCGTTTATCACCTTGTATTTGCCGGTATACCGAACGTGCTCATATCCCAAATCCTTCAGGAATGCATCCGCGGCGTCGTAAACACGGTGGACGCCGTTTTCGTAATGATACTCTCGAATGTCGGGATGCTCGTACCACCGATCACCCAGATCGCGGATGGCTTTGCTGTTGAACAGATCTCGCATTTTGGGGGTGCAGCTGATCCAGGTGCGCCCCTTGCCGTTTTCTTTGGGAACGGTAAAATCATGCCACGCAAGATTCTCGTGCGCGAAAGCAAGCAGCTCCGGCTCCAAGCTCAACGCCTCGCAGGTGGGCTTGGCGGTCATTCTTGCCCGCGTTGAGGTCGAGCTATAGATCTTATCTACACCGTAACGCGCCAGCCGTTTGGACAACGCCTCTGCCTGACGCTCACCGAGCGGGGTCAGGGAGTCCGGATCGTAGATGGGTTCACCGTGTCGGATATAGTAAAGCAGCATAAACAGTCACCTCGATTGTAGTATAGCATAAAAGCGGCGAAAAATCAATGCGAAGCACTTGGTCATCACAGACCGGATATTACGAACACCTATCTTGCAGAGAAGCCTGTAAGAAAGCGCAAACAATAACTTTGATTATTCATAGATGAAGGAGCTGTTTAATTTATATACGGAAATCTTTGATTTTCATTTGAAATGGGAAGTGTAGGTCAGGCACCGTCTCTCCACGATGCCTGACAGTAAGAAATGATTTGAAGTAATAGCGTTTTGGTATAGAGGACAAGACGCAAATCATATTTTAATAAAAGAAAAACACTCGCAAAAGGAAGGAGACGGACTGCATGATAAGTTGCGTTGCACAGACATGGGAGCGTAAAATCGGCAATAAAACCGTGTCGATTACGAATTTAACCCCTCAATTTTCTGTGGACGAAAAAAGAGAAGTAAAACTACAAACGGAAGCAAAATTATATGACGTTTTTTATAAATACATGTCCTGTAAACCTTGAAAAAAGCTGTTATGGTATACTATATATGTCAGCAGCTCCGCTTCATTTTGCGAAGAAGGGAGTGAAAATTGAACCTTTTTGACGCAATTTATGCAAGACAATCGGTTGACAGGATAGACAGCATATCCGTTGAAAGTCAAGTCGAGTTTTGCAAAAAGGAAGTGATAGGACAGGATTTAAAGGTATATACGGACAAGGGCTATAGCGGCAAAAACATTGACCGCCCTGCATTTCAGGGATTGATGCGGGATATTGAAGCCGGTATTATCCGCCGTGTTATCGTCTATCGACTTGACCGTATCAGCCGTTCGGTGCTGGACTTTGCCAACGTTATTGACATGTTCCAAAAGCATAATGTGGATTTCGTCAGTACAATGGAAAAGTTTGATACCGGAACGCCGATCGGTAAGGCCATGTTGATGATCGTTATGATCTTCGCGCAGCTTGAGCGCGAGACCATTCAGCAGCGTGTTATTGATGCTTACTCATCACGCAGCAAACGCGGCTTTTATATGGGCGGCAGAATTCCGTTTGGGTTTGAGCTTAAAGAAACACTGATTGACGGAATACGCACCAAGATGTATGAGCCGATTGAGTCTGAGGCTGAAATCGTCAGACTGATATTCTCGCTCTATTCTGAACCGCAAACCTCTCTTGGAGATGTAATGCGATATCTGGAATCACACGGAATACGAAAGCGTGACGGTAGACTTTTTAACCGAAGTCGTCTGCGTGATGTGGTGATAAACCCCGTGTATGTCAGAGCCGATTATCAGTTGTATGACTTTTTCAAAGCGCAAGGCACCAATATTGCCAACATACCCGATGATTTTATCGGCACGAACGGAGCTTATTTGTATTCAGGAGATACCCAAAAGCGCAAAACCGTATCTCTTGAAGGTCATACCCTTGTAATTGCTCCGCACGAAGGACTTGTTGATTCGAGAACGTGGATCAAATGCCGTTCCAAGTGTCTGAATAATCATAGTGTTGCAAAGCCGGTAAAGGCAAAAGCAACCTGGCTTGCAGGCAAAATCAAGTGTGCTCATTGCGGGTATGCTCTCACCGCCAAAATATACCGATGTAAAACCAAGTCCGATAACCGCTATTATCTGTGCAATAACAAATACAATGCCGGTGGTTGTACTTTCGGCTCACTTGATGCCGATATAGTCGATGAAATCGTATTTGAAGAAATGCAGAAGAAATTGGCGGAATTCAAAACACTTTCCAAACAAAAGCAGGAAGGCTGTAACCTGCAAATCGTTAAACTAAAAACACGCATAGATGCTATCGACAAGGAAATATCCTCTCTGCTCGATAAAATCACGGCAGCCAATGAAACAGTTATGCAGTACATAAATAACCGCATTGCTGAGCTTGATGTCGAAAAAAAAGAACTGTATGCACAGATCACACAGTTCGATAATGACCGCAAGGATAACATGGGAGAAATCAGCGGTTATATGGAGCATTGGAATGAGCTGTCGGTCGGCGACAAAATCACAGTTGTAGATTCGTTGATTGAGCGTATTAACGCCTCGGAAAACAGTCTTGAAATCAAGTGGAAAATATAATTATTTTTTATCGCAAATCCATTCCACTCTGATTGTATAGGTGAGGGCTTACGCCTTGCAACTGATCGACTGAACAGTAAAAACTTCTACGCCTGCAACCCCAGTTTCGATAAAAACTGCGGGAAATAAAGCACTTGTCGGGAGCCTTGCGGTGTGATACAATGGTATCATATCTATGACAGGGGGGAGACCGATGCATGCGGTGATCTGTGGGCTGAATTCCCAATATATTCATTCGTCGCTGGCACCGTGGTGCCTGCTCGCCGGTGTGCGCGCATACGCACCTTCGGTGGCCGCCGAGGTAGTTGAGGGAACGGTCAACGAATCGCCCGACGCGGTGTTTGCCCGTATTGTTGAGAAAGCTCCGCAGGTCGTGGGCTTTTCCTGCTATATCTGGAATATCGAAGCGGTGCTCCGGTTAGCCGCCCGCCTGAAGCGGGCACTGCCGGGGCTCCGAATCGTTTTGGGCGGGCCGGAGGTCGGCTACCGTGCGGGCGATCTGCTGCGTCGGGAGCCGTCGGTCGACTACGTGCTGTCCGGCGAGGGGGAACGCCCCTTTGCGATGCTGCTGTCAGCGTTGGACAGCGGCTCGTTACTTGCCGACGTACCGGGGCTGTCCTATCGGGGCGGTGACGCGATCGTTGAGGGTGAGCCGTATGTCACGGACGAGCTGCCGCCAAGTCCTTACTGTTCGGAATATTTCGGCACCTTAAACGGCCGTATTGCGTATCTGGAGACCAGCCGTGGCTGTCCGTTTTCCTGCGCCTTCTGCCTGTCCGGCCGTTGCGGAGGTGTGCGGTACTATCCCTTAGAGCGTGCAAAGCGGGAGATCCTCTTGCTCGCGAACAGCGGCAGTAAAACGGTCAAGTTTGTGGATCGTACCTTTAACGCGGACCGCAAACGCGCGTTGTCGATCATTCGGTTTATCCGTGAGCATTACGGCGCGGATATCCCGCACGACGTGTGCTTTCATTTTGAGATCGCTGGCGATCTGTTGGACGAGGAAACCTTAACGGAGTTGTCCGAAGCACCTGCCGGTTTGTTCCGGATGGAGATCGGCATCCAATCGTTTCACGCGCCCACCTTGGCGGCGATCGCCCGCAAAACGGATATGAAACGGCTAGAGCGCAACGTCCGCCGTTTGCTTGCCTGCAACACCGTGCACGTACACATTGATCTGATCGCCGGTCTGCCGAAAGAGGATCTGAGCGTGTTTGCCGAGAGCTTCAACACGGCCTTTGCCTTGTCACCGCACATGCTGCAGCTTGGCTTTTTGAAGCTGCTGCACGGCGCGCCGATGCGCGAGCAGCGTCAGGCGTATCCGTGCAAATTTTCCGAGCGGCCGCCGTACGAGGTCAGCCGCACGCCGTGGATGAGTGAGGAAGAATTAGAGCAGCTGCACCGCATCGAAAGCGCGTTGGATCGGCTGTATAACAGCGGGCGATTCCGCCGTACGCTTTCCTATCTGTTAAAAGCTACCGGCGACACGCCGTTTGAGCTGTTCACAGCTTTAAGTGAACGCTTGTCAAGGGAGCGGGTGTCGTTGGACACCTATACCGAGCAGGTGTATACGGTTGCCGGCACCTTGGATGGTGTGGACGCTGAAGTCTTACGCGGGTGTATGGCGTGTGATCGCGTTGCGACGAATCCGTCGGGTATCCTGCCGCCTTGCCTGCGTACGAACGAGACGGAAAGAAAACGGCTCAAACGCTTGGCGGATACGGATGAACGGTTCCGCCGTCCGGAGTCGGTCAAGCGCGGCACGGCGTATGTTGACGGACGGTTGGTGTATGCCGATTATACAGTGCCGCATCCGGTGAGCGGGGACTATCCGCTTCACTATTTTAATGAGGCGTGTTTAACGCGTAAAACGCGGTTTTTGCTGTTTGATCTGGACGGTACGCTGACTGATCCCGCATCGGGTATCACCCGTTCGGTGCAGTACGCGCTGAAACGTTTCGGAATCGAGGAGAACGATCCGCAAAAGCTGTTATCGTATATCGGCCCGCCGTTGCTGGAGTCCTTTAAGGGGTACGGCTTGAGCGATGAAGAAGCCCGTGAAGCACTGCGCGAGTATCGGGTATATTTTGCGGATATCGGGCTGTATGAAAACGAGGTGTACGAGGGGATCCCCGCCTTTTTGGAGGAGGCACAGCGGGCGGGGTATCGGCTGATCATGGCAACCTCCAAGCCGGAAATGTACGCCTGCCGCTTGATGCAGCATTTCGGGCTCACCGACTGTTTCGCTTGCATTGCCGGCAGCGATATGGCGGAAAAACGCGCCGATAAAGCGGCGGTGATCCGCTGCGCATTGGAGCGTGTCGGCGTGACCGACTTGTCGGAGACCGTGATGATCGGTGACCGCAAATACGATGTGGAGGGCGCGCGTGCGTTCGGTATGCCGTCGGTGGCGGTGACGTATGGTTACGGCAGTCGCGAGGAACTGGAAACGGCGGGTGCCGACCGCATCGTGGATTCCGTACGGGAGTTGCGTGCGTTATTCATATAAGAAAAAGCCGATGAGTGGGCTACTCATCGGCTTGCTTTTTTTTACTGCGAAAAGAGACGATACGGTTGTACAGGAGCATCCCTGCCAGACTGATCGCACCGGTAATGACAAACAGCCATACGGCGCCCCCATACGATTCCTGTTGAATGAGGTTGCCGCCGATGGTGGACGATACCAGCGAGGGGATACGCGCGATCAAGGAAATGATCAGAAACTCGTGCAGTTTAATGCGGGTGAGTCCCACAAAATAGGTTAGCAGATCCTTCGGCGTACCGGGAATGAAAAAGAGAATAAAGATCAGTCGTTTGAGCTTTTTCTCACTGTTGATAAAACGCAGCTCGTCGATCTTTTCACGGCTGACGAACAATTCCACCAAGCGGATACCGAGGCGCTTCACTAAAAGAAACACCAAGGAGGATGCGATAGCCACACCCGCCATACACAGCAGGGTGCCTTCAACGGCACCGAAGGTGTAGCCGATCCCGACCTCCACCACTTCACCGGGGATCAGCGAAACGATGACCTGTAAGATCTGAATGCCCAGCGCGACAAAACGGCCTGTCCACCCATAGCCCTCGACAAAGGCTTTGAATTCCTCGGGGGATTTGTCAAACACGAGAAACTGTTTCGTCAGAAAATAGGTGAGCCAGGAAAACAGTGCCACAAGGATCACAAGCGAACAGAGCGCGATCGCACGCCGCCGTTTTTGATACCGTGCAGACTCGTTCGGTCGTTCCATCGTGACACCTCCTTGTCAGTATTACCACCAGTATACGGATTTGCGGTCGGCAATTCAATAGAATTTTGTTAATTTTTCTTGAAAAGAGGAAAGGGTAGCCGATAAAAGTCTTGAAGAAGAACTTACGGTATGATATACTATATTTGTATTGCTATCTTGCAAGGAGTGTTGGTTATGCACGTTACCCTGATCGCTCACACACCGTTTCCGGAGCACACCGTCGCGTCCGCGGCGCGCCTATGCTATTCGCCTGCAACCATCGACGGTATCCGAGAAGGCTTGACCGAAGAAAAAACGGCGGCCTTTGTGGACATGCTGGCGGAGATCGGCCATGAAAGTCCGATCGAGCACGCCACCTTCACCTTTGGTATTGAGGGCGTATCGCGCTCGCTTCTTGCCCAGATAACGCGCCATCGCATCGCGTCGTACAGCGTGCAGAGCCAGCGGTACGTTGCGGAAAAGCAGTTCGAGTATGTGCTGCCGCCTGAGATCGCGTCGATTCCCGAGGCGGAGGCGATCTACCGTCAGGCGATGGACGAGGATCAGCGGCACTACGAGGAGCTGACCGCTCTGCTTAAAGAAAAACATCTGAAAGCGCTTCTTGATACCGGTATGGAACAAAAGGCGGCGGAGCGGGCGGCAGAAAAGAAAGCCATCGAAGACGCGCGTTTTGTGTTGCCGAATGCCTGCACGACCAAAATGATCGTCACGATGAACGCGCGCAGTCTTATCAATTTTTTTCATCACCGTTGCTGTAACCGCGCACAGTGGGAGATCCGTGAGCTTGCCGACCGTATGCTGGCGCTGTGTCTGGAAGCAGCACCGCATCTGTTCAAAAAAGCGGGCCCGCCGTGTGTCAGTGGTGCTTGTCCTGAGGGTAAGATGAGCTGCGGCAAACTCAAGGAAATGCGTGAAAAATACCAAAAGCTCGGAGAGGGGAATTCTTAATGGGGCGTTTGGTGGTGCTTGACGGTCTGGATGGCAGTGGAAAATCCACGCAGCTTGACCGCTTGCAAGAGTATTTTACCCAAAATCACATAAACTATCGTCAAATCAGTTTTCCGGACTACGGGCAACCGTCCTCCGCGTTGGTGAGTATGTACCTGCGCGGTGAATTCGGTGATGCGGCGGATGCGGTGAACGCGTATGCGGCGTCCTCCTTTTACGCGGTGGATCGCTACGCCAGCTACAAAAAATTTTGGGAAGAGGATTATCAGGCGGGTCGGTTGATCCTGGCTGCCCGCTACACCACCTCCAATGCGATCCATCAAATGGGCAAATTGCCGCGCGAGGAATGGGACGCGTATCTTGCGTGGTTGCAGGACTATGAATACGGCCTGCTCGGTCTGCCGCGTCCGGACCGCGTGATCTTTCTGGATATGCCGCTGGAGATTTCTCAACGCCTCCTCTCAAGCCGTTACGAAGGCGATGAAACAAAAAAAGATATCCACGAGCGGGATCTCCGTTATTTGCAGACCTGCCGCGAAAGTGCGTTGTATGCGGCGGAAAAGATGGGCTGGAGTCTGGTTTCCTGCGGTGAAAACGGACAGCCTCTGCCGATCGATACGATCAGCGAGCGGTTGATCGCACTGGTGACCGAGGGGATGTAACCGTTTTATGCAAGTTGAGTTTCGAGAACTGTTACCGGAGGATGCTGCTTGGGCGGCGCCGCTGATGACCGCTTCCGGCCGTATGGGCTGTGAGTATTCCTATACCACGGCGTATATGTGGAGTCGGCATTATGAGGTTCGCATCGCCCGTGCGGGAAACGCCGTATTGCTTCGCAGTGACAGCGGCGAGGTGCCGTCCTTCCTCGTGCCGGTCGGTGTGCCGCTGAAGGAGGGGGTCGCGCTGCTGCGCGCGTATACCGATACTCTGGGCGTCCCGCTTAGGGTTCACGGCATTGATGAGGCGACCCGCGAGCGCTTGTGTGCGTTGTACCCCGATCGGTTGCGGTTTCAGTCAAACGACGGGGATTACGACTATATTTATCGCACCGAGGATCTGGCGACCCTGCCGGGCAACACGTATCACAGCAAAAAAAATCATATCTCCGCTTTCTCCCGTAAGCATGACTGGCAGTATGAACCGCTCCGAGACACCACTGTTGAGGAGGTCGAGGCGCTGTCGTATGAGTGGTGCCGCGAGAAAGGGGATTGTGCGGATGCGGGGCTCATATCTGAGCGGTGCGCCATTCGCCGTTTGCTCAAATACCGCCGGCAGCTGTCGGTGGTCGGCGGATTGATCCGTGTGGACGGAAAAGCGGTGGCGTTTACGCTCGGGTCACCGATCAACGAGTCGGTGTTTGACGTTCACGTCGAAAAAGCCTTGTCGGCGTATGCGGGCGCGTACGCGGTTATCAACCGTGAATTCGCCAAGACGCTGACGGCGTACCCGTATCTGAACCGTGAGAACGATATGGGAATTTCGGGATTGCGCCGCGCGAAGGAATCGTACCATCCGGCGATCGTGCTTAAAAAATACACTTGTGAGTGGTTGTAAGATGAGCGACATTCGTTTTGCCGTTTCCCGCGATCTGGCGGCGATCCGTGAGATCTGGAGCGCCGTTTTCACCGAGGATTCCCCTGCTGAGCGAGACCGTTTTCTGAAAACGGTGTGCCTGTGTGAGGAATGTATGCTTGCGTGTATCGACGGTAAACCGGTTTCAATGGCGTTTTTTCTGCCTGCCGTTCTTCACGTGAACGGCGGTGAGTATACCGCACGGTACTTGTATGCGGCGGCCACCTTGCCCGCCTATCGCGGGCGCGGGATATTCAGCGACCTGCTGAACACCGCGTTGTGCACCTTTAAAGAGTGCGGGGCAGATGCCTGCCTTTTGAGCCCTGCCGAGCCGACATTGGTGGATTTTTACCGACGGTTCGGGTTCTGTCCTGCCTTTTTTTGCCGCACAGTACGCGGTGATGCCGAGGCGGCACCGCTGCCGATCCGACTGTTATCCGCTGAGGAGTATCTGTCTCTGCGGCAAACGCTGCTGCCGCGTGACTGCGTCGCGTGGGAGCGCCGCTTATTGAGCTATGCGGCTTCGTGCGCCACACCGATACGTATCGGTGACGGTGCCTGCGCCTTGGTCGCGAAGGACGGGAAAACCCTGCGTGTGATCGAGCTGTTGGGCGTGCAGGATACCGTGTGCGGTGCATTGGCACAAGCGCTGGGCTGTGAAGCTTTTGTCGCGCGCGTGTTTGCAGAAACGGGTGATTGCTTCGGCATGCTGTTACCGCTTGCACAAGCTATCACGCTGAACGCATCTCCCTACATGGGATTAGCTTTTGATTGAGGAGAAAACATAATGATCGTCGTATTTTTAGCAAACGGATTTGAAGAGATCGAAGCACTGGCGACCGTGGATATTTTACGCCGCGCCGGCTTGACGGTGAGCACGGTCGGTATTGGTGGTAATACCGTTATGGGCGCACACGGCATCGCGGTGCAAGCGGACTTGACCGACGGCGAGCCGTTGCCGTCTTATGACGAGCTTGAAGCGGTCGTGTTGCCCGGTGGGCTTCCCGGCACGACCAACCTCGCGGCATCCGCGGTGGTGACACAGTATGTCACCGAGGCGGCGGCACGCGGCGCATTGGTGTGCGCGATCTGTGCCGCACCGTCGGTGCTCGGTAATCTGGGGCTGTTGCGCGGTAAGCGCGCGACCTGCTATCCCGGATATGAAGACCAGCTGCTTGGTGCCGCGGTAAGCGGTGAATCGGTTACGGCAGACCACGGGATCGTAACGGCAAAAGGTGCCGGCGTGACCGTGGAATTCGCACTGGCTATCGTTTCCGCCTTGATTTCGCCCGACAAAGCGCGGGAGATAGGGGACGCGATGCAATGCCGGTAGAGGATATTCGAAAACTGAAAATGCGCCTGCGTGCGCAGTTTCGCGCGATCCGTGAGAATATGGATCCGACCGTTCGTGAAACGGCGGATCGAAGCATTGCCGAAACGGTGCGCAAACTATGGCAGTATCGCGTCAGTCGGCAGATACTGGTGTATGTGTCCACGCCGATCGAGGTGGATACGCGTCGGATCATCACGCAGGCGCTGGCGGACGGAAAGCGCGTGGCGGTGCCGCGTTGCGTGCCGGACACGCGCAACATGGAGTTTTATTATATCGAGTCAATGGATGACTTATCACCCGGCAGTTTCGGCGTGTTAGAGCCGCAGGCGGATCATACACGGTTGGTTAGTGATTTTTCCCACGCAATGTGTTTGATACCGGCATTTTCGTACGATTTTTTCGGATATCGGTTAGGGTACGGAAAAGGATATTATGACCGTTTTTTGGCGGGCTTTGACGGACACATGATCGGTCTTTGCTACAGCTCCTGCGTGCGTCGCTCTCTGCCGCACGGACGATTCGATCGGTCGGTACAGCTGTTGGTAACGGAAAACTACATTCGGCGAACCAAAAGGAGGCAATAGCATGGCAGACGATAATAAGAATTACGATATTGATGCCATTTTGGATGAATTGCAGGAGAAGGCGAAAGAGCAGGCTCCGGAGGATATCCCGATCAAGAAAAAACCGGTGTTTGAACTGCACCTGGATCTGGACTCCGAATACGGTGAAGCAGTGGACACCGCGCCGATTGTGCGCAGCGAGTCGGTTCTCCCCGAAGAGCCGATCGTTCCGCCGCCGGCTCCCGTCGTACATACTGAAAAGCCGCGTTCCAAGAAAAACAAACAAAACGAGCAGAGCATTGGCTGTCTGAAAGCGTTTTTGTATGCGATCAGCGTGCTGCTCGTATCGGGTATTCTGTCGTATTTCATCGTAGTGGGCGGCTTGGATTATACTGGTCTGAACCGTTCGGAGCGCGTGGTGGATATCACCGTTCCGGAGGGGGCTTCGACCAAAACGATCGCCGAAATGCTCAAAGAGGAAGGGCTTATTGAGCAATCCTTCGTTTTCCGTATGTATGCGAAATTTACTGATGCCGACAGCAAGTGGCAGCCGGGTGACTTCAGCGTTTCTCCGAACATGGGCTATAAGCTGCTTGTGCAGAATCTGCAGGCTGCCAAGGCGCGCGATACGGTGACGGTCCTGATTCCCGAAGGCTTTACCGTTGATAAGATTGCCAAGCGTTTAGAAGAGAACGGCGTTTGTACGGCGACTGATTTTTACCACGCAGTCACCGAGGTGGACTACAGCAAGGATTACGACTTCATCAAGGATTCGATGGAAACCGAAGGCTATGAGTCGCGCATCTATAAATTAGAGGGCTTCCTGTTCCCGGATACCTATGAATTCTATGAGAATTGCTCCGGTGAGACCGTCGTGCGCAAGCTGCTCGACAACTTTGAAGCCCGTCTGGATACCACGATCCGCTCGGCGATGAGTGCCCGCGATATCACGATGGATGAGCTCATCATTTTAGCCTCCATCATACAGGGCGAGGCGGCGACCAAGGATGATATGGAAAAGGTATCCCGTGTGTTGTATAACCGTTTGAACGATCCGGTGAACTTCCCGAAACTGCAATGTGATTCCACGCGCGACTATATCAAGAAATTGGCGGGTAGCACCACCATTGATGTCACGAACGTTGCGTATGACACCTACGAAAAAGACGGTCTGCCGGTCGGCGCGATCAACAATCCGGGTCTGGATGCGATCAAGGCGGTGCTGTTGCCGTCTGAGGATTCCTCGGTCGCGGATTGCTACTTCTTTGCCACCGACTACGATACCGGAAAGACCTATTTCTCCAAGACCTACGACCAGCACGTGAGTATTTGTAAACGCTATGGGATCGGTATATATGGATAAGTTGCCTGAACTGCTGTGCCCTGCGGGTGACGCCGAGCGGTTGGAGGCGGCACTGCTGTTCGGTGCCGATGCGGTGTACCTGTCGGGCACACGCTTCGGCATGCGCAGTGCGCCCGCCAATTTTACGGATGAGGCGCTGTCCCGTGCGGTAGACACCTGTCACCGACGGGGGAAAGCCGTGTATGTGACTTGCAATATTTTGCCGCGCAATGATGAGATCGAACAGCTACCGTCGTATTTTCAGCATCTGGACGAGTTGCGCGTGGATGCTCTGATCGTGGCGGATCTCGGTACGCTGAGCCTTGCCAAACGGTACGCGCCGCACTGCGCGCTGCACGTGTCCACACAGCTGGGCGTGGTCAACTATGCTACGGCTGCCATGCTTCACGAGATGGGAGCGTCCCGCGTGGTACTGGCACGCGAGCTGTCGCTGGATGAGATTGCGGATATTCGTGCCAAAACGCCGAGCTCGCTGGAGCTGGAGGCGTTTGTCCACGGCGCGATGTGCATGTCGTATTCAGGGCGCTGCCTGCTGTCGTCGTATCTGACGGGTCGCGACGGTAATCACGGTGATTGCGCTCAACCCTGCCGTTGGAAATACGAACTGATCGAGCCGAACCGCCCCGAACACCCGCTGACGGTGGACGAGGAAGAAAACGGCACCTATTTGTTTAATGCGAACGATCTGTGTATGATCGACTATTTGCCGCAGCTTCACCGCGCCGGTATCCGTTCACTGAAGATCGAAGGACGTGCCAAGGCGGCATATTACGTTGCCGGCGTGACTAACGCATACCGTCAGGCGCTGGACGGCTATCGGGACAGCGGCTTTTCGCCGGACTATCAGCCGCCCGAATGGGTATTACACGAACCGTACACCGTCAGCCACCGCCCCTACGGTACCGGTTTTTATTTCGGCGATCCGTCCCAAAATACCAAAAGCGGCGGCTATATCCGTGACTACCAGGCTGTGGCGGTGGTGACCGGTTACGAGGATGGGCAGTTGCTGCTCAGCCAGCGCAACCGCTTTTTCAAGGGTGACCGTCTGGAAGCGCTGATCCCGCACGAGCGGCCGCTCTCTCTGTCGGCGGATATTTTACTGGACGGTGACGGCGAGCCGATCGATTCGGCTCCGCATCCCACCATGGCGTTGCGTATCCCGTTCGATCGTCCGTTGCCGGTCGGCAGCTATCTGCGCAAGCGTATTTAAACGATACCGTGTGTAAATCTCCTCCTGTTTGGGAATACTCCCGATTACAGGGGGGGTTTGTATGCAAAAACGAGGTGTGGCCCTTTTGGCGGCGGTTCTGTTCGCGCTCAGCGGGATCATGGTAAAATTGATGCAGCTGACGCGTGAACCGCTTTCCGAAGCCTCCGGTACTCGCTCTACCGTGACGGTCACCGTGGCGCAGGCACGCGGTACGATCTACGACCGTAACCTGGAACCACTCACGAATACCGGAACGGAATACGCTACGTCGGTTATCGCCACGCCCGAAGCGATGGCGGCACTCAGCGACACCCTGTCACCGTCGGAGTGGGAGGAGGTCAGTGCAAGCCTGCAAAGCGGGAAACCCGTTACCCTGATGTCAGACACCCCTTTCCCGCTTGTGAACGGTATACGGCAATTTACGGTAGCACAGCGTTACACGAACGATGCGTTAGCGGCTCATGTGATCGGGTATTTAAGTGACGACGGCATTACCGGTGCATGCGGTATCGAACAGGCTTTTGATGAGGAGCTGCAGGCAGCCTCCGGTAGTATCACGGTCAGCTATCAAACAGATGGTCGGGGCAGTGTGCTGATCGGCGGTGATACGCAGGTTTCCAATACCCTGTACAGGGCGGATGCCGGTATTGCGTTGACGCTGGACAGCAGGGTGCAACGCATGGTGGAGACCGTTGCCGGCGCTGAACTGAGTAAGGGAGCCGTTGTGATATTGGATCCCGATACCGGTGATGTTTTGGCACTCGCGAGCTTTCCGGGCTTTCGGCAAAACGATCTCGCGTCTTATTTAGAGCGGGACGACTCGCCGCTTTTCAACCGTGCTCTGGCGTCTTACAACTGCGGCTCGGTCTTTAAGACCGTGTCGACCCTTGCTGCCTTGGAATCCGGTATACCGCTGACGCAAAGTTTCACCTGCACCGGTGCCCTGACGGTGGGGGGGAACCGTATCAAATGCCATCACGTGCTGGGACACGGTCTGTTAGACATGTGCGGTGGGTTCGCACGATCCTGCAACCCCTATTACATTCAACTGATGCAGCTGAGCGGCGGTGCGCCGCTTTACCGCATGGCGTGCTTGCTGGGTTTCGACAGTCCTATCCTGCTGTCAAAGGGTTACGCCACGGTGCGCGCCACCATTCCGGATGAACAGACGATTTCACAGGAAAGCGTACTGGCCAACGTGTCATTCGGCCAGGGAGATCTTCTGGCGTCGCCGGTGCATATTGCGCAAATGACCGCTTGTGTGGTGAACGGCGGTTTTTTCTACCGCCCGAACCTGTACCGCGGCACGGTGGATATTGACGGTAATTTGACACCGTCGGACAGCGACCCGCCGGTACAGGTCTGCTCGTCCGCCTCGGCGAACATTGTGAAGGATATGATGATCGCGGTGGTGGAAAACGGTACGGGAACCGCCGCACAGCCGAAAGTAGGGGGTGCCGGCGGGAAGACCGGAACGGCGCAAACGGGGTGGGTCGGTGATGACGGTGAAACGATGGTGCAAAACTGGTTTACCGGCTTTTATCCGGCAGAAGATCCGCAGTACGTTATCACCGTGCTGGCAGAGGACAGCGGACGGACGGGGGAGAGCACCACCTCAGTGTTTGCCAAGCTTTGCGATTTGCTGTACCGTATGGGGTATGTGGAGGAGCAATTCGATGCTTGACAAAGTCGCGCGAATGGCGTATACTCTATCTGTAATCGGCTGTGATGAGGATAACCGTTGATTCCGACATTCAGAGAGGCTCGCTCCGTTTTCAAAAACGGGCTGGGAGGCGGGCTTGCGGTAAAACGGAAGCCACCTCGGAGCTCCGTCGGAAACGGCGGCGTATCCCCTGCGTTAAAGGGTTCGAGTGGCGCGGCCTTCGGCTGCGCAATTTGGGTGGTACCACGGAGATCTCCGTCCCAAGTATGGGGCGGAGATATTTTTTTGAAAGGATGTTGTAACCATGAAATGGACCGGACTCAACGAACTGCGCGAATTGTATCTCAGCTTTTTTGAAAGCAAGGGGCATTTGCGCCTGCCCAGCTTTTCACTGGTTCCCAAAAACGATGCCTCGCTGTTGCTGATAAACTCCGGCATGGCACCGATGAAAAAATACTTTACCGGTGAGATCACGCCGCCGCGCAAACGCGTGACGACCTGCCAGAAATGTATCCGCACACCGGATATTGAATCGGTGGGTAAGACCGCCCGCCACGGCACCTATTTTGAGATGCTCGGCAATTTCAGCTTCGGCGATTATTTCAAGCACGAGGCGACTGCCTGGGCGTGGGAGTTCTGCACCAAGGTGCTGGAGCTGCCCGTCGACCGCATTTGGGTGTCGATCTATGAAAACGACGATCAGGCGTTTGAGATCTGGACAAAAGAGGTCGGTGTTTCCCCCGACCATATTGTGCGTTTGGGTAAGGCGGACAACTTCTGGGAGCACGGCTCGGGTCCGTGCGGTCCTTGCTCGGAGCTGTATTACGACCGCGGTGAGGAATACGGTTGCGGCTCGCCTACCTGCGGTGTGGGTTGCGACTGCGACCGTTACATGGAATTCTGGAACAACGTGTTCACCCAGTTTGATAACGACGGCAACGGCAACTACACGCCGCTTGACCATCCCAACATCGATACCGGTATGGGTCTGGAACGCTTGGCGTGCATCATGCAGGGTGTCAACAACCTGTTTGAGGTCGATACCGTTCAGAATATTATGAAACATATCAGTCGTATCGTCGGTGTAGAATACGGCGCCGGTGAAAAGACCGACGTTTCCTTGCGCGTCATCACCGACCATATCCGTTCGACGACCTTTATGGTGGGTGACAGCGTGATGCCGTCCAACGAGGGCCGCGGTTACGTGCTGCGCCGTTTGCTGCGCCGCGCCGCCCGCCACGGACGTTTGCTCGGTATTCACCGCCCGTTCCTGTATGAGGTGTGTGAAACGGTCATTCAGGAAAACCTCTCTGCTTATCCCGAACTGAAAGAGAAACAAGATTTCATCGTCAAAGTTATCCGCAACGAGGAAGAAGCGTTTGAAAAAACCATCGACAGCGGCTTATCCCAACTGGAATTGATGCTTGCCGACACCAAGGACGGCGTTCTCTCCGGTGACGACGCGTTCAAGCTGTACGATACCTACGGTTTCCCCGTGGATTTAACACGCGATATTTTGGAAGAAAAAGGCATGACCGTGGATGAGGAAGGCTTCCGCGAGCGCATGGCAGAACAGCGCGCCCGCGCCCGTGCCGCCCGCAAGGACGCCGGTGCTGATGCCTGGAAGGGCGATGCCAATGTGGCCGAGCAATTGACTGCCGGCACCTTCGTCGGTTACGATTCCTTGACCGCCTCGGCGGCGATCACCGCGATCGTTTCGGGCAACGAACTGGTCGAAACGATCAGCGAAGGCGAAAATGCCACATTGGTATTGGATACCACACCGTTTTACGGCGAGAGCGGCGGTCAGGTCGGTGACGTCGGTGTCGTCGAAGCGGACGGTGCCCGCTTTGAAGTCACCAATACGCAAAAGAACAACGCCGGTGTGGTTTTGCACACGGGTAAACTCATAAACGGCACGCTCAACGTCGGCAATGCTGTCACCGCACAGGTGGACGCGGATTCCCGCCGCGCTGTGATGCGCAACCATTCGGCGGCGCACCTGCTGCAGGCGGCGTTACGTCGGGTACTCGGTACGCACGTTGAACAGGCGGGTCAACTTGTCAACGCGGAACGTATGCGTTTTGACTTTACTCATTTCTCGGCACTGACCACGGAAGAGCTGCACGAGGTCGAGGCGCTTGTCAACCGCTGGATCTTGAACGGTTTGGAGGTGGAGATCAGCGAAATGCCGATCGACGAAGCGCGCAAGCTCGGCGCGATGGCGCTGTTCGGTGAAAAATACGGTGACGTGGTGCGCGTGGTGAAAATGGGTGACGTATCCGTCGAGCTGTGCGGCGGCACCCACGCCGACAACACCTCTAAGCTCGGCTTGTTCCACATCGTATCCGAAGCGTCGGTGGCGGCGGGTGTTCGCCGTATCGAGGCGGTGACCGGTGCGGCAGTGCTTGACTTGTTACACAATTATCACAGTAACATGGTCGAGGCGGCAGGCGCGATGAAGGCCTCCGGCCCTGATGACCTTGTTCGCCGTGCCGAGCAGCTGCTCGGTGAGCTTAAGGAAGCCCAGCGCGAGCTGCAGACGGTTCGTCAGCAGCAAGCCGCACAGACGGTGGGGGATCTGTTCGAAAACGCAAAGGATGTCGGCGGTATTCAACTGATAACGGCGGTATTGCCCGATACGGCGGGTGACGAACTGCGTTCGCTGTGCGACCGTTGCAAGGATCGCGGCTTGGATAAGGCGGTTATGGTCGTTGCCGGCACTTCGGCTGAAAAGCAGAGCGTGACCTTCGCGTGCTACTGCACCCCCGGTGCGGTGGCGGCGGGCGCCAATGCCGGTGCGATCGTCCGTCAAGTGGCGGCGATCTGCGGCGGTAAAGGCGGCGGTAAGCCGGATATGGCGATGGCAGGCGGCAAGGATCTTGCCAGGGTTGAGGATGCCATGAACCGTATTCCCGAGTTTTTGACGAAATAAGGAGTTTTTACAATGGATTGCCTGTTTTGTAAGATTGCGGCGGGGGAGATCCCGTCCAAAAAAGTATACGAGGATGAAACCGTGCTGGCGTTTTACGATATTCAGCCGGTGGCACCGGTACATATTTTAGTTATCCCGAAGGTGCATCTTTCCGGTTGTCGGGATATCGCACCGGAAAACAGCGCCGTGATCGCACGCGTTTTTGAGGTGATCGCGAAGATCACCGCGGAGCAGGGCTTGACCGATTATCGCGTGGTCACCAATAACGGTGAGTCGGCGGGTCAGTCGGTGTTCCATCTGCATTTCCATATTCTCGGCGGAAAAACCTTGAAGGGAATGTGCTGATCCTTGACCTACGTAATTTTGGATCTGGAATGGAACGGCGCTTACTGCGAGAAGCTTGGCGGCTATTTCAACGAGATCATCGAGATCGGTGCGGTGCGTTTGTCGGAGGACAAGCGCATAGAGGCGCGGTTCGACGCGTATATCCGTCCCGTCGTCAGTCGCAAGCTGACGCGGCTCGTCACCAATTTGACCGGCATTACCGACGATCAAGTGCGCCACGGTGTTTCCTTTGAGCAAGCGATGGAGAAGCTGTGTCGGTTTGTCGGTGAGAACGCGGTGGTCATGACCTGGAGTAATACCGATCTGACGGTGCTGATGGAAAACTGTCGGTATTTTTATCACGATGAGCGGATCCCGTTTTTATCCGCCTATCTGGATCTGCAGAGCTATGCACAAACGCGTTTAGGGCTCGGAACGGCTCAACAGGTGGCACTGGGCAAGTTGGCGGAGCTTTTACAGCTCGGCAGTGAGGAGATGGAGCTGCATCACGCGATTGACGATAGCGTGTTGGCGGCGGCGATCTTCCGTCGGGTATTTGAGCCGATTTCGTTTCGAAGGGTCGTATCATCGGTAAACGACGAGTATTACCGTCGTTTGACCTTTAAGCCCACCTTTATCCGTGAAATTGACGATCCGCAGATCCGCCGTTCGGATCTGCGCTTTTCCTGTGAGGACTGCAAGCGCAATCTCAAACGGGTGGGTGAATGGCAGTTTCAACACCGTTTTTTTACGGCGACGTTTCGTTGTGCGGCTTGCGGGGCACAGTACGTAGGACGCGTGCAGGCAAAGAAAAAGTATGACGGTGTGGAGATCAAAAAGCGTTTGATCCGTAAAACAGCGGAGAAAACACAGGAAGCGGGGGAAACAACGTGAATATTTTGGTTGTCGGTTGCGGCAAGATCGGCGAAACGATCGTTGCCAGCCTGGTGGCGGAAGGACACAATGTTGTGGCGATCGACGAGGATCCCGCCCCGCTCAGTGAGATCGGCAACGTCTATGACGTGATGAGTGTTTGCGGAAACGGTGCGGATTCAGACGTTTTGGAAGAGGCCGGCGTCCGAAAAGCGGATTTGTTTGTCGCGGTCACCGGTTCCGACAATACCAATATGCTCAGTTGCTTTTTAGCGAAGCGGATGGGAGCTGCGCATACGATCGCGCGCATCCGTAACCCTGAATATAACGATAACAGCCTCAATTTCCTTAAGCAGGAATTGGGACTGTCGATGGCGATCAACCCGGAGCTGCTGGCGGCGCAGGAGATGTATAAGATCTTAAAACTGCCGTCCGCAATCAAGGTGGAGACCTTTTCGCGCCGCAACTTTGAAATGATCGAGCTTCATCTGAAAAACGATACGCCGTTTGACGGACTGAGCTTGCGCGATCTGCGTGAAAAATACAAAGCGAAATTTCTTATCTGCGTGGTTCAGCGCCGTGATGAGGTGTATATTCCCGACGGTAATTTCGTTCTGCGCGCAGGCGATAAGATCGGCCTTACCGCTCAGCTGACCGAGATCCATAAGCTGTTGCGTGAAATGGGGCTTTTACAAAAACAGGCACGCAATGTGATGATCCTTGGTGGCAGTCGGGTGGCGTATTATCTCGCCAAGCTACTGCTCGCGGGCGGCAGTGCGGTCACGCTCATCGAACGCGATCAAGCACTGTGTCAGGAATTGTGTATGGCACTGCCTAAAGCGGTGATCGTGCACGGTGACGGTGCACAGCAGGAGATCCTGCTGGAGGAGGATCTCTGTTCACGCGATGCGTTTGTGGCGCTCACCGGTATGGACGAGGAAAACATCCTCATTTCCATTTTTGCCTCCTCGCAAAACGTGCCGAAGGTGATCGCGAAGGTCAATCGCGACGAACTGTCGGCACTCGCTGAAAATTTGGGGATGGATTGTATCGTATCTCCTAAAAAGGTCATCACTGATGTGTTGGTGCGGTACGCCAGAGCCTTGCAAAATTCGATGGGCAGCAATATCGAAACGCTGTATCATCTGATGGACGGCAAGGCGGAAGCCTTGGAGTTCAATGTCAGTCGTGATTTTGCGATGCTGGGTGTTCCGCTGAAAGAGATGAAGCTTAAATCCAACACGCTGATCGCAGGTATTATCCGTAATCGTACCCCTATTATTCCCGGCGGTAACGATATGATCTTAGCCGGTGACCGTGTGATCGTAGTGGCGGCGGACCGCCGTTTACAGGACCTTTCGGATATTCTGAAATAAGGATCGGATGATATGAACCGTAAGGTGGTTTTATACACAGTAGGACGAATTATTATATTGGAAGGGCTATTGCTGCTGATCCCCTTGGCGGTTGCGTTGTATTATCGGGAATCCGCGGCAGCAACGGCGTTTGTTGTTACGGCCTTGGCAACACTTGCCATCGGGTTGGCTTTGATGCTGCTCAACCGGCACGGTGACCGGACGATGTTTGCCAAGGGCGGCTTCATCACGGTCGCGTTGTCGTGGGTGGCACTTGCCTTGATCGGCGCTCTGCCGTTCACGCTTTGCGGCGAGATCCCCTCGTACATTGACGCGTTTTTTGAAACGGTCAGCGGCTTTACCACCACCGGTGCTTCTGTTTTGCCAAACCCCGAACTGCTCAGCCGCGGCATGCTGTTTTGGCGCAGCTTCACCCACTGGATCGGCGGTATGGGCGTTATCGTGCTGATGCTCGCGGTGATGCCCGCGGAATCCGGTCGATCGATCCATATTCTGCGTGCGGAAGTGCCCGGCCCCGTTGTGGGTAAACTGGTGCCGCGCCTGCGCGATACGGCCAAGATCCTATATCTGATCTATTTAGCACTGACGGTGTTCCAGGTCATCTTTCTGCTGTGTGGCGGTATGCCGCTGTTTGACAGTGTGCTGCACGCGTTCGGCACGGCAGGAACCGGCGGCTTCGGCATCAAGCCGGACAGCGTTGCCGGTTACTCTCCGTATCTGCAATGGGTCATCACCGTCTTTATGCTGTTGTTTGGCATTAACTTTAATTTGTACTATTTCTTGCTGCTCCGCCGCGTGAAGCCGGTTCTCAAGAGCGGTGAGCTGTGGTGCTATCTGGCGATCGTTGCCGTGGCAACCGGCGTGATCGTGGGGAACATATTGCCATTGTACGACACCTTTCTTGAAGCGCTCCGTCATTCGACGTTTCAGGTGTCCTCGATCATCACCACCACCGGATATTCCACGACCGATTTTGCTGCTTGGCCGGAATTGTCAAAGGCGGTTTTGCTGGTTTTAATGATGATCGGCGGTTGTGCCGGCTCTACGGCGGGTGGCCTTAAGGTATCTCGCGTAATGCTGCTGTTTAAGACGGTCGGCCGCGACCTAAAAAAGATGCTGCACCCGCGTTCGGTGGGTGTCGTGCAGATGAGCGGCAAACCGGTGGAGGAACAGACACTCACCGGTGCGTCTTCCTATTTTGTGCTGTATATGGTGTTGCTGGTAGCGGTATTCCTGGTGTTGTCGTTTGAACCGTTTTCCTTTGAAACGAATTTGTCGGCGGCGGTTTCCTGCTTCAACAACGTTGGCCCCGGCTTAGCAGGTGTTGGCCCGCTTTCAAGCTACGCGGCGTATTCCGATGCGTCGACCGTGGTGCTGACACTGGCGATGCTGTTCGGACGCTTGGAGATCTACCCGATCCTGTTCGCACTGACCCCCTCCGTCTGGGGCAAAAAGAGTTGAGCTGCGCATACCGACCGTATGGCTTACGGTCGGTATGTTTTTTTGCAAAATCCGTTGACAAAATCAAGGCGCCGTGATATAATTTCAGAAATCAGTTCTTTAAGGGCGATCCAGAGAGATCGGCAAGACTGGAGCGTATTGGATGCGGTGTGACCGTATCTGTTTTTCTGTTGCGTCTTGCCGCTTTCGAGTGGGAAGGCTCTTTTTGTGTAAAGGAGGAGCATCATGGCACAGCTAAAGTCGAAAATTTGGGGACAAACGACCTTCGCGGACGGTATTGGTGCCCGTTTTTTGGCCGACGGTATGAGTGCCTATAATTCCTCTCAATATGCTGTTTTCCCCGGCTTTTGCGACGTGCATGTGCATTTTCGTGAGCCGGGTTTTTCTTATAAAGAAACCATCGCATCGGGAAGTAGGGCGGCAGCCGCAGGTGGGTATACCGCCGTGTGTACGATGCCGAATCTGAATCCGGTTCCGGATTCGGTCGAGAGCATCGCGCTGCAGCAGCACATCGTCGATCGCGATGCGTGTGTCCACGTGTATCCCTATGGCTCCATTACGGTCGAGCAAAAGGGGGAGACGCTTGCCGATCTTTCCGGTATCGCTCCCTATGCGATCGCGTTTTCGGACGACGGCAAAGGTGTACAGACGGAAGAAATGATGCGTGCCGCGATGAAGCAGGCAAAAGCGCTCGGCAAGCTGATCGTCGCGCATTGCGAGGATAACTCTCTGTTGCACGGCGGCTATATTCACGACGGCGACTATGCCGCAAAGCACGGTCACAAGGGCATCTGTTCCGAAAGTGAATACGGTCCCATCCTTCGGGATCTCAAGCTTGCGGAGGAGATCGGTTGCGGCTACCACGTGTGCCACGTCTCGGCGGCGGAAAGCGTGGATGCGATCCGCGAGGCGAAAAAGCGTGGCGTGGATGTGACGTGTGAGACAGGCCCGCATTACCTCGTGCTGGATGATTCCTGCTTGCAGGAGGACGGCCGATTTAAGATGAACCCGCCTTTGCGTGCAAAGCGCGACCGTGAGGCGTTGATCGAGGGCATCCGCGACGGCACCATTGATATGATCGCCACCGACCACGCCCCGCACTCTGCTGAGGAAAAGGCGAAAGGTCTTGCAGGCAGTGCTTTCGGGATCGTGGGATTGGAAACGGCGTTTCCGGTACTGTATACCCATCTGGTCAAGCCGGGCATCATAACGATGGAGCGCTTGCTGGAACTGCTGGTGTACAACCCGCGCAAACGCTTCGGGATCCCGCTTGGCGAGGAGTTTTCCGTGTGGGATCTTTCAAAACAGGTGACGATTGATCCGCAGCAGTTCGTATCGCTCGGAAAAGCAACGCCCTTTGCGGGGGATACACTGTTCGGTGAATGTGTGCTTACCGTCTGTGACGGTAAGATCGTATATAAAAAGTAAGTATAGATCTGTAAAAAAAGTTTGGGAGAGGATAGTATGGCTAAGAGAACAGATATCAAGAAAATTCTGATCATCGGCTCCGGCCCGATCGTGATCGGTCAGGCGGCTGAGTTTGACTATGCCGGCACGCAGGCGTGTTTGGCGCTCAAGGAGGAAGGGTACGAGGTCATCCTGTGTAACTCCAACCCCGCCACCATTATGACCGACACCACCATAGCGGACAAGGTATATATGGAACCGCTGACGCTGGAATATATCGCCAAGATCCTGCGGTACGAGCGTCCGGATGCCATCGTCCCCGGTATCGGCGGTCAAACGGGTTTGAATCTTGCCATGCAGCTGGAGAAAAAGGGCGTGCTCAAGGAATGCGGTGTCGAGCTG